>CAYMKE010000110.1:0-9317 GCA_964390955.1 uncultured Bacteroidales bacterium | reverse complement strand
TATTGTCCAATAGGTTTTAAATATAATTTTTTTAAAAGGCTGTCTTGTCAGGCAGCCTTTTTTATTTTAATGATGTTGCAAAACAAAACAAAATATTTACTATATTGCCGTTGGTTAAACAAATAAAATAATACATCATATCATTGGTTTTTAATACCTGAAAGAATAATGGAAGCAAAGATCATTAAACGGATTAATTATACTTTAAATCCTGACCCAACACGGGTATTGATCCGTTTTTTTAACCCGGGCGAGAATCTGAGAGTAACCCGGATACTGGCTCGTATAATGGAATTGAGAGAACATGAAGTAAAAAAGGAATTAACTCATGTTGTTCAAAAATTTAAAAATCGTCACCAGGATATTAACAGCTTATTTTATGAGCATTTTGATAAAGTTAAGCCCTATCTCATGACAGATATTTTATTTTCAGATGAACGAAAACAATTGATTGGTGCATATTTTACCAGTGAATACAGCCTCGAGTCAGCTGCACTTTTCAATCCTTCTGTTGTGCCACATTTCGACCAAAGCGGACTGCCGGAAGGGAGCACACGATTTATCATGAGCCTTCGGGCTACCGGCGAAGGACATATCTCATCCATTGAATTCCGTTCCGGGACGATTGATTCAAAAAACCGTATTACGATAGATGAACCCGGTGAATTTGTATCAGACCCTGAAATCATTGAAAATCCCACGTACGATAAAAAAAGTTTTGAAATGAAACTTTTTGAAATAGGAATAGATAATGAATATTCAGATGAGATCATGAACGGGTTAGATCATAACTTTTCTTTTGACTCCCTTGATGAACGGCTTAAACAAATACAGCATTCAAAAGGCAAAAAAACACAACGGTTTAATGAAACCATAGATGCCATTAAATGGCTTGCACAATCGAACCATGAAGTTAAATTTAATCCCAATGTCAAACTCTCCGAACGGGTTATCTTTCCCTATTTTTTTACAGAACGAAAAGGAATTGAAGATGCACGGTTTGTGAGGTTTCAGGAAGATAACGGGGAATATATCTATTATGCTACTTATACGGCTTTTGATGGCAAGAACTTTTTGCCTCAACTGTTAGAAACAAAAGATTTTTTGCATTTTAAATTTATAACACTCAACGGTATTGCTGTTCAAAATAAAGGGATGGCATTGTTCCCGCATAAAATCAATGGGAAGTATGCCATGATTTCACGACAGGATAATGAAAACCTGTTTATCATGTATTCCGATGATATTTATTTGTGGAGGGAAACAAAAGTATTGATAAAACCTTCTTATTCATGGGAATTTATACAGATTGGCAATTGTGGTTCACCAATTGAAACAGAAAAAGGGTGGTTGCTGATTACCCATGGTGTTGGAGCTATGCGGAGGTATTGCATAGGTGCAGTTTTACTGGATAAACACGATCCATCAAAAATCATTGGAAGATTAAAAGTACCTTTGATTGAACCCGATGAAGAAGAACGTGAAGGATATGTGCCCAATGTTGTATATACATGTGGTGCTATGCTGCATCAGAATAAAACGCTACTTATTCCCTATGCCATGTCTGATTATGCCACGACTTTTGGGATTGTAGATTTGAAAACTTTACTGAACAGATTATTAACTAATTCATAATTATTATGCGGATTTGTTTTATATCAACGTATCCTCCGATTGAATGCGGAATTGGCACTTATACAGAAGCATTGAATTGTGCTTTAAAGAAAAAACAAAATGAAACGTATGTAATGAGCCAGTTTGGCGCACAAGGCGAAAAGGTTTTTCCTGTCTTCCACCAGGAAAGTTCATCATTTGCTGCTGATGTGTTTTTTACAAGTATTAAGAGTACTCCCGATGTAGTGCATTTACAGCATGAGTATGGTTTGTACGGCCAACAAAAAGGAGTGGAAATCATTGAGTTAATTCTTCGTTATAAAATGGCCGGTGTGCCGGTTGTTACAACATTACATACGATAAATCCTGAAATGGACCATCAGGAAAAAATTGTGTTAAAATATATTATTGATATTTCTTCAGCTTTAATCGTCCATGAACAGTTTCAAAAAGACTTATTGGTCTCATTATTCGGGTTAGCAGAAAAAATCCATGTCATCGAACACGGTGTCCGGGAACAGGGCCCGGTTAAAGATGCGAAGAAAAAGCTTGGACTTGTAAATAAAAAAGTAATACTACTGGTTGGCTATTTCAGGCCTACTAAAAACTTTGATAAGATTGTCCGCTTATTCCCGGAAATTTATAAACAGAATAAAGATGCTGTTTTGGTTGTAGCAGGAAAAGTCCGGAGCCCGGTTTATGACAATTATACCAGAAATCTTTATGAAGCATTGAACACCTCTAAATTATCCGATCATATTGAAATTTTCAGGGGCCAATTTCCCCAGCATACATTTGATACTATTTTATCTGCTGCAGATGTTGTTGTATTACCCTATTCAAAAGGAGGGCAAAGCGGTATTCTTGCACAATGTATGGCCATGCATATTCCAACGGTAACTTCTGACTTGCAGGCATTTAAAGCCATTATTAACAGAAGCGGTGGAGGGGTCATTTGTCAAAATGATTATGATTATGTAAAAGCCATAACCGAATTGATTGATAATCCTTTAAAAAGAGATGAATTAAAAAACAATATTAAACAATATATCAGCCATCAGGCAGGATGGAGTAAGATCGCACAACAGCATATTGATGTGTATCATTCTGTGGTGACAGTGCCTTATGGAAAAGCTAAGTATATATATTTTTCGGAACTCTAATTAAAATAAACATTTAACAAAATAAATAAATGAACAGATACGAATATAATCCTGTGATCAAACCTTCGATGGTAGAGCCTTCAAATTCCGGGTACAGGGTACGTGGCGCATTTAACCCGGGGGCAACATTGTATAAAGATCAATTCATTCTTTTAGTAAGAGTTGCTGAAGATTGTAAAGCAAAAGACGGATTTGTGGCTGTTCCGACAGTTACGATAAAAAACAAAAAGGGAATCCCCGATATATTGGAAGTCTCTAAAAAAGACCCTGATGTTTCGTTTAAGGATACCAGGGGGATTGTATATAAGGGGCAGGATTTTTTGTCAACCATGAGCCACATCCGTATTGCCAGGAGTAATGACGGCAAAAATTTTAACGTAGATAAAAAACCATTTATCTTTCCAGCAAATGAAAGTGAACGGTTTGGCGTGGAAGATGCCAGGGTTACTAGAATCAAAAATGAATATTATATTAATTATACGTGTGTATCACCTGATGGATGGGCAACATGCCTGGCAAAAACGACTGATTTTAAAAAAATAAACCGGATGGGAATTATATTTCATCCACAAAATAAAGATGTTTCTATTTTTCCTGAAAAAATTGACGGGAAGTATTATGCTTTGCACCGGCCAAATAATAGTGGTTTTGGGAAACCTTCAATATGGATTTCAGAATCACCGGATTTGATTCATTGGGGGAATCACCAATGCATTACACGTCCGAGAGATATGATGTGGGAAGAACAAAAAATCGGTGGAGGGGCTCCTTCTATAAAAACACCAAAGGGATGGATTCAAATATATCATGGAAAAGGCAAGGATCAATTGTATAGTCTGTTTTTATTATTATTGGACCTTCATAATCCTTCTAAAGTGATTGCCAGAAGTAAAATTCCTTTACTAAAACCCGAAGAGCCTTATGAAACCAATGGGTTTTTCCCAAATGTTGTTTTTTCTAATGGTATTGTAGAAAAAAATGACAAGATATATGTTTACTATGGGGCATGCGATGAAACAACATGCATGGCAGAAACTTCAAAAAAAGAGTTATTAAGGAGTTTACAAGTATAACATTTAGATGAGAACACAGAAAAATTTTTATTTTTCATTCATTTTTTTTATTTTTAGCTTACATTTAATGCTTTAAACTTGAACAGAGATGAAACATCTCAAAAACCAAGCGTATGAAATATTTTATTTTGTCTTTCCTGATATCTGTTTTTATTATTAATACCCATGCAAAAGTGGATAGAAGCTTACAACAACCTGAGCCGGCAGATACAATGTCTGGCAAAGATAGTAGTGTTAATAATACAAGCATTTCTGAAGTAAATGAAGCCATTGAAGAATACACTGAAACCAAACAAACGGAAAGTAAATCAAAATTCAGAGGACACTGGATTGGAATAGAATTGGGGTTAAATATGTTACTTTCTGAAGATATGAGTTTTGAATTACCTTCTGATGCCGGGTTTATGGAGACCAGGATGGGGAAATCGTGGAATATGAATTTGAATATACCTAAATATAGTATTGGTTTTTTTGATGATTATATAGGGATGGTGACAGGTTTAGGTATCGAATGGTGTAATTACCGGTTTTATGATAACAATATTATGTCAGATGATAATGGAAATATTATAGAGGAAACATATGACACGGTTAATATTACAAAGAGTAAATTAACAACAAGTTACTTAACTATACCTTTATTTATTGAAGCTCAATTTCCCAAAAAATATAAAAGGAGTGACAGGGTGTTCGTTGCCGCGGGTATTATTGGGGGGCTAAAACTCGGATCACACACCAAGGTGGTTTATTTTGAAAATGACGATAAGATGAAATCTAAAAATGGAGATTTAAATTTAAGTCCCCTAAAATATGGTTATACATTCAGAGCCGGGTATAAACTTGCAAAAATATATGTTACATATTATGCTACACCTTTGTTTGAAAAAAATGTGAATCCTGAAACATATCCTTTTAACGCAGGGATTAGCCTTACATTCTAAAAAATATTATGCTTAGCCAATCCCTTAAATATTTAGGTTCTACCACGAATTTAATGAAACTATTATTTTGTATTTAAAATTCAGAATAGCTCAATTATACTATCTCCCAAAATGAACGATTCTTATCAAAAATCGCTCAACTATTTAAATCGTTTTGTCCTTTTCAGACTTCTGACTTTTACTATTCTTCCTCTAAATTTGCTGTAGTACCAATATTTACTACAGTTGGGCATATTTATTTTTAAGGGCAAAAATAACAAGGTTTACTGTTGTATTTGTTCCTGTTTTTTGCATTAAGTTTTCTTTATGCTTTTCAACAGTACGTTGACTAATGGATAATTTGCTGGCAATATCCCTTGTAGAAACTCCTTTGCATATAAGCTTTATTACATCCAATTCTCTTTTGGATAATTTTGGCATTTCTTTTTTCTTGCGTTCCTCTTTTCTGGTCTTTACTGCACTCCTGCTTAGAGAAACCAATATTTTTTTGGAAAAATAATTACCGCCTTCCATAACCTGGTTAATAGCTTCTTCAATTTCTTCATAATCAGCATCCTTTAACATATATCCTTCAACGCCTACATAAAGCATCCGGTTAACATAATCAACCAATTCATAGGCGGTGATAGCAATAACCTTGATATCTTTTTTAATTTTAAAGGCTTTTTCAGTTGCTTCAGCTCCATCCATATTGGGCATATTAACATCCATGAAAACCAAATCGATATCAATGTTGTCTTTTTTTATGAGATCAAGAAAATCCTGACCATCCGGAGCCTCGTAAATCTCTCCAATATTATCCAATGATTTTAAAACCATTTTAAACCCATCCCTGAAAATCTTATGGTCATCTACAATTGCTACATTATATTTCATATTTATAAAAATTTGTAGTTAAAAAATATTTGCAAATATACATTAAATTTATAAGAATTATAAAAAAATTCAATTAAATCATTCAAAATCATCAACATTAATTTCAATTAAAAAATACATGCCATTGTTCAGCTGGCTATCCATTTCATATTTTGCATTGATTGATTTTAACCTGCTTTTTATATTATTTAATCCAATTCCTTTTGTTTTGACTTCGTGTTTAGAAGAAAATCCAATACCATCATCAGAATATACAATATACATTTTATTTGCTTTATTGAATATGGCAAGGTCAATATTATTTGCTTCTGCATGCTTAAGGGTATTATTTACCAATTCACTGATAACTCTAAAAAGGATAAGCTCTTTCTCGCCGTCCAGGCCGGTGTTGAAGTTTTCTTTATTAAAATGCACTTTAATTTCCGAAGCTTCCATAATCCGTTCAAAAAATGAATCTAAAGCGGATACAAGCCCGAAATTATCAATTTCTTCCGGGCGCATTTTGTAAGCAATTTTTCTGGTTTCTGAAACAGAGTCACTAAGAAGGTCCATTGTTCTTTTCCAAAACTCCATTTTTTTCTCTTTGCTTTCAAAATGGTCTTTTTTTAATAAATTTAAGTACATTTTGAGGCTGGAAAGCATAGCTCCTAAAGTATCATGGAGGTCTTTTGCAAATTGATCACGTGCTTTTTCTTCTGTTTCAAATATGGCTTTTACAATTTTTTTCTCCAGGTTTTTTCTTTCACAAATATCTCTTGCAGTACTTAATATAGCTTCTTGTCCATTATAAGAAATTAATTTACTGCTCACCTCGAGCTCAACCCTTTGTTTGTTTTTATATTCAAATTCGGTTTCAAGCACAATTTCTCCGTTTTTTCTTAGTTTTTCCCAGTATTCTTTTTTTTGATCTTCTCCAATATTATTATTAAAAAGGCTAATATGTGATTTTAAGATGTTGTTTTTTGATCTTTTGCTCCATTCACGACTTACTTTATTTGCTTCCAGAATGTTTCCTTTTAAATCCATTATTGTAATCCCGTCGTTGCTGTAATTGAAAATATTCCTGAACTTTTCTTCGCTTAACCGGAGGGCTTTTTCTGCATCAATCCGTTCGGTTATATCACGTGCTGTAAGAATAATTCCATTAATTCCTGTATGGTGTAAAAGATTATTAGCTATTGTTTCAAGAAATATCCACCTTCCATCTGCATGTTTTACTCGAATACCGAATTCTTTTATCGTATTTTCTTTTGATAATACTTCTTTAAAATATTTTTTTGCAAGGTTAAGATCATCCGGATGAACCAAATCAAAAGCATTTTTTCCGATTAAATAATTTTGTTTATATCCCAATATTTTTTGAGTGGACGGAGACTCATAGTTAATGATTGCATCTTGGTCAATGATGCAAATAATATCTGATAAATGTTGAACGATAGAGCGGAACCTGTTTTCAGATTCTTTTAGCTCATTTGTTCGTTTAACAACAAGTTCTTCCAGATGATTTTTATATTCTTCCAGTTCTTTTTCTGCTTTTTTTCGCGCCGAAATGTCCCTGGATACTCCTTGTATGCCGATAAAGTTTCCTTCATCATCTCTCAGGCTCGACACTTTAATCTCTGCCCAAACGGTGCCCCCATTTTTATGCTTGTATTCCATTTCCCCTACAAATGTATAATCTGGCGGTAATTTTCCCTTGATCACCCTGTGCAGATCCTCGTTAAATTGCCGGCGTGCAAATTCTGCCGATTCAGGAGTAAAACGGTCGAATAGAGATTGTGAAACATGTTCTTCCGGAGTATAGCCGGTTAATTTGATTATCGAAGGGCTAATAAAATTGGTATTAAGATCAAGGTCCATCGTCCAGATGACATCACTAATATTATTTGCTATTAAACGAAATTGTTCTTCGCTTTTTTTTAATTTATGCCTTGTAGCTTGGTCCGCAGAAATATCACGCACAATTGCCTGAATGATTTTTTGTTCTTTATCCAGCAAATTAGCGCTGTATTCCACGTCAACTGTATTACCGTTCTTTTTCTTTAAAACAAGTTCAACAATAGCCTGTTCATACTCAAACAGCTCCTTTAAAAAAGATTTGAATTTTGTCGTGTCTTCTTCAAAATATAATTTATTGATGCTTTCTCCTAAAAGGTCTAATTTATCATATTGCGTTAAATCACAGGTTTTGTCATTGACATTAAGTATCTTGCCGGATGAATCAAAGATTATAGCTGCTTCATTTGTGCATTCAAACAGACGTTTATAATAATTTTGAATGAATTTAAGTTCACCGGTATAATTGCTTTTATTAAAAATAGCTGAAATAACACCTTTTTCATCAACCACCACCATCATATCGTAATAACTTTGTGCATATTTAATGAATTGATAGTGGTGATGAAAGGTAACAGGTTTTTCATTTGAATTCATGTACGATTCAATCCATTTTTTTTCTATTTCTTTTAGTTCTATAAAAACATCTCCTAACGAGCTATGCTTTAGTTCTTTATATGATCTGCCGCATAATTTTTCAAATTTATCATTGGCTTCTATAATAGCAACTGTTAAAACCGTACTTTCTTCATGAGTTATAATTTGTTCGGAAAAATAGGGCTGAGGTAATGATTTTAAAAAATGCCTGTAATTAATATTTATTTCTTTTTTTGAGATCATTTTACAGTTTCAGTTTTTGTTTAAAAATAAAAAAAATCATCAATTGAAGTCCCCTTAAGCCATAGCCACTACGGCAATGCTTATGGTTACATCTTCTTGTTTAGTCATTGTTAAGGCACATGACTCCAATGTTGCACCTGTTGTAATAACATCATCAACTAATAATACATGCTCCCCTTTTAGTAACGATTTATTTTGTAATTGAAATACATCTTTAATATTTTCCCATCGTTCATACCTGCTTTTTTTTGTTTGGGTTTTGGTATTTACTGTTCTGTATAAAACGTTTGTGATGACAGGTTTGTTTAAAACATGCCCTATCCCGGTTGCAATGACTTCACTTTGGTTGTATCCTCGTTCCATAAGCTTTTTTTTATGTAACGGAACAGGAATGATAATATCTACATCCCGCATAGGGGAATGTAATAATTCATTTCCTAATTGTTTTCCCAATAATGTACCAATTTCTTTTTGACGATTATATTTTAATTGATGGATTAAATTCCGGTATTTGCTTCCTCGTGAAAAATAATAATACGCCATTGCATATTGAATATTCGTGCGCCCCAAAAACATCCGAATCACTTGGTTTTCAGAATAGTTTTTGAATTTTACACGTGGAATATCATACAAACATGGAATGCAAATGCAATGCTCATTTTTTACCAGTCGGTTTCCACATGTTAAACATATAGCAGGGAAAAACAGATTTAAAAAATCGTTGAAATAATCAAGGATTTTCATATATTTATAATTAAGTTTAGAGGTTTAGAAGTTTAAAAGTTTAGAAGTTTAGAGGGCGTGTGAGATAGGGGTGTGTTGCCCCCTTATACCCTCTATACCTTTCTTTCCCTTTTATGATCGTGCGCAATGTGTGTCAAAATCTTTTTCATGGGCGTTTCATGTTTAGAGGCCGTCCATAATGTCAAGTGTTTGGATCATAATGTTCGATAACGAGGCTTGCGAAGCCCCAA
>CAYMKE010000109.1:0-9338 GCA_964390955.1 uncultured Bacteroidales bacterium | reverse complement strand
TCCATTCTTAATCAAGTAATCTTTTAATCTCATTAATCAAGGTTCAGACTACTCCTTCACCAAACTCACTCTTTTCCCAAATCAAACGATAGCCCCATGCGGAAGTAATATTTTGAAGGAAGCAGTTCGCTGTTCAGGCTGTAATGGGTTCTTATTTGCTCATAAATATTGGGATTGTCAGTATGGGACCTCTTTACATACAATTCATAAAACCGGAAAGGAATGTTGATATGTAAATGAATTTTATCTGACAGGTAAATAATCATACCCGGCAAAATATCAAAGCCCATCCCCAGGTTTTTAAGATTCATTAAATATATACTTGATAGATGGGGGGTTTGGGCAAATGTATTAAAAAACAGCAGGGATGAAGCTCCAATACTGAATTTTGTATTGCCTTTCCCAAACGTATAATTGAGTTGGTATCTACCATACATTTCAAAAAAAGTAAAATTATCTCCACCTAAATATTCAACTTCTTCTCCTTTTTGATTAATGGAATTAATCACTTTTAAACGATTTATTCGAAATGGCATGATTTCAATTTCTCGTGAAAAATGGCTGTTTTTTTGCTTGTTAAATGCAACAGATATACAACCTGTATTAAATAAATCATAATCGTATACCCATTTATAATACGTGTTGAACGTTGTATATTTTGATTTAAAGTCAAAAATATAATAAGAAGGTGTTACATAAACTTTCATACTGGCGTGTTGGGGGCTTTCTTTTTCTATCTGGGAATAAGCAATTGCAAAAGATAAACTAAAAATGAACAGGATAAATTGAATTTTTATTTTCATAGGTAATTGTTTTTAATAGTATATTACTTTTTGGGTTAGAACATTCGTGGGTGTAATGAGTTTTATGAAATAAATCCCTTGAGGTTCATTGGTTATTTCCATTTGCATGGTTTCTGAAAGCTGTGTTTTAGTCAGCAATAATGTCCCGTCATTGGCATACAGTTCAATTTTACTTTGTGCCAGGTTATTGCTGTGTATGTTTAATGTAAATGCCCCGGTATTGGGGTTCGGGTAAATCATAATCTCTTCCTGCCTGTGATCTTCGTTTTTCAGAGATAAATCTTTTTCTGTATTGTATTGGTCCCGGATTTCCTGTTCTTTAGATGTACTTTTCCTGTTTTTTGAATCATTCCAACTTTTTAACTTTTTGCTTTTGGTAGAAATATTATAAAAATCACAATTGTTTGCAGGACAAGGTACAATACTTGCTGAAAATTCTGCACCAGTCTCAGTTTCAAACCCCGGATTCAATTCAATTGTTGAATATGCCCTGTATTCTCTTTTTTCATTATTTTCAATTTTTATATTACAAGAATTAAATATTTTGCCCCCATATAATATATTAAATTCTTTATTTGGTATAGAAAGAGGATAAATTATAGTATTATCACATATATCAACTTCAACATCACAACTTATTGTTTCTCCGGGCTGAATTCCAATTATAGCATGATGTTTCCTTCTCTTTTCGGAGTAATTATATTTACCCGGGTTCATTTCATCCAAATCATAAAAACCATCATTATTATTACCCCTCCAACCCCAGTTAAAATGAAATTCGTATGGATTATCGTAATTATATCCATCACAAACAAATGCATGTTTACCGTGATATCTGTATAATACAGGTCTTTCATTGTCTAATTCCTCTCGCAAAATTTTTTGCCATTTGTTGCGTGTGTTTTTTCTTTTTTTGTATGCTATTGAATTACTATTATATCCGTAATTTATAAAGGCATTAATGGCATTTTTTGTATTAGCGCTTGACTCACAACTTCTATCAAGAAACCAACTGCAATAGGCCGTATTTACTGCTTCCCCACAATCCGCTATTAAACGCGCCACGGCATCTATTTCCCTTGTTGTGGAATTTTCATCTAAAACAGGAGGCATATGACACCAATCATAATCCTGATATGTATTATGAACAGGATAATTCCAGTATTTCATGATCTGTGCCATGGCAACAGCTACACAGCCCGCTGCACAACGCCCGCAATTACAATCCAAATCACCTTTTTCCTCCGGACAGAATTTGTTATAGGCGCCATTATCAAAATCGGGGTAATTATTTCCACATTCTAAATCATTCAAATTACTCTGCCCCCATTCTGTATCTACCAGGGTAAACCCCGTTCGATAGGGCCTGTATGCTTTCAGCCGGGTGTTATTTTGTTTAAGGGCGTCCCACTCTTGTATGCTTGAGTCGTTACTCACATTGTAGGTTATCAGGGAGTCAATATACCAGTCGTATTGTTCCATCCAATCTATGTAGGCAGGCGGCAGGTCATATTCGTTGAATATACTGTTGGTTGACCAGGCAATGATGGGGTCCCGGACATCATCGGCTGCAATAATAACAAAGCCCGTGGGTTTAAATTTAAACACATAATAACTATTATGACCGTTGTAGGTATGCACGATTGTTTTGGCAATTTCCAGTTCATGGAAACTTTTAAGCCTGGTATCACTTTTTTGCATGAAAAAATTTATAGCTACTTTTTTGGCTTCTGTTGTATCAACAGGATTGGAATACACATTAAATAATATGACAAATGTTATTACTGTTATGCCTGTTATTTTTTTCATTTTTTCTGGATTTTACGGTGTTATGGTTATTGGGATGGTTTGAACTTCTATAAATGTTCCGTCTGTTTCCCAATATTTAATAGTAATAATATGTTTGTTTATGTTATCAGGCGGTATATCTAAATAGAAGTATAAGTCTTTTTTTGAACTTGGATTATCTGTTAAAAAAACAGGCAAAGAATATATATCAGATAACATACCTGTTTTATCCCTATATTTAATCTTAATAATATTATTCAAAGATTCATTTTTTAAATAATCCTTGGTATAATTATTATTACTATAAACTAATATAGAGTCTATTTTTCCTGTTATTCTTGGAATAATATCGTCTGCATATATCGTATAATAATTAAATTTTATACGTTTTTTCTTTATTGATGTTATTTTTTCTGTTATTCCATTTAAAAAAATCCCAAGATTATCATAACTTACTGTATCCAAGCTATCAATTTTATTATTAGATGACTTTTCATAACAACTAATATTAAAATCTATAATCTCATAATCTTCATAAGATATATCGCCATTCTCTCTACTACAAGAAAAAGAAAGGCCAAAGAGGAAAATAAACATCATAATAATAATTTTATATGCTTTCATGGCTGTTTTTTTAATATCATTAAATAATATTTTTTCATTTTCCTGGATTTTAAGGTGTTATGGTTATGGGAATGGTTTGTGTTTTAAAAACATCACCATCTGTATGTTTAACAATAAATGTAAAAGAACATTCTCTGGTTGTATCTGGTGGATTGGTCAAGAAAAAAGATATTGCTTCACTTGTGTAATTTAAATTGTTTAAATTATTAAGTGTGTTGACTCCTGTATCAATCAATATGTCATTTATAGTATCTTTAGCTTTATATGAGTTATTATATTTTTGATTTGTTATTACAGTTATGTTTGCTATTGTGTCTAATAGATATAGATTAACGTCATCAGCTAATAAATTACTAAAAGAATAGATGTTTTGAGCAATTTCACTTTTCACAACTTTTAAATCAGCTACCAGTCTAATCTCTAAATTTTGATATTCCACAATCGACGAGCTGTCTAAATAATATTTCCCAGGGTGGTTTGTAAAGTCTGTAAGATAATTTACATTATAGCCTATGGTTTCGCAATAATCATTATATCTATTTCCATTTTCCCTACTACATGAGAAAGAAAGTCCAAACAGGAAAATAATCATTATTATAACTATTTTATATGCTTTCATAGCTGTTTGTTTTTGTATTACTAAATAAAATATATGTTTTTTTCATTTTTTCTGAATTTTACAGATATACTGCATATTAATGTGAGTACAATCCATATTTTATATTTCATGACAACTATTTTTAAATGATCAATCTAAATATTTATTCAATATTCTTTCCCTGAATGATTGTACTTTTTCTGAATACCTTCCATCCATATTTTGAATGGCCAATAGGGCTTGTGCGCTTCCAATGTAATAAGACAGCCCATGCATGGCAATTATTTTTACTTGATCTTCGTCAACATGATAAGATGAATTTTCCTCCTGAAGTGAATAATCCAAGTATTCCGTTATTTTTTCAAAAGCAACATTTACATACCCCAATTGAGCCAATATAATACAAGCATCTAAAGCTATGTAAGGGTAATTATGATTCGTAGATTTTTTTAACATTTTAATGGCATTTTCAGTATTAATATCTTTAAATCCTTCATGGCATCGTAATTTAACAGGGATGTCATTATTGTTATATATGTTGATTAATACTTCTAAACTTTTATTTTTTTCTCCAATTCTTGCAAGGGCTAAAGCAGCGGATTCTTTAACACTTGTGCATGTATCACTTAATGCCTTTAATAATTTTTCTTTTGATTGTTTAGAAAACATAAACCCTAATGTTGAAGCAGCTCTTGCTTTTATATTACATAAAGGATCATTTAATAATATCTTTTCCAATATTTTTATTGCATTTGTAGAGTCTTCTACTTTTTTTAATTCCCAAACAGCTTTTTTCCTAACCCGGCTATTGCTGTCATGAATTTGATGAATAAGGTTATTTGTAGTATAGTCTTTTTTTATTAAGTTCAGACGCATTTCCTTTTCTTGTTTTATTTGTTCTTTTAAAGAAAACGAATCAGCTTTTTTATCCCAAAAATCCCAATTTATTCCTGGATAATGAGTACGTGGAGTAAGGAAAGGCCCCGAAATGTGTTCAAACTTAAAATTATCCTGAGACTTGACAGGGCAAATAAAAAAAAACAATCCACCACAATACATTAATAATAATTTAATTAATCTCATATATATATCGTTTATGTAATTCATGATTTATAATTATTTTATGTCTTTATAAAAATGAACTCCCAAATGTTATTTATTAAAGTGAATTTCATAATATTTTTTTAATTTATGGTTTTCATTCAATTTCAGTATCATATTGTTGTTTGTCTTATCCTTGATTATTTCGGGTTCACCTTCCATGTTAATTTTTAATTTTTGTGAAGAGTTCCCTGTTTTTTTAATAAATAGTTTTTTATTGAAGTAATTGTATTGTTTTTGCTCTCGTGAAAATTCCTTTTGAACCGCTGTACTTATAATAGTTCCATTATCAGTAATCTTATATGAATTAATGTATTGAGTTGTTGTTTTAAACTCATTAACAAGTTTTTTTTGTCGTGTATCAAAAAGATATACATGTTTTAATGTAGCAATTGCAATAAATCGATCTTTATTATAGTCGGATAATTCAATTTCATAATTTCCTTTCTTACTATCTAATTTGTTTTTGAGAAAAACATTTCCTTGATAATCAGAAATATAAACATTATTGTATTTATCGTTATCATATGCTTTTGTTGTAAATATTACATAGTTATTAGAGATTTTTAGACTATAAAGAATTGGTGCATTAACTTTTGTTTTCCATAATATATTCCCTGATTTATTAAAAAAAAAGATTTGGGAATTACTACCTTTAATTTGGGAAGATGATAAACCACATATATAATAATCTCCATTATAAGTAATATCTAAAGAAAAGGATGCTGTATTTTGTAAAAACTTATTTGTTTCTTTTAATGTACCATTGATGTTTTTAAACGTCCTGATAACAGCCTTTCTGGCCGTACCTGCCGGAAAAATAACCAAAACAGTTTCATCATCTCCCAAAGGTTTCACCTCCCATTCATATAAATCCAATGAATCCGATGCTGCCAATAACCGGCCTGACTTATCATACAGTTTAACAATTTTATTGAACCCTTTTAGCCCCATGCCTTCAATATGTTCTACAACAACAACATTTTCTTTGTTTCTTGACCATTCAATCCGGTCATTCGGGCCGGGGGCCAATGAACTTTTCAACTTATTTAAAGGGGCTTCCTGTTCATTGTATTCAATGGGTACAAGTTTTATCTGTCCCTGTATTTTGAACATGCATACACTTAATAGTACTGTTATTGTGAATATTATTTTCATAATTGATGATATTTAATATTTATTTAATTTTATTCCATGTATAAATAAAAGAAAGTTTGATAGCTTCGGTGTTCAGATTGAATTGTAACTGGCTCACTTTATAAGTTTCTTCTTTATTAAAATAATAAATAAACTCCGGGGTAATCTCGGCAGCTATTGCCATAGATTCTTTTAGCTTCCATAATATACCACTGTTAAACCCCAAACCAGGAAAGTAAATAATGTCACTGTTTGTACGATTCCGTTCTTGTATGTTTGGGTTTTCTACCTTAAATCTTTTCCAACTTGCATACAATATAGCATTTATTCCATAAAACAGGTATAAGTTACCTGTTAATTTTTTTCGTTTTTCTACACCACCATTTAACCTTAAAGACATGATTGTTTGTTTCGATTGATAAAGCCTCGAAGTAAAAGGTTCCATGTTTAAATATGAAGCCCGGATTTTTGCTAAAGATACCCTATAATAGATACTCGATTTTTTAGACCATTTATATTGTAAACCTAAATTTTCCAGTGTCAGAGAATTTGTTGATATATGTATTTCCTTATCTATGGTATCTTGTTGGGCATTTAAAAATAAAAAGGAACATATAAAAAATAAGAAAAATGCAGTTTTTTTTATATTCATTAGTTGATATTAATGTTATTATTATATTTCCTTTTTATTCCATGTATATATAAAAGAAATCTTGATAGATTCTGTATCAAAATCAAATTCCAGGCCTGTTGTTCTCCTTAAACGCCTTATTCTGTATACATAATTTAATTTGGGAGTAAATTCAGTTGCAAGGCCAATTTGATCATTAAATTTTAAAAGTATACCACTATTAAAACCGATTCCAGGTAAATAGTATTCTTCTCTGGTAATCCTGTCTGCTTTGGGTATGTGAGGGTTATCAACCTTATGCCTTTCCAGTTCCGCAGAAAGAATAACATTTAATCCATAAAACAGGTATAGCCTGCCCGTAATTTTTTTTCTTTTTTCAATTCCAACGTTCAAATCAAAAGACAGGTCTAAATCGTTTACCTGATATACATCCACTTCAGAAGGTGTTTCATTCGTATACAATAATTTAATATCTAAAAGTGATATCTTTAAATATGTTCCGGGGTTTATTGCTGTCTTGTACTGAAACCCAAATAGATTTAGTGAGTTTGAACTGGTTGAAATATAAAATTCTTTTTTAATGGTATCCTGTTGCGCATTTAATGTTAAAAATGCACATGAGAATACTAAAATAAATGCTGTTATTTTAGTGCAAATCCAAACAGGGTTATGACGTTTATGTAGTATTGATGTCTTTTTTCTCAATTGCTCGGCTAAGTTTGTAACTACGCCGCATAAATACCTTTTATAATCATGTTTGGACGTTTTAAATTTTATTATCATGGGGTTCATATATTTGTGTTTTTATAATATTGAATTACATTTAAAGATATTATTTCATTTTTTCAATAGTTTGTTCCAGTTTTTCAATTTTCTTTTGCTGTTCAATGGTATAAAGTGTTAACTCCTCAATTTTTTTCAATAATTGCGGTACCATTGTACTTAAATCCACCCCGTTTTCCTGTATTTCTTCTTCAGGTGGTATTTCAGGCAAATGGCTGTGTTGTTGGATGTATACTTCCAAATCTTTTAATGACATCAATTCATAATCTTTATGGAATACGGCATCCCACCATTCGCTATTGGCAACTTTAACTTTTTTGGCATGGATAATGCCATTGACATAGAGGTCTGCATTATTGTCAGGAGTGCCAATTTTCACGGATGAGGGTTGTAATTTCAGTATGGTATTTCCCGCGATAAGGTTTTCACTTATTTTCCTGTCAGATGGAACATCATCGCTGTGAATGCTGACAAAATGCATTTTACCCCATATATTTGAATAGATTAATGAAAGCCCTTTATCTGTTTGAGCATGCCATCCATCATCTTTTTTTGTTATATTAAACCCCACGTATCCGGTGCCCCAGCCAAGGGTGCCACTGCCTCCAACCGGCCCTCCAATTGATACTGTCTGGCTGTGTCCACCAACATTTAAATTACCATTGTTGTCAATTTTTATCCCTTTCCATCCTCCGTTGTCCGCACCGAGCACAAAACCGGAATTTTCATCACCTGCATCCCACATTAATCCAATATCCCCTTGTTTTACCAGCCAATTACCCCAGGCACCATTGCATCCAAAATTTGAAGTAACCCATGTAGAATTTCCATGGCAATCTAACTGTATATCCTTTCTGCCAACATCCGTTGAAGGGTTGCTTAACCTGAATTTACTGTTTCCGGTATTTCTTATACCCAGGCCGATGCTATTTTTTACATACAAATCATCCATGCTTCCTACAGATAAATCATTAAACGTTCCAATATCTGCATCAATTTCATTTGCCTCTAACTTGCCAGTATTAATATTTTCAGCAGTGATATTGTCTGTTGTCACATTTTTAAAATTTCCTGCCGGTTCTGCCTTAAACACTTGTATTACTGCTGGTTGTAAGTTAGGCCAGTCTGTTACATCCGCGCAACCCGATATCGTGCATACCAGTTTAACATATTTGATATACCGCGGCTTGTTAAACTTATATGTCTGGTTATGTGCATCATCCGGGACAAATGGGCCAGACATAAAACATTCTTCAAAGGTTTTTCCTCCAATATCCTGTGCATTATCGGGAGTATATTCTCCTTCATATACAATTAGCCTGTAACTCACGGGATTGTATAATTGCATGTTTTCATCATATTTCCACTTTACTTTAATCGAATGCACAGGCACTTCTTCCTGTATGGCAATAATATATTCCTTTGTAGTATTATTGCCGGGGTCTGAAAAATGATACAAATCCTGCCCTTCAGTTAAATTTTCGCCTTTTGTGTTTTGTATAATAGGTTGGCCATTAATTTTCAGGTTTTCAAAATCCCCTTCTTTGGCATTAACTTCATTGAATGCTGCATCGTAATTATTGGATATTACATCAGGTATAAGCCCGGAAGGTTTTGCTTCCAATGCACGGATATCCACGAAAGGTGCACTGGCATGGCCCCAGTCTATTGGGGTTGAACAGGTACTATAATCCCAAAATTTTATCCGTATTTTATTAATTTTTTTGGGATTGTCCAAAATGTATTCATCATACAATCCATCCATATTGGCAGCATCATAAAAACAACATTCATGATTATTACCATCACTACCTACATACTTCCATATTCCTTTTTCTATATCATATACCTCAAGGTTGTATTCACAACGGAA
>CAYMKE010000108.1:0-9360 GCA_964390955.1 uncultured Bacteroidales bacterium | reverse complement strand
GCTTAGGCGCCTTGCATCTGCACAAAGCTAATGGTATGAATGTTCCGGGTTAATTTGACCATAGGAGTATGGCCAATGAGTCCGGTGATGTTTTCTGCAATTTTTATACGTGTTGTTTTTAGGGGTTACGTTTTAATTTTTTGAATCTTTTTCTTTTTTTTATTCACCCAAGATTTCAAGTTTAAGCTCTATTTTTTAAAATAACATAATAACTTTGGATGATTGGCTCTATACAATTGCTGGCAAACAAATATATAAAAAAAGTTTTTTGTTTTTTAAATTCGTATTTTTTTATCTATAATCTGTTGTTATTTAGCATTTTGCGCTTTAGTTCTTTTGTTAATTATCCGTTTACAAACGACTACAAATGTGAATAAAACGTATACAAACGTTTAATCACCGGATCATATGGGTGAATGGTGGTTTATTTGCATCAAACAATTTTTTTTAATCACAAAAATCAAATCATCATGAAAAATTTACAAAACAGTGTTCAGTTGATTGGACGCTTAGGCGCAGACCCGGAAGTAAAAACATTCAAATCACTGTAGCTCTTATACCGGGTAAACGTCCAACAGAAGGACAAAATCAATAGCGTGAAACAATCTCTCGTGCTTCGTGGCAAATTATTACCCCACGCTATTTATTCTGCCCTTAGTGTTGTATGCTGGACTTTATTGTATTTCTAAAAGTTTTTTGACAAGAATATCTATTGTAGTATAAGGATTCAAATTACATTTTTTCTTTCCGTCCTTGAGCTCTTTTTCTTTGGCATTTCTGATTGCTACGGCATTTTGAAAAGCTATATTTCTTTTATTAGAATCTAAAAAAGTCCATATTTTTGTTTTTCCCGGTTCATACTCTTTTATGTAATTCTTAGATAAATATTCTTTAGCCTGTTTCCCATTTATAAATTGTTTTTGGGAATTCTCAAAATGAATAATAAACCATAATTCAATACTGATATTATTAAAAGCAACTTTTATATTTTCTCTTTCTGATTCTTTAAAGGCAAAATCCCTGTTAGGTAGATTATCATGGTCGAAAACAATCCATAAGTCATTATAAGGGACTCCCTCGTATTTAGCTTTATGTTTTCGTCGAACTGCTTCTTTTACTAGATTCTTTGGATCTTGTTTTTTATAACATTCAATTTCAATTTTGATGCCTCTTTGAGCAGCTCTCGGTAAGGTATTTTTAATTGACAATAAATAAAGTTTTTCTGTAAGCCCTTCACATAAAACCAACATCCTCCTTTTAGGTCGTCTTATATGCTTAATTTTTCTACTCATTATCAAATAACATTTCAAGTTCATTTATTATGGGTGTAGCTCCAAGTTGACCACTATTATACCATTTATCGTAAGGAATACTATTTCTTATCCCTTTAATATCAGAAAGGCTGTAAATGAAAGTTTTTCCAAACTCATCTTTTTCAGTAAACCAAATTTGATCTCTCCTAAATATTTCATTATCTAACTGAGTGGTATCATGAGTTGCAAATATTAATTGTGCATTATGTTTGTTTATAATCGGATTGTAAAATAATTGAATTAAATATCTGGTAATGTGCGGATGTAGGTTTTTTTCAAATTCGTCTACAATAAGAACTGCACCATCTTCGAGAACGTCAATAATTATCCCTGCTAATACAAATAGATCTTGTGTACCTCTGGATTCTTCCTCTTTATCAAAATATTCAACCCCAACGGCATTGGAGTTTTCAAATAATTTATGTTGCGTTCGTATTTTATATTTATAGTCTTGTCTGATTTTTTCTTGTATTTTTTCAGGAACACTGTCTGGCAGCTTGTTTTGGGTCCAATCAATCTCTTTCGATTCAACTTTAGAAATTCCGGTATCTAAAGCACATATTAATTTATTGAATTTGATTGAAAAATCTCTATCTTTAGAATCAGCAAGCCTCTCAGCATATAATTTATAGTATTTTGATTCATGATAATCCCGGAAAAAAGGAAATACCATTATTTGTTCATCAAAAAATGAATAAACAGGCTTAAGAATTTCTACATTATCAATAATAGCTTTTGAAAGGAAAAGTTGGTTAGGTAACAGTTTTTTTTCAATTGACTTGCGTTCTCCTTTATAATAATCGCCGTATTTTACCTTTTTTTCCGTTCTTATATATAAATTAGATATCTGTCTTTTTGGGAAAAAATCAAGTTTCTCTTTTACAATTTGGTATTTTGTAAAGGATAAAGAATAGATATATCTTATATTATCATTGGCAATAAAATCCAGTTCAAGATTAACAGGCTCTTTCTTTGAGTTAACATCTAATTTAAAAGGTTCATATGGCCCAATTGATTTATTGGGTTTAAAATTCTGGCTATTTAATACTAAATATTCAATAGCCTCAAATGCTATCAATATATTACTTTTTCCGGAGGCATTAGCCCCATATATTACTGAACTTTTCAGAATACTTCCAATATTATGGATATTAATATAATTATCCTGAAGTTCTCTTTGCCTTGTAGCTTCAAATGAAACGCATACTTGATCTTTAATAGATCTAAAATTTTCAATTTTAATATTAAGTATCATAACTTCTTTTTTTGCAAATATAACATAAATTTGCAAAAAAAATGCAAAAACATCTTTAATTTCTTACAGATGATTGGTGATTATAAGTTAAGTCTTGCATACAAACAAATCTACAACGCCATTGTCGTTATATCTGTTATATGAGTCATAAACACACGTGCATTTTTAATAACTGTTTCAACATCAGGAGATATCGATTTAGCCCAATTAATAAATTTAGCTGGGCTCCATTTTGTAATATACTGATGGTTTTTAGGCCGATGTTCATTTTTTGTAGAATAATCGTAAGGTGTTTTGTTGCGTTGATGAATAGCCACCCGCTGGTTATTATAAAAAATCTCAACACTTTTATAGCTGCAACTTACCAATACTTTTTTACCGGTTAGTTGAAATGGAACACTGTAATAATGCTTGTCAGCTTTTATAAACACATGATGATTATATTGAACTGTTAATTTTGAAAACTCTTTCAATTCATAAGATTCTACAGGCAATGGTTTAAGCTGGGTTTTTCTCTATTTCATCAAACAGCTTCCAACGAGAGGTTTCCCTGCCTTGAAACAGGCGTTTGTTAAATTTCTCGAGGTATTCCCATAAACTCTCATTTAATTCTTCTAAAGAATAAAAGACTTGGTTACGCAATGGTGCATAAATGCTTTGATATGCATTTCTTACAAAATTTTCGGCCAGTGCCTTGTCCTTAGGATGGAGAGCCCTGGCAGGAAGAATTACAGTATTAAAATGCCGGGCAAAATCCTGGTAGGTTTCATTGATTTCAGGTTCATATTTGTCGCTTTTGTTAACCGCCGATTTTAGGCAATCAGGCACAATAACCCGGGTAACTCCTCCTAAAAACCGTAAAACGTTTTCGTTTACACAAGTCCAGTCGGACTTTTGTTGCGAAGGCACAGCCTCTATATAAGCCAATTGACTGCATCCAAGAACTGCTACAAAAACCTCATGTTCTGTTATTTCTCCCGTTTCCGGATCTATAACAGACAACTTTTTTCCGGCAAAATCAACATAGAGTTTATCCCCGGCTTTATGGTCAATATGCATGCTGACTTTCTGGGCTTTTCGCCACTGATAAAAATGATGACAATATTGACTATAACCATATCCATTGGGGTATCCTTCCCTGTATTCCTGCCATAAAATCCGGAGGGTTACACCAGTGCGTTTGAGTTCTTTTTCTATATAAGGAAACAACTTGAACAGCTCTTTGTAACGTTGATTATCCTGACGATGGTGAATATTTAGCGCTGCCAGAAAATTTGAATCAGATAAGGACAAAACCTGTTCCAGAGCAAGACCGCTTTTAATAAAACCAGTTATATATTCACTGGCTGCGGTTTTACCGATACCTACTGCTTTAGCTGCTTGTCGGTTGCTAAAGTTTTGTTCAAATTTTAATCGTAATAATTCTCTTACTTTTCTCATGGTAATCTTGTTATTAGCCATTTTTATTTATTTTAAATTTAAAATGGCAAAAATATGAGAAAAGTGTCCGTTTTGATCCGGAATGACTGTCCGCTTTCATCCGGAATAGGTGTCCGCTTTAAAACAGAATAACTGTCCGCTTTCGTCCGGAATCACTGTCCGTTTTGAGCCGGATTTTGCACCCAACCAATAGCTATCTGCTTAATCTTGCCATCTTTGCACTTTACACGTGGTATACGGCAACGAACATATGTCTTATAATGCAAGATGTCTAAATGTCTCCATTCACGAAGCTCACAATGATCATATAAAGAAACCTTTTCATATGTATCAGGGTCCTCAAAATAATCTGAAACGTATTCCAGATATAAATAAACATGGTGTTTTTTATGATCGGTTTCTACTTTTTTGACAACCCATTCATCACCAAAATCTAAAACTAAATTGAAAAAATCTTCTGCTAAATTCATTTTGTAAATTTATAACTTTCCACTAAAATTGCAGTAGTACCATAAAATTAATAGATTTATTATGTCCTTTTTCTTTCTTTGAAATGTAATAAATATCAGTTATTGTAGTAGCTGTTATATTTCCAGTAATTATATTTTTGTCTATGAGCTCAAACAATTTAAAAGCATCTTTAAAAAATGGATATCGTTTTAGTGCAATGTCAAGTATTATATTTGTATCAAAAAGGGCTTTTTTCATCTATATTTGCTTGAAAGGTAATCATATTTTGATTTCTCAATATTTTTTTCTTTAAGAAATCCAGCCCATTTTTTTACAAAATCTGAGGCCTTTGAATTGTTATTTTTAGTTGTGGTTTTTGGCATAATAATAATCTCAACCTCTTCATCATAGAGTTCTTTTTTATAAGGAATCTTAATTATTCCGTTTTCTGATACTTTTGTTTTGAATTTGTATGTTTTCATCACTTTTTTTATAAAAATACAAAATTCTGTCTAAAATAAAAACGTTATCGCTCGTTATTATTTTTTTAATGGGCTACAACAAATATATATAAAAAAGGTTTTGGTTCTTTAAATTCGCATCTTTTGTTGTAATACGCTGTTGTTTAGCCTTTTGTGCTTTTGTGCTTTTGTTGATTATCCGTTTACAAACGTTTACAAACGTTTACAAACGACTACAAATGTAAATTAAACGTATACAAACGTTTAATCACCGGATCATATGGGTGAATGGTGGTTTATTTGCATCAAACAATTTTTTTTAATCACAAAAATCAAATCATCATGAAAAATTTACAAAACAGTGTTCAGTTGATTGGCCGCTTAGGCGCAGACCCGGAAGTAAAAACATTTGAAAATGGCAAATCAGTTGCTAATTTCAGGCTGGCTACAAAAGAAACGTATAAAAATGCCAATGGAGAAAAAGTCAGCAATACCCAATGGCATAATATTGTTGCCTGGAATGCTACGGCCATCTTTTTAAAAGATTACGTGAGCAAGGGTGATGAAATAGCCCTGGAAGGCAGATTGATACACCGCTCGTATGAAGACAAAGAAGGGCAGAAGAAATACATAACCGAAATTGTGGTGAATGAAATTTTGCCACTTCGCCAAAACGCTAAAAGCCAAAAGGCCGAAACTGCCAATGCTTAACTGGTTTATTTCCTGCTGCGCTTTGTTCTCATGCGCGGCAGGATTTAAGATTGACTAAGTTATCAGGCAATAAAATAAAAGATTTTTTTAAATTTGTATAAATGTTAACACCTGATTTAAACGAAGTCAGGCAGACAACTTAATCGTTTTAATCGTTACGATTATTGTAAATGTTCAATTCCATTCAGATAGTGAATTCTTAGATACTACGGAGATTGTCATGATTCAATAAAAACACCGGAACAAAACAAAATTCATTATGATGGAGTTATTCTTATTTAAGAATATTATAAAACAACAAAATGGCAGTATTAGTAGAGCGCGATAACATTGGGATTTTTGGTAAAATGAATGCAGGAAAGAGTAGTATCATGAACCTGTTAACTCAGCAGGAAACTTCGATTGTAGACCCGACTCCCGGGACAACAGCAGACACTAAGATAGCCCTCCAGGAAATTCATGGCATGGGGCCTGCAAAATTATTCGATACAGCCGGTATTGATGAGTTATCCGGCCTGGGTTCTAAAAAAAGAACCAAAGTCATTCATAATCTTAAAGAATCAGACCTGGTCATTTTGGTGATCGATCCCTCTACAAAATCGTTTGAAGGTGAGAAGGAGATTTTAAAACTGGCCCGGCTTGAAGATAAACAAACCCTGATCATTTATAACCTGTTCAGAAAAGAAGACGAGCAATACATCCCGCGTGTTGAAACCGGTTTACCTTCTCTTAAGTTTTATAAAAAGATCAAAATCACTGCAACAGATACCTCGGGAAGGCCGGATTTATTAAATTTTATCCTGGATCATTATGAGTCCAAAAATCATACGTTTGATTTATTGCCATTTCTTGAGAAGAATGAATTTTATGTGTTGATTATCCCCATGGATGTGGAAACACCACCCGGGCGGTATCTAAGGCCCCAGGCCATGACAGAAGAATACATTACACGGCACTGGGCTTACCCGGTCTCGTTCCGGTTGGATCTGGGCATGGCCCGGAGTAAAGACCCGGAGATTGCCAACGCGGAAAAGAAGCGGTTTGAAGCATTCCTGGGAAATTTTAATAAACGCCCGAAAGCCATTATTACCGATTCCCAGGCAATGGACATTATGCATCCGTGGATACCAGGCGATATTATGCTAACAACCTTTTCCATTACCATGATCAATTATTTCAGCCGGGGACGGTTGAATGAATTCGCACGAGGAATCAACGTGCTGGAAAACCTTAAAAAAGGAGATAAAATATTGATCGTGGAAGCATGCAATCATTCACGAACAGGTGAGGACATCGGCACCGTGCAAATTCCCGGGTTTTTCAAAAAAAACTTCCCGGAAGTAGAAATCGAATATAATTTTGGGCGGGAATTCCAGGAAAATGAACGAATGGAAGAATACAAACTAATTATTCATTGCGGGGGATGCATGATCAGCGCGCAAAAATTATTGGTTCGTATCAAACAACTCCAGGCTTTGGGAATCCCGTTTACCAATTATGGCATATTCCTTTCTTATATGCAGGGAGCAGCGGCCTTAAAACGCGTGTTAAAGCCGTGGGAGAGTCTATAAAGTCCGACTTCTTCTGTTTACATTTTGTTTTTTAATGGTCAGATGGACCCTCCTGAAAATATGCCTGCATGTAGTAAAAACTTTATAATGGAGGTTTCGAAGATCGCGAAGATGGAAAAATAAGGAGATTACTTGCTTGAATGATTATTGTTCCAGTCTGCTTATTTCTTCTTTTATTTTATTAATTACCTCAGGATTCATTATAATCTTTTTGCCGTCATCACGTGCAGAAAAAATATAAAAGATTTTTCCTCCAAATTTATTCATAAACTTACCATGAGTTTCTTTCTGTAATCCTTTTTCTTTAAAAATTTGAGATAGTTGTATGCCTTGATTAACAGGTTTTATCTGAATTCCTATGTAATTTCTGTTTATTTTTATGAAAAAATCTACATTGTATAGTCGATCCCATTCATCGGGGGCAGGTTCAATTTTATAATTTAGTTCATTTTCAAGTTGGCCATAAATCGTTTTAATTTCAGTAACATATCCGTCATATGTTCTGTTAATTACCATATTGAAAATATAGTCAATACAGTCTTGTTCATTTATTTCTTCTACTTCCGCTTGAATTACTTCGGTGATTTTTATGTAAAGCTTTTTCCCGAGTTCTTCAATATGTTCTTTAGAACGTACATGTTGAAAATAATAATCACGCCATTCATCTATTGTTTTAGGTTCACATTTTCTGATACTTTCTGAAGTAGGCCCAACATTTCTTTTAAAATTGAGCTGAAAACGATTCATTGCACTATTTAAAATCCACTCTTTAGCCATGATTGTTATTTATATTTAAAAATTTTTCTTTATACTTATGTTCTATTGATGTATCAGGTTTAGCCAGTCCTTCTTTGATTAAATGAGCGTTTAAAAAAGTTTTATTTTTTAAATATAAATAGCATAAAAGACGATTGTTTTCATCATACTTTTGATTATCGAATTTCAAAAAAACTTTTTGTCCTTTTGTCTTATTTATTAAAAAATCTGTTGCCTTACCATTTATTGACTCTATTTGTTTTACTCCAAGAAGACGTATAATCAGGTTATTATTTAATTTGATTATTTCGGGGCTAATTATTTCTTTAACAGAATAGTATTCTTCCCGTTTATTTTCATTTTTGTCAATTTTTGAGCCAAATTGTAGTTTCTTAGGGTCGACTTTTTTGTCAAATTTGTGAAAGTCAGTGAACTTATAGGGTAGTTTTTTAATTTCTTCTCCCGTGTTTATTTTTAATTCATCTTTAAGAAATTTATATGTTGGACCATCAATTTCTTGTTGTTCTATATTTAACTTTTTTTTTGAAAATTCAATAAAATCATTATGAATTTCATATCCTACAGAATTTCTGTCTAATTTTTTTGCTACTAAAGATGTTGTTCCACTTCCCATAAAAGGGTCTAAAATAGTGTCGCCCTTAAAAGAGAACATTTTTATAAGTCTTTTAGGAAGTTCTTCGGGGAACATAGCAATATGTCCTTCTTGCTTAGCTCCTCCGAAATTCCAATGACCAGAAAAAAAGGTTTTCCATTCTTCTTTTGTCATTTTGGATTGCTGTTTCAATTCATTGTCAGGTTTAGCGGGCGTACCTAATTTTTTAAATAGTAAAATAAATTCATAATCAATTGAAAGTATTCCGTTCCTGGGAAAAGGAAAGCTGCCCATTAACGAGGCACCACCGGTGGTATTTGTTGTAGTTTTCTTTTGCCATATAATAGCCCCCATATAATCAAAACCAACAGATTCACAAAATTTAATGATTTCTGTACGGATAGGAATTACTTTATAGCGGCCATAATAAACGGAACGAGCAAATTGGTCCCCAATATTTACACATAATCTGCATCCGTTGTCTAAAACCCGGTAACACTCATTCCAGACAAGATTAAGATTATTAATATATTTTTCATAACTTTCATTATAACCAATTTGATTTTCCGAACCATAATCTTTTAATTGCCAATATGGAGGAGATGTTATTACCAAATGAATTGAATTATCTGATAACAGGTTCATTTGTCGGCTGTCACCATGTACTATTTTATGATTTGTTTTCATTATTTCTCTTTTTGCAAAGTTAAAAAAATGGAGTTTAAAATAAAATACGGGATATTTCTTAGTTGATCAGGCTTGAAGCCAAAATCACTCCTTATAATAGTAA
>CAYMKE010000107.1:0-9400 GCA_964390955.1 uncultured Bacteroidales bacterium | reverse complement strand
GTGCTTGTATATTTGGAATTTGGTTACGCGACTTTATATGACTTTATAGACAAACTCTAATTAGATGTACCAAAAACAATCCTTATAAGTTTTTAAATTGTACGTGAAATAAAAAAATATAATTTTGCATTGATCTTATCAAAATATTAAGAGATTTGAATTTTAAAGAATTAAAAAATACATTATCACAGCATCCGAAAATACTTGAGCTGCAAAAACTTCTTGATCAAGACAAACAAAAAATACAGGTAAATGGTATTAAAGGGTCATTTGACGCAATTGCAGGAGCTTTATGTCATAATAAAGATGGCATAACCTTTTTTATTTTGCCCGACAAAGAAGAAGCTGCTTATTTTCTAAATGACATCAGCAAGCTGCATAAAGAAACCCCGGTTTTTTTGTTCCCCTCATCCTATAAAAATGCTCTAAAATACAATCAAATCGATAAAGCCAATATCCAATTGCGTACCGAAGTGATGGATGCGATTCAGGAACACCGTCCATACATCATTGTCACCTATCCCGAAGCCATTGTTGAAAGGGTAATTACTCAGGATACATTAAAGCAGAAAACATTAAATTTATCTACCGGAAACGAAATCTCTCTGGATGAAATCATGGAATTGATGGCGCGGTTTAATTTTGAACGTGTTGATTTTGTATACGAACCCGGCCAATTCTCCGTGAGAGGGAGCATCGTTGATATATTTTCATTTTCATCTGAATTGCCCTTTCGCATTGACCTGTTTGGTGATGAAATCGAATCCATCAGATCTTTTGACATTGAAAGTCAGTTGTCTAAAGACAAGTTAAACAACATTTCAATATTGCCTGATATACATTCCATCAAAGAAGAAAAACAATCATTCCTTGAAATGATTCCGGAAAAAACATTGTTTTGGATAAAAGAAGCAGGAATACTGAAACAAAAAGTCAATTCTGTATATGAGGTTGGCTTACAGCACAGAAAAGATGAAAATGATCCGATTGCATTTGACCATAGTGACGAGTTTTTAAATAAATTGGCAGGGTTTCCTGTCATTGAATACAACCTTCCTTTTTACTATTTACCCGAACATACCATTGAGTTCGATACCAAACCACAACCAGCATTCAATAAAAACTTTGAAATGCTGGGCAATAATTTAAAAGAAAATGAAGAAAAAAAATATCAAAATATCATCCTTTCCAATAATCAAAAACAAATTGAACGCCTGAATGC
Organism: uncultured Bacteroidales bacterium; assembly: GCA_964390955.1. Lineage (GTDB taxonomy): Bacteria > Bacteroidota > Bacteroidia > Bacteroidales > JBBRXJ01 > CAYMKE01. The sequence goes on along the minus strand of CAYMKE010000107.1, from coordinate 8,178 downwards.
CATTTTTCAGGATATAAACCATGATGTACATTTCGAACCATTGCTTGATACTCTTCATGAAGGATTTATAGACAATGATGCAAAAATATGTTGTTATACCGACCATCAAATATTTGGACGGTATTACCGGTCGGGATTAAAACATGGTTTTTCTAAAAAGGAATCGTTAACCATCCGTGAGCTGAGCGACTTACATCCAGGTGATTATGTAGTACATACTGACCATGGCATTGGTACATTCGGCGGACTGCAAAAAATTGACAATAACGGAAAACAGCAGGAAGCAGTTAAGCTTATCTACAAAGACAATGACTCCCTGTTTGTGAGCATCCATGCATTACATAAAATTTCAAAGTACAAAGGAAAAGAAGGCGAACCGCCAAAAATCTATAAATTAGGAAGCGGAGCCTGGCAGGCCCTCAAACAAAAAACCAAACAAAAAGTAAAAGACATAGCCAGGGAATTAATCCAACTCTATGCTCTGCGGAAACAAAAAAAAGGATTTGCATTCTCCCCGGACTCCTACCTGCAAAAAGAGCTGGAAGCATCCTTTATTTATGAAGACACTCCTGATCAGCATAAAACAACAAACAGTATAAAAGAAGCCATGGAATCACAGATCCCAATGGATTTTCTGGTATGCGGTGATGTAGGGTTTGGAAAAACAGAAGTGGCCATCAGGGCCGCATTTAAAGCCGTAGCAAACAGCAAACAAGTAGCTGTGTTGGTGCCAACAACCATCCTGGCACTCCAGCATCACAACACATTTACTGAGCGATTAAAGGATTTTCCATGCAATATCGACTTTATTTCACGGCTGAAAACAACAAAAGATCAAAAACAAACCATTGAAAACATTAAAAATGGGAAAATTGACATCATCATAGGCACACACCGCATCATCAGTAACGACATTCAATTTAAAGACCTGGGACTGTTGATCATTGACGAAGAACAAAAATTCGGAGTAACAGTAAAAGAAAAATTAAAAAAAATCAAGTTAAATGTAGATACACTTACGTTAACAGCCACCCCCATTCCCAGGACCCTCCAGTTTTCCTTAATGGGGGCAAGAGACCTTTCGGTTATTTATACACCTCCTCCAAACCGGCATCCGATCATCACCGGACTTTACTCTTTTAATGAAGAAACCATCAGGGAAGCCATTTATTATGAGACAAGCCGGAACGGACAAGTGTTTTTTATTCATAACTGGGTGCATAACATCAAAGGCATTGAACAATATATTCAAAAAGTTTGTCCTGATATACGAACTGCCATTGCCCACGGACAGATGAAACCGGCAGAGCTTGAAAATATCATTCTCGATTTCATCAATGGAGATTATGATGTATTAATCGCTACCACGATCATTGAAAATGGACTTGATATCCCGAATGCCAACACAATTATTATTAACAATGCACAAAATTTTGGGGTAAGCGATTTGCATCAACTCAGAGGAAGAGTGGGCCGTTCAAATAAAAAAGCATATTGTTATCTATTGGCGCCGCCGCTTGCCACCCTGCCTGCACCCGCCAGGAGAAGGCTCAAAGCCATAGAGAGCTTTTCTGAATTGGGTAGAGGATTCAACATCACCATGAAGGATTTGGACAAAAGAGGAGCCGGAAACCTCCTGGGAAGGAAACAAAGTGGATTTATCTCTGATATTGGCTTTGAAACATATCACCGCATCCTGGACGAAGCTCTCCATGAACTAAAACAAAATGAATACAAAGATGTTTTTAACGATGAAAACAAAAATATCAACAAACAGGAAACAGACTTTGACTCTATGAAATTTGTAAATGACTGCCAAATTGTTACAGATATGGAACTGCTGTTTCCCGACCACTATATCAGCAATGCAACAGAACGGATCCATCTTTACAGGAAACTCGATAACATGAAACAAGAAGAAGAACTGCAAACATTTGAGCATGAATTAACAGACCGTTTTGGAAAACTCCCGCCCCCTTCAAAAGACCTGCTTGAAGTGGTCCGTTTACGATGGCTGGCCATGGATTTGGGATTTGAAAAACTAATCCTGAAAAACAGACACATGATCGCATACTTTGTGACTGACCAGGAATCTCCATATTATCAATCGCCTGTATTCAAAAATATACTGGAGAATATTCAAAAAGATCATAAAAAATATAACCTGGAAGAAAAAAATAATAAGCTGACGTTATCTTTCAATAACATCACAGATATCTATAAAGCATGGGATGCTTTGTCTGAAATATATCAAAAACAAAAAGCAACAGTGGAATAATGGCTCATGCATCATGAAAACATTATAACAATTTGTTAGAATAGAAACAAAACAATTTATCCGGCCTCTTATCGTTTATTTTTTCAATAGAATTTTTATATTTGGAAATATTATTGAACTCTGATAAAAAAACAAAATGCAGAAAAGAAAAAACATCCTGTCCATTTTATTATTTATAGCATGTTTGGCATTTACAAAAGCAGACGTGCTAAAACCTGTGAAATGGCAGATCACCGGAAAACAAATTAACCAGCAGACTATCAGGATGGAGTTTAAGGCCCAAATAGACAAAAACTGGCATTTATATGGCTCAAAAATTGAAGGAAAAGGGCCTGTTCCCACATCCGTATTTTATGATGATTCATCATTGTTTAAATCCATTGAACCGCTTGTTCCGGACCGTCCTCCTGAAAGTATATATGATCCTAATTTTGGAATAAAACTTCCTTTTTATAACAATACCGTGACATTCACGCAAACATTAACAACACACGATGCAAATCCTCTCAAAATTACAGGATTTATAGAATACATGTGCTGTGATGATAAAACATGTATCCCCCCCGCCCAGGAAGAGTTTTCAGTGCAATTCAATAACAAAGATTCACAGAAGAAAACAGAGCCAGGTACTTCTGCAAAAGAAACCCAATCAATTCAATTATCAGAAAACCAAACAGAACCCGGTCTGAAAGCCAGAAGAGACACCAGTGCAGAACAAAAAAATGATACAGTCAAAAAAGAACCGGTGACTGTTGTTTCAACAGACCAAAAAGAAAAGCCCGGCGAAAGATCGTTATGGGTATTCTTTTTGCTTTCATTACTGGGTGGATTAGGCGGGATTATAACACCTTGTGTATTCCCGATGATCCCGATGACCATCTCTTTTTTTATGCGAAGCAATGAAAGCAGGTTTAAATCCGTGTTTTCTTCATTTGTTTTCAGTTTTTCAATCATTCTTATCTTTATAGGCATTGGCCTGTTGGTCTCACTTACAAGTCTGGGCGCCGATTTCACAAAACAAATAAGCAGTCACTGGATTCCGAATATCCTATTCTTTATCTTGTTTATCTTTTTCACGTTATGGTTCTTTGGCGTGTTTGAAATCTCCATGCCCGGGAATATTGTGAATAAAACCGATAAAAAAGCAGACAAAGGAGGCATCATCGGCGCTTTCTTTATGGCTGTTACCTTAGTGCTTGTTTCGTTTTCTTGTACCGGCCCCATCATTGGAGCTATTCTTATCAAGTCAGCAGGCGGATTGGCTGTAAAACCTGTCGTTGGGATGCTGGGATATTCCCTGGGGTTTGCATTGCCCTTTTTCCTTCTTTCATTATTCCCATCTGCCTTAAAAACATTACCAAAATCAGGCGGTTGGCTTAATTCCGTTAAAGTGGTGTTCGGATTTATACTCCTGGCCCTTTCGCTTGTATTCCTGAACAATATTGATCAAAGCTATCACCTTCAGCTTTTGAACAGAAATGTATATCTTGCAGCATGGATCAGCATTTTCACACTCATGGGGCTCTACCTGCTGGGCAAAATCAGGATGAAACATGATGCAGAGACATCTAAAATAAACACGTCGCGCCTTATCCTGGCTATCATCACCTTTACCTTCGTGGTATACCTGATTCCCGGTTTATTTGGTGCGCCGTTAAAAAATTTATCTACTGTATTGCCGTCAAAATCAACATCAGGATTTGACCTGACAAAAAACATACACCCCTCCCCTGCTTATACAGATGATATGCATCCAACATTCTGCGGAGATGCCAAATACGATGACATATTGCATTCACCGCACAACCTGAAAGGATATTTTAATTATCAACAGGGACTGGCATGTGCGCGGAAGCATGATAAGCCTCTATTGATTATCTTCAAAGGCCATTTTTGCAGTAAATGCAAAGAAATGGAAAGCAAAGTATTATCTGACCCGCGCATTCTCAAAAAATTAAAAAACCAATATGTGCTCGTATCTTTATATGTGGACGACCGCACAAAACTTCCCGAAGACGAATGGGTGGCCTCAAAAGATGACGGAAAGATAAAAAAAACAATCGGCGAAAAAGCGCTGGATATTCAAATCACACGTTTTAATACCAATACCCAGCCTTATTTTGCAATCATCAATCCACAGGAAGAAATACTTTCTTCTTTGAGTTATACATTAAGCATTGACTCCTTCATTGATTTTCTGGATGAAGGGGGCGAGAAATTTAAAAATAATAAATAAACAGATGAATTCGGACTTTATAGCCTGGACACGGACTTTATGAACAGGCATTAAAGACTTGATATATCTCATGAACAAATACATTCAATGATTAAAAACAATCCTCCACTTTATACCTGACAAATTGATTGGCCCGGGCAAACCAGAAATATTTCACCAAACAGACCTGAACGGAAGGCCACTGCCCAACGAGATATGAATCGGCCATCACCTGGAATTTAGCTGGGTGTATTATGAAATATGTAAAACCACCGGGAATAAACCATTGATAGATAAAGCCCGGGAAATTTCCTCCATCTTATGTGAAGATGCACTGCAAAAAGGCATGGATGGCGAGCACGGCGGCATATTCAACAGATATGATGGCGATCAGCTGATCTCGGACGAGAAAGACTGGTGGCCCCAGGCCGAAGGAGTACTTGCCCTTTTAAAGTTGTATTCATACACTCAAAACAAAAAATACCTCAACCATGCCACCCGGTTGATTGATTATATCGAGCACACCTTTTCCGACCCTGTATATGGAGAATGGTATACCACGGTTTCAAAAGAAGGAACGCCATTCAACGACAGGCTTAAAACAAATTTCTGGAAATCACTATACCATAATGTAAGGTATTGTATTGAAGCTGCAAACGAATTGAAGCTGCATTATTCATAAAGAACAACAAAACCCATTTATTACATTTGTTATTTTTTACAAGTGCATATTTAACAGGGATTACTACACCAGCCCGGGCATAAACGTCTTTGCTGTTGTCGTCACTCCTGTTCAACAGCATCCAGGTCAGGGTCTATGGCGTTAAACCGTTCAACAGGTTCTCCTGTAAGCCAGCCGGTTTCGAACCCGGGAGTTAATACAACCGGCATACGCTTTTTTGAATTGTGTATTTCGCTCATCAACTCGTTCGCCCCGGTGGTCAGGATGCTGTAAGACCGGATGATCTCACCGGTTTCTTCACGGGTCCATTCAGACCAAATGCCTGCAAAAGCGAATAATTCATTCCCGGGGCGGGTAACCAGGTATTTTTGCTTTTTCTTACCTTTCGCGTCCAGCCATTTCCATTCATAAAACCCGTCAGCTATTACTAAACACCTCTTATTCACAGAACTCCTGAATGCCGGTTTCTTTCTGATGGTTTCAATCTTAGCATTCAATGTATATTTTTTAATGCTATCATCTTTTGCCCAAAACGGGATTAACCCCCACTGAAGGTGACTGATCCGCGACGGTGATTCATTGGTAATAACAGGAGTAAGCGGAAAGGTAAATCCATTGATAAACTCCCGTGGGACAAACAGGTCTTTTTGATCTATGGCCGCGTTAAATCGTTTTTCAACAGTGACTGCATCTTTACTTTGTTTGCTAAAAAAACACATTATGCTTTAATTTTAATTACTTCATCAAGGCGGGTTGTATAGCGGGGCGAGAGTTGTTCCTGCCGCATCTTCCACGTGCGCTTTAAATCCTGGCTCCCGAGCTTCAGCTTGTGGCCCCCGTACGAATGGTTGATCGTGTCCACCACTTCCATGAGACGCTGGTGACGCGGGTCAGAGTTTTCAAACAACATCGCCTGGCGTTGATCTTCAGGGGTCATATCCATGACAATAATCCCGGCTTTTTTATAATGGTACCCCGGTTTAAAAATTCTCTCCAGCCCTTTTATGGCAAACTTGGCAAGCTCAATACTTGAATTGGTAGGATAAGGAAGATTCAATACTATATTCCGGCTGTATTGAGGCAGGTCTTCACGGTGTTCGTTGGTATGCAAAAATATCAGCATGGCATTACAACAGGAGTGTTGTTGCCTGAGTTTTTCCGCGCAACTCACGGCAAATGTCACAACCCGCTCTTTGATTAATGGGTAGTGGGTATAATTCTTGTCAAACGAACGCGTGGTGGCAATGCTTTTTTTGGCCTTTAATTGCTCCATATCCAGGGTAGGCTTTCCTTCCAGATCGCGTTTCAGGCGAAGCCCCACAACAGTCATATTTTTCCTTACCCACCCGTCTGGTTGCCGGGTAAATTGATAAGCATCGTGAATGCCTAGCCGGTTTAACTTTTTAGCATACCGGCGGCCAATACCCCAAATATCCCCGAGGTCTGTTGCACCCAGTGCTTTCACTCTTTTTTCTTCATTATCAATAACATAAACACCCCTGGTTCGGGCCTCGTATCGCTTGGCTATTTTATTGGCCACTTTTGACAATGCTTTAGTATTGGCCAGTCCTATACTAACAGGCATGCCGGTGTTTTTATACACGGTTTTCCTGATCATTTGTCCATATGCATGAAAATCTGTGGAGTCAAAGCCTTCAAACTTCAGGAATGCTTCATCGATACTGTATATTTCAATGCCGGAGGTGAATGATCTCAGGATATTCATAACCCGTGTGCTCATGTCTCCATATAAAGCATAATTGGAAGAAAACACCACCACGTTGTATTTATTGAATAAATGCTTGTATTCAAAGGCCGGCGCTCCCATCGGGATACCCATTTTTTTGGCTTCATTGCTCCTGGCAATAACACAGCCGTCATTGTTGGAAAGCACTACTACTGGCTTATTATTCAGGTCAGGACGAAAAACCCGCTCACAGGAGACATAAAAATTATTGCAATCAACCAGTGCAAACATCAGAATGATTTTATGACATGAATGACAATACCCCAGACAATAAAATCATTGTCTGATGTAACTTTAATGGGCTGGTAGTTTTCATTGGCAGGCAGCAACAGGCAGTGGTCTTTTTCAATATGTATTTTTTTGATGGTGAACTCTCCGTCAATGTAGCAGACTGCTATTTTCCCTTCTCGTGGCTCCAGGCTTTTATCAATCACCAGCAGGTCGCCATGATGGATGCCGAAATCCTGCATGGAATCCCCGTGTACCCTCCCAAAAAACGTGGCAGAAGGATTTTTAATAAGCTCTTTATTCAGGTCAATCGAAGCATCAATAAAATCATTGGCCGGGGAAGGAAACCCTGCTTTGATCCCTTCATCAATAAAAGGCAATTCCAATGTTGTTCCTGTTGAAGCAGAAAAAATTTCAATGGCCCTGGTTTTATGTACGCGGTGCAGCTTCATCCGTTTATTTTTTTTATGCCACGAAAACTACAAAAAGCATATCAAAGTTAATGAAAATATATGAGCCGGGCTTGAAAAAATGGTTTTACTGTAAAACACACCCGTTCGCAAAAAAAGCAAAGGAGTAAGGAAAAAATAAAATATTTTATTAACAATTCAAATTTTCGTTAAAGATAAGGCTTATCAAAATATTTTAATCAAAATTGTGAAAAACTTAATTTTAAGAAAACATTAAATTAATGTAAAATTGTCCTGAATTTACCGGTTCCTAAGTGAACTAATTCTTTGCCGGGATAAAAAGGGAATCCTGTGAAAATCAGGAGCTGTCCCCGCAGCTGTAATTCTTAACAATGTTTTAACATGGATGTCATTATCCTTAACAATGAGAAGGGTGAGAAGGCGGTTAAAACAAGATGAGCCAGAAAACCTGCCGGTAAATTATGATCCGTAGCTTTCGGGCGAAAAGCAAAGGAGTGGAATACAAATGTAAACCTTCCTTCTTATTTTTCCTCGAAGCTGCATAATTAGTGTTTGTCCATAATGTCCGCTAACTTCGTTACGCTTGCCCCAAAATTG
>CAYMKE010000106.1:0-9598 GCA_964390955.1 uncultured Bacteroidales bacterium | reverse complement strand
AAGTCCGTAGCGTGGACGCTACGGACAACGACTACCCGGCGTAGTTTGCAACTACGCCGGTGAAGTGCCTTTTTAATCATGGTCGTGTGTGACAAAAATTTTGTTATGGAGGTTTCATCTTTTTAAAGCTTAATGGGATCCGTTAAGAATTCAGACATCTATCCGGAATAGATTACGATACAAAATCAAATTTATAATTTTTAAGTAATTATAAATAAAGATATAAAAAAAAATTACATTTTACAATTTAAATTTCATGTTTTAAAAATAAACTTATTTTTTTACTTATTCAGTTCTAATCAATTCATGATCAAAAATCATACGCAAACCCGATTCCAAACATCTCCTTAAATTGCACTTTAGGCTCCTTACTACCATCCTCGTTTTCAATTTTTGTATCATGATCATAGATCAACCGGGTTTGCAGATTTGCAGAAATAAATTTATTCACTTTGAATGTCATTAACACGTCCCATTCTACATCAACGTTCTGTGGATTTTCAAAATAATTAGAAAAAAGCTCGAGATTGCTGTCAAATGTTATATTTTTCATAAGCGTATCCTGATAAGCTAACTTAATCACCCCTCCGGCTTCAAGACGTTGATTGTTCCCTTCTTTTACACCAAAAGCCCCCTGTTCAGCAAGCAGATCGTTATTGACAATGGTTAATTTACCTGTTAAAAGGCCGGCAAACAATGATAATTTTTTGTATTTATAATCCAGTCCGACTGAAAACAATAAATAAGCCGGAGCTAAAAAATCAGATATGAGGACAGAATCATTTACATATTTATGCCCGGGCAACATCTGGGTTTTAAAACTTAACAAACTACTGTAAAACAAATTTTTATTAAATGCATTTATGCCTAATTTGGATGAAAAATTTATTTTATCATCTGTTTTTTTCCAGTATCGTTTGCCCTCACTCAACCGCTGGCTTATTTGTCCATATCCAACATCAAGATTTGTTTCCCACGAAACTTTATTTTTAGAATAGACCAGCCGTGTATTAAAAAATGCATTTCCTGCAATAGAATTTTCTCCACCTGCTGCCCAATTAGATAGTGCAACCTGTGAAAAATTCAATGCACTATTTCCTTTAAATTTCCAATGCTGAATGGTATCGTTATCTTGTTGAGCAAGTAATGCATAATGAAAAAACAAAATAATGATAAAAGAAATGATTTTATTAACGCATAGTTTTTTAAATACTGATAATTTCGTGCCCAAAATTTTTATTAATTTTTGATTCATCGTTTTATAAATTTTCTAAACCATTTTGTAATTGATTTTAAAAAAAAGCTGTTTGGTTATTCCGTAAAACATGATCAATGATCACCAGGTTAGCCATTGCTTCAATGACCGGGACAATGCGCGGGCAAATACAGGGGTCATGTCTTCCCTCTGTGCTTACAGTTTGTTCTTTGCCTGTAATATCAATGGTTTGTTGTGCTTTTGATATGGAAGAGGTAGGTTTTACAGCCGCACGAAACAGTATCTGATTGCCATTGCTGAGGCCGCCCAAAATACCGCCTGCATTGTTGGTGCGGAATCCGCTGGCATCCATTTCATCATTGTGTTCGCTTCCTTTCATACTGGCGGCTTCAAATCCTTTACCAAATTCTATGCCTTTTACAGCTCCTATCGAGAGCATTGCTTTTGCCAGGTCAGCGTCCAGCCTGTCAAAAACCGGTTCACCCAATCCTGCTTCTGCACCAATGATCCTGCATTCAATGATGCCCCCTGTACTATCTCCTTCTGCTGCCAATGCTTCAATTTTTTCAATCATTTTTTGGGCTGCATCAGGGTCGCATGCGCGTATGATATTCTTTTCAATGGCCTCTTCATCATACCGGTTGCATCGTATTCCACCCGATTCAAGCGTATATGCCACTGTTTTGATGCCTTTTGGATTGAGTAATTGTTTTGCTATCGCACCCGCTGCCACCCTGGCTGCCGTTTCTCTGCCAGATGCACGCCCGCTGCCACGATAATCACGGTTGCCGTATTTTTTATAATACGTGTAGTCTGCATGGCCGGGACGAAAAAGGGATTTGATTTTATCATAATCCTTTGGACGTTGATCACTATTATATAATACAAGGCAAACAGGGGTGCCGGTTGTTTTTCCATTAAATAATCCCGATAAAATATGAACTTTATCGGATTCTTTTCGTTGCGTTGTGATAGATGATTGCCCCGGTTTACGCCGGTCCAGCTCTTTTTGTATCAGTTCGCTTTTAATTTCTATATTGGATGGAACGCCGTCAATGATCACGCCTATTGCATCACCGTGTGATTCGCCGAATGTTGTAATGGTGAATGCTTTACCAAATGAATTACCAGACATAGCCTTTTCGTTTTAGTTGTTCAATTAAAAAAATTTCCGCAGCTTGAGGACTGCGGCTGTTTAAAAAAAATTTCATATCAGCATATTGCTCATATTTCTCAGACCGGGTATTATAGAGTTCAATAAACTGGTCATAGATATTTTTATTTTGATCAAAAAATGGAGGGATGCCGCTACGCATGATCCGTTCATATAAAATGTCCGGTTTTTCCTCCAGGTAAACCAAATATCCATGGTGTCTGACAATCTCCATGCCCTGTGAATTGTCAATGTTTCCCCCGCCCAATGCAATGACAGCCTGGTGAGTACTTCCCAGGGATTCAAATAATGTTTGCCCGGCAAGAGTTTCTATTTTTTGAAAATACGAAGCACCTTTTTTTCTGAAAAGTTCCCGGGGTGTCAGTACATCGTCTCCTTGCAACTCTAATATTTTATCATCCAGGTCATAAAATTCTTTATTCAATTTCCTGGCAATCCGTTGGCCCAATGTACTCTTGCCACAATGTTTTACCCCCATTAAAATAATATGTTGTTTTATCATTCCTCTTCCTTGTTCCCCAATCATACTCTTTATTCATTTTGACAGTAATCCTTATTCTGCTGCAATATAAAAAATAAATGTGAAAATTCATACAGCCTGCATACATCTCATCTTGTAATAGTGGTTTTCTAAAAAAATTAATAAAGCAGGTTAAATTTTTTCTAAAAAGTATTTATATGATACGGCATTTAAAAAAAATCATCAGCTTCTTTTTTTAAAAAATCTTTCCAGGGTGTACCGCCTTTTCCGATGAGAAAAATTTTATCCGGGACATGTTTTTTTACAAATGATTTTATGCCTGGTTTTCTGTTTTTGTAATGACTTTGAATTTCAATTACAGTCTTTTGCTGTCCGCTTTGTAATATAAAATCAACTTCATGATGGATATTTTTCCAATAATACAGGTTCATATTATTGTGTCTGGCTATGTTCAGCAGATGAGCACCGATGGCAGATTCAATATAAAAGTCCCATTTTTCAGGTGTTAAAATGATCTCTTGCAGGTTTGTCTTTTCCTTCACGAACAACAGTGCATTGTTTTGTACCTGCCATTTTGGGATAGAACCCCGCTGTCCTGTTTTTTTTTCCTGCATCTTACCAATACCCGCTATCAACCCTGCTTCATCAAGTAATTTTGTGTAATGAGACAATGTTGTAGTGTTTCCGGCATTATTCAGTTGACTTAAAAACCTGGTAAATGAATGTATTTGGCCTGAATATGTGCAGGCTAGTTGAAAGAATTCATTGAATAAAGCAGGTTTATTGATCCTGTCCATCCTGAACACGTCTTTTGAGAGCGTTTTTTCTATCACCGAATCCATGATGTATGATCTCATATCATTTTCATCATACATATAATTCGATACTTTGGGGTATCCACCGTACAATGCATATTGTTCGGCAGTAAACCCGAATGCTTCCTGCATTTCATTGAATGACCAATGAGGTATCTGTGTAATTTCAAAATTCCCCGATGATGGTTGAGAAAATGTGGGCAGGTTGGTTGTTACAACAATCAATTGGATGTTTCTTTCTTTCGTGTTGCCTTCTTCCCATTCCGATATTACTGCTTTTTTCCAGGATTGGATTTTTTGTATGTCATCAATGATCATCAACATTTCATTTGATGCAGAAGCATCCAGCTTAGCGCGTGCTATTTTCCATTGCTGATGTATCCATGATTTATTATTGGTGATTGAATCTTCGGCTGATACATAAAAGGACGGAATATCCAATGTTTTAATGAGTTGCTTTATGAGGGTGGTTTTCCCTGTCTGCCGGGGGCCCTGGATAAGCTGAATAATCCTGTGTGGCTGTTCAACTTTTGTTTTTAACCGGTTTAATATCTTTCGTTCATACATAATAAATGGTTTATTATGCAAAGATAATAATTTTACTCAATAAACTTAATAAAATTACTTTATAAATTGAGTAAAACTTTTCAAATTGTCCCCATAAAATTTTCAGACACATATTTTTGTTTTTGATCCTTAATGATAAGGAAGAAGGAAAAGTATATCTTATCCATAAATCCTAAAAAAAACATTAATTTATACATTTATTTTTGAAAAATATTTATATATTTGAATACAAATCAATATTATACATTTGGTATTTACTGGAAGTACATTCAATGAAACTTGACTTTTTATTAAACGAATTTAAACTGAAGTGCAAAAGCAAAGCTATTAATCCATCTGATTTTCATGCAAAACTGGAACAGCGCCTTCCACAGTACAAAGGACGCTGGCAACGTTCAATGACTGACCAGATAAAAAATCTACCTGATTTTGAAAGCCTTATTGCCAAAAATTTGAAATTGCAGACGAACCTTGACATAAAGCTAACCGAACTACCCAAATATTTCGATTTCTTCTTACTCTTAGCAGGAAGCGAAGTCTACAATACAAGGAACGATAATCAGGCTGACAGGGATGCAGCTTACAAAATGGCTCAACTTTATGACAACCTGGTTCATGCAAACGAAAATATTTACAATTCCAAAGAAAATATTCATGAGTTGAATATTGAAATAGGTTTTGCATATCATTCTTTTAAATGGACTAATAATGCTAAGGGAAATGCCGGTGTAACTGTAATTATTGTTGGTTTAAGAAATGTTTCTAATGAACCAAAGTATTTAATATTCCCGGATAATATCCGCTATCAACCCAAAAACATTAACCCATATTTAATGGGTGCTCCAAATATAGTTGTTTATGGAAGAAGCAGGCCTGTTTCAAAATTCCCTGAAATGAATTTTGGGAATATGCCCAATGATGGTGGAGGTCTAATCATTACGCTGGAACAAAAAAACAATTTGATTTCTGACTATCCTGATGCATCTAAATTTGTTAAAATTTTATTGGGTTCATCAGAGTTTATCAGGGGTAATAAAAGATATTGCCTATGGATTGAAGATGAAGATTTAGAGGAAGCAGAAAGTATTCCTTTTATTCGGGAGCGTATAGATTTGGCCAGGATTCATCGTATTAACAGTAAAGATAAAGGAACCAACGGATTAACAAAAAAATCGCATCAGTTTAGAGATAGGAATATTGCAAAGAATAGCCAAATAATAATACCACGAGTATCATCTGAAAGAAGGGAGTATATTCCTTGCGATGATATTAATAAGGATATTATTATTTCGGATTCAGCATTAGCTATTTATGATGCTGAACCATTTATGTTCGCTATTATACATTCCCGCATGCACATGGTTTGGGTTAAAGCTGTTGGAGGAAAATTAAAAACGGATTATAGGTATTCAAAAGATATTTGCTACAACACCTTCCCTTTTCCCGACATCAGCGTAAAACAAAAAGAAAACCTTAACCTTTACGTGTATGCCATTTTAGATGAGCGGGCAAAGTATCCCGAAAAAACAATGGCACAACTGTATAATCCCGATACCATGCCCAAAGGCTTAAAACAAGCACACGAAGAGCTGGATGAAGCCATTGAAAAATGTTATCGCCTACAACCTTTTAAAAACGATACCGAACGTTTGGAATTTTTATTTAAATTGTATGAAGAAATGATAAAAAAGAATACCTTGTTTGCTAAACAAAAAAAGACCCGAAAAAAGAAATAGTTATGAATAAAAAGAAGAAAAATAGCAAGGCTTTGGTGCGTTCTTCAGCAGCAGAATATTTAACCTTTATAGCGGCACATGGCGAAGGGGGAGTGGAAGCCATATATGCCGATGAAAACATTTGGCTTACGCAAAAGATGATGGGTACGCTTTATAAAGTGGATGTTAGAACGGTTAACTATCATCTAAAAAAAATATTTAGTGACAGTGAGTTGGAAGAAAGTTCAGTTATCCGAAATTTTCGGATAACTGCCGCCGATGGCAAAAGCTATAATACAAAACACTATAATCTTTCGGCAATTATTGCGGTTGGTTACAAAGTAAATTCAGAACGGGCGGTGCAGTTTCGCAAATGGGCAACAACTATTATTCAGGAATATACCATTAAAGGGTTTACTATGGATGACGATCGCTTGAAAAACGATGGTACAATCCTGGGTAAAAAATACTTTGAAGAACAGTTGCAGCGGATCAGGGAAATCCGTTTGAGTGAACGGAAATTTTACCAAAAAATTACAGACATTTACGCTACTGCTATTGATTACGATATAACAGCCAGTGCAACCAAACGTTTTTTTGCAACGGTTCAAAACAAACTGCATTGGGCTATTCATGGACAAACTGCTGCCGAAGTAATTGTGGATAGAGCTAATCATAAAAAAGACAATATGGGGTTAACCACATGGAAAGATGCACCCAAAGGCAAAATTCAAAAATTTGATGTGAATGTTGCAAAAAACTATTTATCGGCAAACGAACTGGAACAGTTACAACGTTTAGTTTCGGCCTATCTTGACATTGCTGAGGATATGGCACTAAGACAGATTCCAATGACTATGGAGGATTGGGAAACACGTTTAAACCGTTTTATTGAAGCCACGGACAGGAAAATCTTACAAAATGCAGGAAAAGTAACTGCTGAAATTGCAAAAGCCCATGCCGAAAGCGAATTTGAGAAATATCGCATTATACAAGACCAATTGTATGAAAGCGATTTTGACAGAGAGCTAAAAAAACTTTCAGAGAAAAAAGAGGAATAATTATGCCTAATTTAGTTGAGGTAACATACAAACAAACAGGAAAAAGCAAAAAAACAAATGCTTTGGGAATGCGCGCGAAATGCAGGAAAGGGCTTTTGCTGTCAATTCAGCACAATACTTATTAATTAAAGCACCACCAGCATCAGGAAAATCAAGGGCTTTAATGTTTATCGCACTTGAGAAATTGTACCATCAGGGTATTAAAAAAGTAATTGTGGCCGTGCCTGAAAAAACCATCGGTGCTTCATTTAGTGCTATGGAACTTAAAAAATTTGGCTTTTTTGCCGACTGGCTTCCTGATCCTAAATATAATCTTTGTTCTCCGGGTAGTGAACAGAGTAAGGTAGCAGCATTTCTGAAATTTTTAGAAAGCAATAATCAGATTCTTATTTGCACCCATGCTGCCCTTCGTTTTGCATTTGAGGGGCTTGAAGAAAAAAAATGAATGACACGCTTGTTGCCATTGACGAGTTTCACCATGTTTCGGCAGATGGCGATAACCGTTTGGGAGAAGTTATAAAAAACATCATGTCAAAATCAAATGCACATGTTATTGCCATGGCCGGCTCATACTTCCGCGGGGACAGTGTTCCGGTACTGATGCCTGAAGATGAAGCCAAATTCACCTGATGATATAGATATTATAATTGCTTTGGGCATGGCGAAAGAAGAATTTGACTGGCCTTATTGTGAACATGCATTAACAATCGGTTATGAGTTGATGATTTGGATACATTCGACGAAATTACTAATGAATTTCCATTTGATTTGTCAGACTGGCCAAGGATATTGCACATATCTGAAAGAACCATACAACGATATCGTAAAGACAAAACGGAAATTTGACTCAATCCACACAGATAGATTGTTGATATAATGATTCTACTGAATAAAGGGATAGAGGTTTTTGGCAGTAGTGATAACTTTATTAGCTGGTTAAATTCCGTAAACATCGCACTTGGAAGTATTAAACCGATAGAGTTACTTGATAATTCTTTTGGGATTAACTTGGTAACAGACGAATTGATGAAAATTGAATACGGGGTATTAGCATGAGAGTTTATAGACTTTCAAAAAGCAAATACGCTAATGATTTTAGTGGTAAAGGCGCTGAATTGACTGGTGGAAGAAGGAATAAAGCTGAAACCAGACTGTCCGTTTCATATGTTTATTTTTTATTCATAAATTATGGAATAATATTAGCACTTAAGGTTGAATACATTGTACCCTCATCATTTCATTTCCTTTTTATCAATGGGATCGATATGAATACAATCGCCAAGACCAATAGTACATGAATGATTACACCAATTGAGTATATGATAAAACCCAAAAACCACCCTATTGCCAATATTATTCCGATTAAATAAAAAAGAAATCTCATTGTTTGTATTTATTTATTTCTTCTTGTAATTCTTCTTTCTTTTTTCCTGTTTTTTCTTGTAATTTGCCTAATAGTTCTTCTTCTTTTCCTTCCACGTAAGTAAGGTCATCATCTGTTAGTTGACTATACTTTTGTTTTAGGTTTCCTTTGATTTGGTTCCAGTTGCCTTTGATTTGTAATTTTTCCATAATTCAATTCTTTTAAAAGGTTAATAAATTAAGTTCATTACTAAAATTACAAATATGGTGCCAATAAATCCAATTTGAATAAACGATAAGGTTATGTTGAATCTTTAAACACGTGAAATGCTGTGATGGATTTTCGTGTAATCTTTGGATTTAAATATGATAAAGTACATAAAAATATTAGTTTCTAACAATATGAGTTGAAGCAGTATGCACAAAACGATTAAAAAATGAGCGGAACGAACGCTGATAGATCAACAATTCAGGATGAAATTGCACGCCCATGTAAAACGGATGGCCTGGCCGCTCTATGGCTTGTATAATGCCATTGGGTTCGCGGGCCGTAACTACAAGGTTGTTGCCCACCTTATTTATGGACTGTTTGTGAAGCGAATTAACAGGTAGTTCACTTTTTTTAAAGATTTTATATAGCAGTGAATTTTTTTCTATGTGAATCTTTTTTCTGAAAAACATATACCCAAAAATGGTTTCGGGATAATCAGCATTATCATAAGCTTCGCCTATGTTTAAATGCAATGATCCTCCATTCACAACATTCATTAATTGAGCTCCGCGACAAATAGCAAATACCGGTATTTGATCTTCTTCGGCAATCTTCAACCATTTGATTTCCATTTCATCCCGTGGCCTGTCATACTGATAGTTTTCTATAGGGTCTTTATGAAAAAGGCCGGGAAATACATCAGTCCCGCCACCCAATATCAGCCCGTGAATTGTTTTGGCAGGATCAGGCTTCCCTGCAGATAATACAATGGGCCTGCCTCCACCTAGCCATACCGCGAGCCACATCGCCAAAAATTGGACGTTCATCCTTTTGCTTTCCGGTTTTGTGATGCCAATATGTGGGCGGTATTTGTGTTTCATCTGTTTATAATTAAGTTTTTAAGTTACTAAGTTACTAAGTTAATTAGAGCCCCTCCATAGAGTCAAGTGTTTGGATCATAATGTTCGATAACGAGGCTTGCGAAGCCCCAAAATG
>CAYMKE010000105.1:0-9806 GCA_964390955.1 uncultured Bacteroidales bacterium | reverse complement strand
ATAAAGATTTATTAATATTGCTGTCTGAATTCTTTTCAAATATATAAAAATTTAAGTTATCTGTATCTTGCCTGGTAACAGATATAGACACTACTCTTATTGCATTATTGAACTATTTTGGATTCGCTCAATATAATCGTAACCCGCTAAAATTGAGCATTAAGAAACATATTCCCTTCTCATTTCAACAAATAAAAAATCAATACTACCACTGAGATGACGGTTACTATTGTACCTACATCATGCATTACCAACATTGTGCCATGAATTTTGCTATCTGTGCTTAAAATCGCCCCTGATACGATTAATGACAATAAGGCACCGGCAATAATTATAACCAAAACAGGAATAACCCCAAATTGCTTGGCTAATTTTATTTTATCATAAAGCAACTTACTCCCAAAAACAACAGTTACCAAAGCAGTAAGTTTATGTATTGTAAACAATAAAGTATTAAAAGGTTTACCTGAATTATGCAGCCAAATGCCAAGCATAATGGTTATGACAAATAAAATGACCGCGAGTATGAATTTGACAACATAATTCACTTGTGCAAATTTTAATGTATATTATTTCAAAGATACAAAAAGTCTTTTACAAATGAATACTCATACCATACAATTTTAATTTGGTATTAAACCCGTTTTGTCTTATCTAAAACATAACATTCGGGCTCAAAAAGTAAACGAGAGTGTAACAATTGACAGAGGAGGATGCCTGGCAAAACAAATAATTAGTGTTCGTCCATAATGTCTGCTAACCCCGATACAGTTATTTTTCCTTACGGGGCAGGCTTTGTTACGCGTGCCCTAAAATTGCTTATTTACACCAGTAAACTGTGCATTTTGGGGCTTTGCAAACCTCGTTATTGAACATTATGATCCAAACACTTGACACTATGGACGGGATCTAATTATTTTTCTTTTCATACTATATGAAAAGAAAAATAATTGTAAAAAAAGTTGCAATGAATATTTTATATCCATATTTTTGTTTTATGAATTTTTAATTTATGCAAAAAATACCATTACATACCATTTGCACCATGCGGTTTGGCCTGAATGTAAAAACACAAACCACAGGAGAGGTTGTATGCCTTCAGGGTAAAGACTTTAATGAATATGGATATTTAAAATCCAAATTTATATTCAGGATCAATAAAGAATTGGCAAATCCTAAAGACTTTCTAAAAGAGAATGATATTCTATTTGCTGCTAAAGGGTATCACCATTATGCCGTAGTATGGAATGCACAAATTGAAAATGCTGTTGCCACATCTACATTTATTATTTTAACCGGCTTTCCCCGGGATATCTTACCCGGCTATGTTGCATGGTACCTGAATGCATCACAAGCCAATATATATTTTAACATGCATAAAAAAAACGGTTCCATCCCGGTCATCAGTAAAAAGATACTGGAAAACCTTGAAATTCCTGTGCCGGATATCCATTTGCAACAACATATAGAGGCATTACAACAATGCGTGAACAAAGAAAAAAAATTACTTCAGCAAATGATCACGAAAAAAGAACAATTCATCGATGCCACCATTCAATCATTATTTTAATAATAATCCATTTGAACCATTAAAAAATATACCGGCCATGTTTAAAACTATCAATCAGGAGGAAGTCAATGCCATCGTATGGCAAACCTGCGACACCTTCAGGGGTGTTGTAGATTCCCCGGAATATAAAAATTATATTCTCGTATTCCTGTTTCTCAAATACATCAGTGACATCTGGAAAGACAAGCAGGAAGAATATGCTGCCAAATACAACGGCGATCCGGAACGCATCCGGCGTGCTCTGGGACGCGAACGGTTTATCGTGCCGGACGATTCCTCATTTGACTATTTATACAACCACCGGAAAGACCGCGACATAGGCCAAAAAATAAACATGGCGCTCGACAAAATAGAAGAAGCCAACAAAGGAAAACTCGATGGCATTTTTCGCAATATTGATTTTAATTCGGAAAATAATCTGGGCGAAACGCGCGGCAGGAATTGCAGGCTCAAAAACCTGATTGACGATTTTGCCAATGACGCGCTCGGCCTACGCCCCTCGCACACCGGCAACCTCGATGTGATTGGCAATGTATATGAATACTTGATTGCCCGGTTTGCCAGCGATGCCGGCAAAAAA
Organism: uncultured Bacteroidales bacterium; assembly: GCA_964390955.1. Lineage (GTDB taxonomy): Bacteria > Bacteroidota > Bacteroidia > Bacteroidales > JBBRXJ01 > CAYMKE01. The sequence goes on along the minus strand of CAYMKE010000105.1, from coordinate 7,656 downwards.
GACGGTGAGTTTTTTACCCCGTCAGAGGTGTCTGCTCTCATCGCGCGTCTCATGCATCCCGAACCCGGGCAACGCATCTATGACCCGGCATGTGGCTCCGGCTCACTGCTCATTAAAGTAGCGCAGGAGACCGGATCAGATAATTTTTCGCTCTACGGGCAAGAGAGCAATGAAGGCACCTGGGCACTGTGCAAAATGAATATGTTCGTCCACCGCCATGATAATGCACAAATTAAATGGGGCGACACCCTCAACAACCCCAGGCTCCTTGAAGACGGCAAATTGGCAAAATTCGACATTGTAGTCGCCAATCCGCCTTTTTCGTTCGATAATTGGGGACAGGAACATGCAGACAAAGACCCGTATCAACGCTTTTGGCGTGGCATCCCGCCTAAGAGCACGGCAGATTATGCTTTTATCTCCCACATGATAGAAAGCACTGTAGAAAATACCGGAAAAGTGGGCGTGGTGGTGCCGCATGGCGTATTATTCAGAGGCAGCGCCGAAGAGAAGATACGGCAAAAATTCATTGAAGAAAACCTCCTGGAAGCGGTCATTGGATTGCCTGCAAAACTGTTTTATGGCACAATAATCCCGGCTGCCATCCTGGTTTTCAACCGGGGCAAAACCACAACCGACGTGTTATTCATTGATGCCAGCAACAAATACCTTGAAGGCAAAAACCAAAACAAACTCGGGGAAGAGCACATCCGGCGAATCATCAAAACGTATGATGCCTTTGAAACGGTTGATAAATACAGCTACCGCGCCTCTTTCGGGGAAATCAAAGAAAATGAGTTCAATCTCAATATCTCCCGGTATGTTGATACCTTTGAAGAAGAGGAAGATATTGACATCCCGGCATTGCAGCAGGAAATTGAACAACTGGAAAAAGAACTGGAAAAAGTGAAGGGAGAGATGAATAAATATCTTATGAAATTGACTGCTTGAATAAAAAATTTCTGTCATTTATAAAGTTTAACCATTTTATCAAACCCTATTACATTTATTTAGTGTTTGTACATAATGTCCGCTAACCCCGATACAGTCATTCTTCCTTACAGGGCAGGCTTCGTTACGCCTGCCACAAAATTACTCATTTACATCAGTAAACTGCGCATTTTGGGGCTTCGCAAGCTTCGTTATCGAACATTATGATCCAAACACTCGACTTTATGGACGGATTCTATTTAAATCAATGCTTTGAAATTTATACTATGCAAACGTCACACAACAAAACCTACATATCACGGATCAATGCCCTGCAGGTGCTTATGAAGATGGGGTATCAGTATCTTCCCCCGGGGGAGGTCGAGGAACAGCGCGGGCATAAAACATCGCATGTAATCCTTGAAGAAATCCTGGAACAGCAGCTCCGGAAAATCAATGCCATTGAGTTCAGGGGCCAACACTACCCGTTTAGCAATAAAAACATTGCCGGCGCCATTCAGGCAGTCAAAAACTTTTCATTAAAAAAAGGATTGCTTGGAACCAGTGAAAAAGCATACAATCTCCTCACTCTGGGCAAAAGCTTTGAAGAAACCATAAAAAACGAAACAAAAAGCTACACGCTCCGGTATATTGACTGGGAACACCCTGAGAACAATGCATATCATGTAGCCCCGGAATTAACCGTACAACACTTTGGCAGCACCAATACCTACAGAACCGGTATTGTACTTTTTGTTAATGGCATCCCCTTTTGTGTCATTGAGTGCAAAAGCCCCGGCGTGCATAATGCCAATCATGACAAACCCGTGGACATAGGCGTAAACCAGCATTTACAGAATCAACAACCAGATGCCATTCCACACCTCTACATGTATGCCCAAATTCTTGTGAGCTTCTGCTCCAATGATGCCAAATATGCCACCTCCGGCACTCCCAGAGAATGGTGGGCGTACTGGAAAGAAGAAAATAAACAGGACAAAGCCCTGGACAAGCTCGTAAACAAGCCCCTGACAAAAAAACAAAATGAACAGCTTTTTACAGGCCGGTATCAAAATGTAAAAGAATATTTTAATCAAAAAGAAAGCTCACGTGCCTCGGTTACTTTACAGGATCAGTTGCTGTATTACGTGTGCAGGCCGGAGCGTTTAATGGAACTTACATGGAAGTTTATCCTGTATGATGCCGGACTGAAGAAAATAGCCAGGTACCAGCAATATTTTACTGTAAAAAACACTCTTGCACGGGTGAAACACATTGAAGATGGCCGTCGCATGGGGGGTGTGATATGGCACACCCAGGGCAGTGGTAAATCGCTGACCATGGTGATGATGGCCAAATCACTGGCACTGGATCCGGAAATCAACAATCCCACGATAGTGATTGTAACAGACCGGGTTGACCTGGATGACCTGATCACCAGGGCGTTTAAAAACTGTGATAAACAGGTGAAGCAGGCACGTACCGGGAAAGAATTGATTCGCTTAATCAATTCAAAATCAGATGATATCATTGTCACAGCGATTAATAAGTTTGAGACGGCAGTCAAAAGAGGCACAGGATGCGACCCTTCGCATGATATTTTCGTGTTGATAGATGAAAGCCATCGCGGCCAATATGGCGAATCTAATACCAACATGCAAAGGATATTCCCCAATGCTTGTTATTTGGGTTTTACCGGCACACCCATTAAAAAGAAATATAAAAATACGGTAACCAAGTTCGGGGGCATCATTCCAACGCCTTATACCATAGACCGGGCAGTGGAAGATAAGGCAGTGGTACCGCTTTTGTATGAAAGCAGGCATGTAGTACAGGATGTTAATCATTCGTCCATTGACACGTATTTCAACATGGTTTCAGAACCTCTTACAGAATATCAACGGGCAGATATGAAAAAGAAGTTTAGCCGGGCTGACCAGTTGAATATTGCAGATCAAAAAATTTACCGGATCGCATGGGACATCAGCCGGCAGTTTGAAAAAAACTGGCAAAACACAGGGTTTAAGGGCCAGTTGACCGTGCCGTCCAAAGCAGCAGCATTAAAATACAAACAATACATGGACGAGATCGGCAAGGTAACAACCGAAGTATTGATATCAAGCCCCGACACCCGCGAAGGCGGAGAGCAATACCTGTCACCAGGTAAACCAGTTATGAATTTCTGGAAACAAATGATGGAACGGTATTCAACTGAAAAAACATACAACCGTGAAATCATTCGCCAATTTAAACATGACCCTCACCCGGAGATTCTCATTGTAGTGGATAAGCTGTTGACCGGGTTTGACGAGCCTCATAATATTGTGCTTTTCATTACCCGCAGCCTCAAAGAACATGTCTTATTGCAGGCCATTGCGAGGGTAAACCGGGTATGCGAAGGCAAAGATTATGGGTTTATCATTGATTATTATGGTGTGCTGGGCGATCCGGACAAAGCTATGAATATGTACAGCGGTTCCCTTTCCGAATATGATGAAGAAGACATCCGGGGCACATTATTGAACATACGCGAAGCAATCAATAAACTGCCGGAATACCATTCGTACGTATGGGGCCTGTTTAAAACCCTGGAAAACAATAACAACACGGAACAGTTTGAACGATTTTTGGGAAACAAAGTAACACGTGATGATTTTTATGACCGCCTGGCATTATATGTACGATCATTGCGCATCGCTTTGGCTTCATTTGAATTCACCAAAACAAATACAAAGCAACAAATCAAAACGTATAAAGACGATTTAACCTTTTTTATGAAACTGCTGGCCTCGGTCAAAGCAAGATATTCGGATGAGATAGATTACAAACAGTATGAAAAACAAATTCAAAAACTTGTTGATGTTCATGTAACATCTGGTGATATAGACCATTTAACAGACCAGGTGAATATTTTTGAAAAAGAAAAATTTGCACAAGAAGTTAAAAAAGTAAAAGGCATTGCTGCCAAAGCAGACCGCATTGCTTCACGCACATCCAAAGCCATAGGGGAGAAGATGGATGAAGACCCGGCATTTTACAAAAAATTCTCCAATATAATCAAAGAAACCATTGAAGCATGGAAGCAAAAGCGTATATCCGATCTTCAATACCTCCAAAAAGTGACATATGCTATGGAATCGGTTCAAAATCATACCGGTGATGACAGCCCGGAAATCATCGGGGATAACATGCATGCCAAAGCTTTTTATGGTATTGTGTTGGATATATTGCACGACAAACTCCCATCCGGTAAACAAGAAGAGATATCAGCAAAAGCAGGGTTGGCCATTGATGAAATCATATCTAAACACCGTGTTATTGACTGGCAATATAAAGAAGACGTGATAAATCATATGAGCCAGGAGATTGAAGATTTACTTTTTACTGTAAAAAGCAGGCACAACCTTGACATCGGGTGGGATGAAACAGATGCTATCATTGAACAAATTGTTAAAACGGCAAAAAAACGGTATCAATGAACATGCACAGCTTACAATACGGCTCATTGATAATAACGTACAGCCCTGAAATATGCCGAAGCATTTAAATCTTATGGAGTTGCATCACCTGATATAAAAAAATGGAAAGATAAATTAAAGCGCGTTTTATATTGAGAAGAGGTCATCTTAAATGTATGTAATTCTCCTTGTTTCCGCAAGTGTGCCGGAGATAATAAGAAGGGTGTATCATTGCTGTTTTTTATTGGAAAAGCAGCAATGGGTTAATAATGAATCCCTATCAGGAAAAGTTAAGGGGATTGAATTAAACAATTCATTTATAAACTAAAAAAATATGTATCATGGAAACAAAAGAAATTATCATAGAACTGATTAAGCAGGACATGTATTTTAACCAATACATTGAAGCCTTGAGTAACCTGGGAATTGAGATCCATGACTACCAACTGGAGTTGATGGAAGTCATTGTCAAATTAATGAATAAAACAGAAGCAGAAATAACCGATGAATGGGTGGAAAAATATGTTTTGGAAATTGAAAAAAGTAAACATGTCCCGATCTCGGAACGGGGCCAAAATTTATATCCTTTGGCAGAAGAAAGTTACAGGGAGTTAATACATTTTAAATAGTATTTGTCCATAATATTTTTTAAATGCATTTTGTATTTCCAGCATCCCGCTTCCAAATGAATATGATGTGCTCCCGCAATCTTTCGTCCATGAGAAAACATCTGTTTTATCGTATATCTTATCAAATAAAAAAGCATGTCGAACTATGATTTGACAACAGGAACTACATGGTTCGTCATATCAAAAAAAAGTTCATAATATCAAAAAAGAGAAGCCGGAAATTGAAACAATTTATATTCATGAACATATTTGCAAACTGGCTCATTGGAATTTGAACATCAATTCAGTAACAAGGTATAAATTCCAGATACGAGGCTTATGAATAAAAAAATTTTTTTCTTTGCTATTTTTTTATTCATTTTGTAAAAACGATATAGATAAATATCTTTTCTTAAAACTATAAATTTTATAATGAAATGAAAACCCGAAAACTCCCGGCTTTTAGTTTAACTGAACTACTCGTTGTCCTGGTTATTATTGGTATACTGGTATTATTGGCGCTGCCCAATTTCATGCCGCTCATATCCAAAGCCAAAAGTACTGAAGCCAAAATGCAGTTAAATCATTTGCATACACTCCAGAAAAATTATTTTTACATGCACTCACGATACACGGATGACCTGGAAGAATTAGGTTTTGAACAAGAACAACTGGTAACCGAAGAAGGCCAGGCAAATTACAAAATCGAAGTTATAGAAGCTTCCAATTCAGGGTACAAAGCAACTGCTACAGCCGTTACAGATTTTGACCAGGATGGAGACTATAACGTTTGGCAAATAGATCAGGATAAAAACTTAAAAGAAACCGTCAAAGATTAATATGATTTTATATTTGATTCCTGCCCTTATTTTCCTGGGAATGATTGCATATGAAGACTTCAAATTCAGGGCTATTTCGTGGTGGTGGCTTCCTTTATTGGGCATTGCATTGGCCGTCCCTGCACTGAGTCACATTCAAGGCAAAATGCTTATCACTTATTTTTCTCTGAATGCGTTGTTTATTATCATTCAATTCATTATTCTAACACTCTATTTTTCTTTAAAAAATGGAAAACTCATCAATATTCTCAATCAATACCTGGGGATAGGAGATGTTTTATTTTTTATTATTATCGGTTTATTTTTTGCTCCTGTTTTATATATTACTTTTTTTATTTTTAGTTTATTTATAACTTTGGCAGGATTTTTAGTCTGGAAAAGCACAACTAAAAACAATGCTACAATACCATTGGCGGGAGCGTTGGCTTTATGTTTGTGCATTGCAATTTTATATAACACCATTGTTATGGAACAATATGGGTTTTATCAATCAGATATGATAATGGCTAAAATGATTATGCTAATTTATGGCTGAACAAGACTACATACAATTAAATGCCGAATTACAACAAGTAATTACTCCCGAACAGGCATGGCATTTCCTTATCATTCCACAGGAAGTTAATGGAAACCGTGTTTCTTTTTACATTGACAAAGATGCACATTCCGAGGCATTAAAAGATGAATTGGAAATGTTACTGGACAAAGATGTTACACTCAAACAGGCCAATGGAGAAGTCATCAGAAAAACCCTGGGTAGATATTACCGTAAAACCAATGGGAAAAACAAACAACATTCCGGCTCCATTATAGATTTCAAATCTGAAGACTTTATTGAAAAAATCATTTCTGAAGCCAATGCCATTGGTAGTAGTGATATTCATATGGAAATTTATGAAGACAACTGCAGAATAAGACTTCGTATTGATGGGAAACTGGTTGAACGATACGTGCTTAAAAAAGAACAATACCCTCCTGTTGTCAATAAAATCAAAATTAAGTCAAACCTTGATATTGCTGAAAAACGGCTCCCTCAGGACGGCAGGATCATATTCATATCAGGGAATGATAAATTTGACATTCGTGTATCCGTGTTGCCTACATTGCATGGCGAAAAAATTGTTATGCGCTTGCTCAGCAAAGACACAACACATATAGACATTAATGCACTTGGTTTTAATGACGATCAGCTTTCTTATTATCTTGAAGGCGTTAAACGAACCAATGGTATTATTTTGATCAGTGGCCCAACGGGATCGGGAAAAACCACTACACTTTATGCCACATTAAAGATTTTAAACAAAGAAGAAACCAATATTTTAACCATTGAAGACCCTATTGAATACACGCTTAAAGGGATTAACCAGGTACAATTAAAAGAAAGCATCGGGTTGTCATTTGCCAGGGCTTTAAGAACATTCCTGCGCCAGGACCCTGATATTATCATGCTGGGAGAAATCAGGGATGCTGAAACAGCTCAAATGGCCATTCGTGCTGCCCTGACAGGCCACCTGGTACTGTCTACAATTCATACCAATTCGGCATGGGGCACTGTAACCCGGTTGATTGACATGGGCATTCCTTCATTTCTTCTGGCCAGTACATTAAACCTGTCTGTTGGATAACGGCTTTTACGGCTTTTGTGTCCAGACTGTAAAGAGGAACAATCATTAGAACCGTCGTTTTATCCAAGAAACTTCACTCCACCGGAATAAATAAAGACCCATTACATAGCAAAAGGATGCGAGTCATGTTTTTATACCGGATATAAAGGCAGAAAAGCAGGGTAGGAAGTAATCACGATTGAGCATGATTTTATTG
>CAYMKE010000104.1:0-9855 GCA_964390955.1 uncultured Bacteroidales bacterium | reverse complement strand
TCAACTCAATCAACTCAATCAACTCAATTAACTCAATTAACTCAATTAACTCAATTAACTTAATAATAAACAGATAAAATCATGGTTCTTAAAAATCTAAATATCAACATATAATTACTTTTTTTTTAAAAAAAACGGATTTTCATTTATACAAATGATCAATGCTGATTATATTTGCTTTGTGAAATCATTAATTAATTAAATAAATATGATTACAGAAAAAGAAATAAATAAATTAGAAGAAAAACAAGTACCTATAGAACAAATCAATAAACAACTTGAAAATTTTAAAGAGGGGTTCCCGTCTCTGGATATTCAAAAACCCGCTTTAGTACATGATGGAATTATACAACTTTCTGATGACGAGACAATTCAAAAGGTAGCAAAATACCAGAACAGCCTTGAAAAAATGTCCGTTATTAAATTTATACCTGCCTCGGGAGCCGCTACCCGTATGTTTAAATTTTTATATGAGTTGTATAATAATTATGACGAACAAACTGATGATATTCAGAAAGTTGTAAAAAACAATGAAGCATTAAACCGTTTTTTTTCAAATCTAAAGTTATTCCCGTTTTATAATGACCTTAAAGATGTTTTAAAAAAGCATGAACTCACATCCGACCGGCTTATAGAGAATAATAAATACAATACATTATTGCATTATCTTTTAACCGAAGACGGGTTAAATTATGGGGGTTTACCCAAAGCACTGATTAAATTTCATCAATATAAAAACCATAGCAGGACCCCTTTAGAAGACCATATGGCAGAAGGAGCCCTTTATGCCAAATACAAAACAGGATTTGTTGATGTTCATTTTACAGTTTTACCCGGGCACAGGAAACTATTTGAAAATTATCTTAATAAGATCATCAAACAATATGAAAAAAAATACAAGGTGAAATACACCGTCACATTTTCTGACCAAAACCCTGCTACTGATACCATAGCCGTAAATATGGATAATGAACCATTCAGAACAGAAGAAGGTGAATTATTTTTCAGGCCGGGCGGTCATGGAGCCTTATTGGGAAACCTTAATTCGCTTGATAAAGATATTATTTTTATTAAAAACATTGACAATATTGTTCCGGACAGGTTAAAATCATTAATGGAAACCTATAAAAAGGTTTTAGGCGGGGTACTTCTGGATTTTGTTCACCAAATACATGAGTATTTAACAAAATTAGAAAACCCACGGAATATAACAGATGAACTTATTGATGAAATCCTTGCATATACAAAAGAAAAACTCTGTATCATTCCTCCCGATGACTTTGACAAAAAAGATAAGGGCATGGTTATCAATTATTTATTCAAAAAACTAAACCGTCCTGTACGTGTTGGAGGGATGGTAAAAGCTCACGGAGATACAGGAGGCGGCCCTTTTTGGGCAAAAAATCCCGATGGGACCATATCGCTTCAAATTGCCGAAACAAAACAAATAGATTTGAATGATGCTGAAAAAAAAGAAATATATGACCGGGCAACGCACTTTAATCCAACTGATTTTGCCTGTTACATAAAAGATTTTAAAGGCAACAAATTTGACCTCAATCGCTTTGTTGATCCCAATACCGGTTTTATCACCACAAAATCTGCAGGAGACAAAGAAATTAAGGCACAAGAATTACCCGGCTTATGGAATGGGGCGATGTCAGAATGGAATACAATATTTGTTGAAGTACCGTATGCTACTTTCAATCCGGTGAAGACAATCAATGACCTTCTGAATGTTGAGCATCAGACCTGATCTCTATAAACTTTCTTCATATGCTTTCACATAAATGGTAAAATGGTACTACTGCAATTTTAGTGAAACTGATTTTGGGGATTCTGTATTCTTTAAATATTTTTCCATTAAAAAAGTAGTAGAACCCAAAAGTATTATATCACATTGACTTCAAATTGAAGATTTATTCCAAAACGCTCTGTTATTGATTTTTGTATTTCATAGGCAAGTCTAAGCAATTCACATCCGGTTGCCTTTCCATAATTAACCAGGATGAGTGGATGGTTTTCATGCACTCCCGCATTACCTTTCCTGTATCCTTTCCACCCACATTGTTCAATAAGCCAGGCAGCCGGAATTTTTTTAAGATCATTTGATTCATCAAACATGGGCATATCCTGGTATGTTTGCTGTATCTCGTATGCTTTATCTGCAGGCACCAATGGATTTTTAAAAAAACTTCCTGCATTCCCTATTTTTTTAGGGTCAGGTAATTTTCTTTGACGGATATTGATAACAGCTTCCCTTATGGATGCGATCTGAATGGTTTTATAGTTTTTAAGTTCATCAGGAAGTGTTCCGTAATTCGTCATCAAACGATGTTTGTCTTTGGTTAACCGAAAAACAACGGATGTTATGATAAATTGATTTTTAAGTTCTGACTTAAAAATGCTGTTGCGATAGGAAAACCTGCAATCTTCATTAGTAAAAGATCTCCATTCATTGTTTGAAATATCAAATCCATTGACATTGTCAATTACATCTTTAACTTCTACACCATATGCTCCAATATTTTGTACAGGGCAGGCTCCTACTGTACCAGGAATATAAGATAAATTTTCAAGCCCCCCCCAATCATTCGAAACAACATGCCCAACCAAATCATCCCAATTTTCTCCTGCTCCAACTTTTATATAAATATATTGGCCTTCTTCATTGATTATTTCCACTCCTTTTATTCCGGGATGTATGATAGTGCCATCAAAATCACTGGTAAACAACACATTGCTCCCTTCTCCCAAAATAAAAAAAGCTGAATCATCCGGCTTATTTTTAAAATAATCAGGGATTTCTTTTTCTTCGGTAAAAACAAGAAAAAAGTTGGTTTTCACGTTTATCCCAAAAGAATTGTATTTTTGCAATGAGAATGATTTTCTTTTCAACGGCATAGTCTTTTTATGCAAAAATAATGATTGCAAGCCATATTTTCTACAATATTCATGTCCAACAATAAAAAAAAGATTGCATACATATCAGTTACGAATGATTTAGCAACAGATCAACGGGTTCATAAAATTGCATCATTCTTATCCGGTAAACATGTTGAAGTAACGCTTATTGGAAGAAAATTACGCAAAAGCATGCCTGTAAAACGCACATATAAGACCAAACGATTTCGATTATTATTCAATAAAAAGGTTTGGTTTTATGCAGAATACAATATACGCCTTATCTTTTATTTATTGTTTAAAAAATTTGATTTCTTAGTCGCCAATGATTTGGACACATTACCTGCTAATTATTTCATCTCAGTGGTCAAACAAAAGCCTTTGGTATATGATAGTCACGAATATTTCACTGAATTACCGGAGCTTATTCCCAAAAAAACAGTAAAAAAAATTTGGAAATTTTTTGAACAGGCTATCCTGCCAAAAATACCTGTTTCATATACAGTCAGTCAATCCATTGCTGATGAATATAAAAAAATGTATGGCATCAATATGCATGTGGTGAGAAATCTACCGGTGAAATCAAAAAAACACACTATCCCGGAATCTCCATTAAAACTTCCTGATAATAAAACAATCATATACCAGGGATCATTGAATATCAACAGGGGCCTGGAAAATATGATTCATGCCATGCATTATTTAGAAGGCTGGACATTTGTTATCATTGGAACGGGAGACATAGAAGATGAGTTAAAAACTCTGGCGCACGAACAAAAACTTGGGTCACGTGTATGGTTTTTAGGAGCAGTACCTTTTTATGAACTCCCCTATTACACCCAAAAAGCAGATATTGGAATCAGCCTTGAGGAAAATACGGGACTAAATTACTATTATGCATTACCAAATAAATTGTTTGATTATATACAGGCAAAAATTCCTGTTTTATGTTCCAATATGAAAGAAATGGCTACTCTTATCAATCATTATAATATTGGAGAAATCACTGAAACTCTTGACCCACAAATTATTGCTAAAAAAATCAAGAGCATTAAAGCAAACGATAACATTTGGCAAAAAAATTTAGATAAAGCCGCTGAAGAGCTTTGTTGGGAAAATGAAACCGCCCATCTTGAAAAAATTTATAAATTGCTGATATAAAAATATTTTAATTGTTTTGTACTGAATTATAATATTTTTATATCTTTAAACAGCAAAAAACAATCATATCATGAAACCTCCATGATAAGGCATTTAACACACTATTTATCCCGTATTTTAATCGGGACGCCCATGATTATAAAAGGGGAAGAAAGGTATAAAGGATATAGAGGTATAGAGGATATAAGGGGAAACACGCCCTCTCAACCTCTCAACCTCTCAACCTCTCAACTTAAAAACTTAGTAACTTAAAAATAAACAGATGAAACAAGCATGATTAAAATAATTATTAAACTCACACGAGAATGATTATTTTAATCATGCGGTTCCATATGACCATTGAAAATTTAAAAATAAACATATGAAATACAACAAAATAGCTATTATAGGTGCCGGAAATATGGGCTCTGCCATAGCAAAAGGAATATTAAAATCAGGGGTGCTTGGCCATGGCCATTTGGTCATATCTGATATTGCCCAGCACCAACTCGATGCATTACAAAATATTACAACTGCAACGGATAATATCAAAGCTGCTCAGGATGCAGATTTGATTATAACAGCCGTTAAGCCTTATCATACAGAAGATGTTATAAAAAACATCAACCCTGTTCTTGATGTAAAAAAACAGGTATTGGTATGTATTGCTGCAGGGATCCATTCAAGTAAAATCCAAAAAATTGCAGGCAATGATATTCCGCTGTTTATGACTATGCCCAATACAGCAATTGGTATTTGTGAATCCATGACATGCCTTACTTCTCCGAATGCATCACAAGAAACATTGAATGATATGGTTTCTTTTTTCAATCAACTTGGCAAAACATTTATCATTGAAGAAAGCCTGATGGGTGCAGCTACTGTACTTGCAGCTTGCGGAACAGCTTTTGCACTACGATTTATTCGTGCTGCCATGACAGGAGGGATAGAACTGGGATTTAAACCCGAGACATCGCGATTAATAGCTGCTCAGATGATGGCCGGGGCATCCCGGTTAATGTTTGAGGGCCGGAACAACCCCGAAGAAGAAATTGATAAAGTCACCACACCGAAAGGAATTACCATAACCGGGCTCAATGAGATGGAACACCACGGGTTTACTTCGTCTGTGATAAAAGGATTTTTAGCATCGTTTCAAAAGGTAGAAGAAATGTTAAAAAAACAGTAGTGATTAACGGATAATTGTCACCTGCCCTAAAAATGGTTTTTTCCCGTTTTTAGGATCTATAATATAATGATAGGAGTCAACAGGCAATGGATGTCCTTTATAATTTCCTTTCCAGTCATTAGAGTAACCGTTTACAGCTTCAAATACCTTTGTGCCCCACCGGTCATATACATCAATGGTTAATTCGGGGTACAATTCAACGTTTTCGATATACCACACATCATTAACCCCGTCTTGATTTGGTGAAAAGGCAGTGGGAATATCAAGGCATATTTCTTCTTCTGCACTCAATCCAATAGTATCATTCAACGTACAATTATGTCCATCTGTTATGGTTACATAATATATGTCCTCTTTCAGATGTTCTATTGAACTTGAATAATAATATTCTCCAACAGAATTTGTCCATGTATATTCGTATGGCATTGTTCCGCCTGATACATTAACATCTATATTTCCATCCGGTTTTTCCGGACAAGAAGGGTGCTGAAGGGTATGGCTCACAGACAATTTCTCCGGTTCACTCATGTAAAAGGAAGTATCATGATAACATCCATTCTGGTCGAATATGGTAACCTGGTAATTGCCAGAGGCCATTCCATCTGCCAATTTACCTGTTTGTCCATCTGACCAATCATACTGATAATATGGCACGCCCCCTGTTGCATTTACCGAGACATGTCCGTCATCTCCTCCTGCACATAAAGGCGGTACAATAAATAAAGAAATACTTATAGAATCGGGTTGCGTGATTGATATTGTGTCACTTCCTTCGCATTGAAATGAATCCGTTACAAATACCGAATATGTACCAACACCAATATCAGATAATAAAGCCTGATCTAATGTGTCATAAAAATGGCCATTGAGATACCACTGGTAATAAAAAGGAGGTTCTCCGTTTCCTAAATTCACCCGGACTGAAGCATCGGACGAGTCAAAACAAGAAACAGGATATCCCTGGTAATCAGAATTAATTTGTATTGCAACATCCAACGGCGGAGGGGGTTCTACAATGGCCGTATCATATGATGTACATCCATTTTGATCTGTTAGTGTAACAAAATAAACACCAGCCGAAACATTTTCAAGTTTTACAGTTGCATCGCCTTTGGTTTGGATAGTATCACCGGTTGACCAAATACAAGCATACGGACTGCTTCCACCATTTACCGACCGGATTTCAATAAGTCCCCCATTGGTATCTCCACAATTAATATTTACAGGGACAATGGTTTGGGTTATTGAATCTGGTTCATTCAATGTGAAATTAAACATACCTTTACAATTATTTGTATCTGTCACAGTAAGATAATAGGTGCCAGCATACAATGAATCTATATTCCCTTCATTGGATTGATATCCATCCGGCCCTGACCACTCATAAATAAAATCAGATGTATCTCCGGCACCGATAATGTTGGGTTGTATCCAACCATCATTCATCCCATAGCAGCTAACATGATAATTCCCATATTTGGAATGGTCATACCCATGTTGGATAGGCGGAGGCTGAGTAAGCGAAAACGTATTTGATGAACGGCAATTATTAGTGTCTGTAATATTTACATTATAAGGCCCTACAACTAAGTTATAAATATCTTCTTCGTCAGATGTAAAAGAACTCGGGCCAGTCCAGCGTGTTTGATAGCCGGGTGTACCTCCATTTATAGTAAGGTCAAAACCACCATCCACTCCTCCGCTACAACTAATTGGTTTGATGTCTACTGTGCTTGTAAGCGGATCCGGTTCATATAATACGATGGAATCATATGCTTTACAATTTAGTGCGTCTGTCACAGTCACATGAAATGTATCTGCTTCAAGATTGTTTATATTCTGCTGATTTGCTCCATTTGACCATTCATAATTTGAATTTGCTTCGTCATATATTGAATACATTAATGCACCACCATCAGGCAACAGGTTTATTTGCCCGTCTGTACTATCATTACAAGACACATTCCAGCCACCTGTGAATTCAGGGCTCGAAAGCATTGTAATCAATGATGGCAATACTTCAATATGTACAATGGTATCTTTTACCCCGGTATGATCACAAATCCCTGCAGCTCCCGTATTAACAGCAAAAGGATGTATCCTGTATTGAACTGTTTGGATCGTATCGGTTTTATTCGTAAGTGTTTGGTATATACTTCCCATTGACAGACTATCACCACTGTTATACCCACTTATTTGTGACGTATCCCCTGATACCGATTCAATAGAATAATCAAACATATGCATTCCTGAAGTGAAGGTGTTCGCGGAAGTAATATTTAACTCAGTTGTTTCGCCATTACATATTGTGTCCCTGTTTGCCGTTACATATATTTCAGGATATGGGTTAACCCATACAACAGCCGTATCCGAAATCCCGGAACAAACCTGTATATTTTTATTGTTCAGTACATAAGGAGTTACAACATAAATTATTTTTTGAGGAATACTGCTGTTATTATGGACTGTCTGTTGAACAATGCTATCCACAGTATATTTTGTAATATTACCATATCCGGTTACTTGTGAAGGATTGTCCGGCAATGCTTCAATATTTAATTCAAGGCCAAATGTCGTTTGGGTAATTGTATTGAATGACATATTCGTTGTTCCGTCATTACATAATGTATCATATTCGGGTGTGGCCTGCAATTCCGGAACAGGCTCTATCCATACCAATACCGTATCATTAAACCCGGTACATTGTTCTGTATTCGAAGAAGGCATGCGGGTATAAGGAGTTATAATAAATCTGGCCCATTTTGCTGTATCTGTTACATTAATAAATTGATCGGTTATATGATATCCATTGGGAAGATTTGTCCGGCTTCCGCTTACGACACTTACACCAGGAGCTGTATCTATTTCATATCGAAAACGAACAGGCCTGGTAGGAACAGAAAAACTGCTAAGGGTGATATCTACAGTTCCATTACTGCATATCGTATCTGATTCAGGACTGGCATTCACAACAGCAACGGGTTCGACCCAAACGATAACCGAATCTGTGATTCCTGAGCATTTTTGATTATCATTGATATCAAGGGTATAAGGGATGATATTATAGACAATTTTCCGGGCCGTATCCGAACTGTTTATCAGTTGCTGCATAAGTATACTGTCGGTTGTAAAACCATTGACATTAGAATATCCTGATAATGCAGCAGGATTTTCAGGAACGGCCTGGATATTAAATTCAAAATCATTTGTAGAATATGAGATGCTATTAAACCGGATTTTCACCGTGTCGCCCGAACAAATGGTATCCATTGACTGCTCAGGAATTATGTTAACAGAAGGCTCAATCCATACATGCACGGTATCCATTTCCCCGGGGCACTTCATCTGACTATCCTGGGCTCTTTGAGTATATGAAGTCAAAATATACCTCGCCATCCTCGCGGTATCTGTTGCATTATGAATAATATCCTGTATCGTGTCTCCGGCAGCAATATTAAATGTATCCCCCTGAATAATGCTTAACCCCATATCCAATTGTACCTGGTATTTAAACCGGACATCCCTGGTAGGAACACTTGGGCTTTCCAATATTATATTCGTGTTGCCATCATTGCAAATTGTGTCTGTTACAGGTGATGCAGTAACCTCAGGTGTGGGCTCCACCCATATATAAACTGTATCATATACTCCCGGACATTTCATTCCACTATCTTGTGACCGTTGTGTATAAGCAGAAATCACATACATTGCTCTTTTGGCTGTATCTGTTGAATTGTGAAGACTATCCCGGATGATATCACCTGTAGAAATATTGAATGTATCATATTGAAAAACACTCAGGCCCGGATCTGTAATCACGTTGTATTTAAATTTCACAGGCTTAGTTGGTGAAGAATTACTGGAAAGGTTAATATTTGTTTTGCTGTTGTTACAAACCGTATCAATTGAAGGGACAGCACTTACATCCGGAACAGGTTCTACCCATATATTAATGGAGGTATCAGTCAATGAACATAAACCAAAAATATTTGGTGTAATTGTATAGGTGACCAAACGAGCTGTATCACTATTGTTAATAAGTTCCTGGCAAATGGTATACGGTGTTTTGGATGACCCGGGAGAAGCTCCACTAACAGAAGGGTGCGCATTGACGGTCCAGGAAAATTCAACAGAATCAAGATTGCTGGACAGAGTAATCTGTATACTATCAGAAGAACAAATAGTATCCCGGACAGGAGTATAATAAAATTCAGGACATGTGGTATACTGGACTATCACCTCTGCCGAACAACTATCCATGTTGCCACTTTGATCAATTACTGTCAAAATCACTGAATTGGTATCAACATGTGAACAATTAAATTCCTGCTGACTGACATACATCGTATCAATTGTGCAGTTATCAAATGACCCACCATCTATGCTATCTGCATTGATAGTCGCAATGCCGGTGGTATCATTGATTTTAATAATGACATCTTTGCACACAGCTGTTGGATTTATTGTATCAAGTACGGTTACATCAGCTGAACAAGAATCAATATTTGCATGATTATCCTGAACGTAGAAGGTAATTTGCTGATTTGTACCTATATCAGAACAATTAAAATCATACCGGCTCAGCCAGAGCGTGTCTATGCCGCAGGCATCACTTGTGCCGC
>CAYMKE010000103.1:0-9889 GCA_964390955.1 uncultured Bacteroidales bacterium | reverse complement strand
CAATCGTACAATACCATCATAAGTTTACATACAATGATGTTTCAAATATATAAAATAATTTTTTTCTATTACTATTTTAATGGAAAAATATTTGAGTGGCTTCTATTAATTTTGGCTTTATTTTAATAAATGATTGATACATTTAATAAATTTTGTTTTTCGTTCTCTGTCATCCAAAATCATCAAATGCAATCATCTCATCCGGAACACCCAGGTTATAGAGCATTTCTTGTACAGCTTCATTCATCACAGGCGGGCCGCAGAGATAATATTCAATTTCTTCGGGTTCTTCCAATTGGCTCAAATATTTGTCGTACAACACCTGGTGAATGTAACCGGTGTCTCCCTTCCATTGGTCTTCTTCTTTGGTTTCCGAAAGCGCTACATGAAAAGAGAAGTTCGGGAAATCCTGTTCAATCTTTCTGAATTCATCTTCATAAAATAATTCTTTTTTAGAGCGCGCTCCATACCAATAGGAGATTTTCCGTTTTGTTTTTTGTGTATGAAACAGGTGAAACAGGTGCGACCGTAAAGGGGCCATTCCTGCACCTCCACCGATATATATCATTTCACGGTTGGAGTCTTTAATGACAAAATTGCCATACGGCCCTGAGAATGTGACTTTATCCCCCTTTTTAAGGGAGAATATATATGATGAACAAATGCCGGGATTCACTTTTTTAAATTTATTCTTATGCCTGTCCCAGGGAGGTGTTTGGATGCGGACATTGAGCATGACCAGGTTCCCTTCTGCCGGATGATTGGCCATTGAGTATGCCCTGAAAGTAGGTTCGGGGTTTTTCATTTTTAATGACCATAGATTATATCTGTCCCATTCATCCCGGAATGCCTGATCCACTTCAATGTCTTTGGCAAAATCCACTTCTGTTTTTGGCACATTCATCTGGATATATCCTCCGGGACTGAACTGAAGCGGCTCTCCCGGCGGAAGCTCTATGATCAGTTCCTTGATAAAACTGGCCACATTTTTATTGGAGACAACAGTACCTTCCCATTTTTTTATGTCCAAAATTTCTTCAGGCACTTCAATTTTCATGTCCTGGCGTACCTTAACCTGGCATCCCAGCCTCCAGTATTCCTGTTGTTCTTTTCTTGTGAAAAACCCTGTTTCTGTAGGCAATATGCTTCCTCCACCTTCCAATACCCGGCATTTACACATTCCGCATGTGCCGGCGCCGGCACAGGCAGAAGGAAGATAAATCCCCGCATTGTATAGTGAATACAGAAGCGTGTTGCCCGGTTCAACATTAAATTTTTTGCCATTGACATCCAGTGTGACATCGCCCTGGGGAACCAACCGTTTTTTGGCATATAGCAATAGCAATATCAGTATGAGCAGCACAAAAGCAAACACGAGGATGCTCAAGACGACAATTTCGAGTGAGGTATTGTTTAATATGTTGTATGTTATTGAACTGTACATTGAGTATGATTAGTGATTTGTGACTGTTCTTTGGCCCTGGTATAAATAAGGGATGTCAAAATAAAATATATTATATATTTGTTCATAGATATAAAAACTTAAAGTTCCCATTACAATTCAATTCCACTGAATGCCATAAAGGCTATTCCCATAAGTCCTGTTATGATGAATGAAATACCCAGTCCTCTCAATGGGGCGGGGATGTCTGAGTACCTGATTTTTTCCCTTACAGCGGCAATGCCTGTTATGGCCAGCAACCAGCCAACACCAGCTCCCAGGCTAAAGACCGTTGCTTCGGTGATGGTATTATAATTCCGCTCCTGCATGAATAAAGTTCCTCCTAAAATAGCACAATTCACAGCAATCAATGGAAGAAAAATTCCCAGGGATGAGTATAGCGCCGGGAAAAACCGTTCAATGACCATTTCAACGAGTTGTACCATGCTGGCAATGACAGCAATGAAGATAATGAAACTTAAAAAACCCAGGTTTATATTGGACAGGCCGGGATGGATCCATTCCAAGGCACCCGGTTTTAATAAATAATTTTCAATAAGGTAATTCATTGGAACCGTAATGCCTAATACAAAAATTACTGCTAATCCCAGGCCAATGGATGTCTTCACGGTTTTAGAGACAGCCAGGTAAGAACACATGCCAAGGAAATAGGCAAAAATCATGTTTTCGACAAATACGGCACGGATAAATATGTCTATTAGTTTTTCCATGGTTTATTCATTTTTATTCAGATTCTATCAACTTCCTGTTATAATAGCGTTGAACCCAGATGATCACACCCACTGTAATCAAAGCCATAGGAGGGAGGATCATTAATTTATTATCTGCATATCCTGTATTGTAAATGCCCAGTTTTTCAAATAGCGGATAACCATATATTGCACCGGCGCCGAATAACTCCCTTACAAATCCCACGATGATGAGGATGAGCCCATATCCTGCAGCATTGCCTATGCCGTCTAAGAACGATGGCCACGGTTTGTTGGAAGATGCAAATGATTCGAGCCGTCCCATAATAATGCAATTGGTAATGATCAGGCCAACAAATATGGACAATTGTTCGCTTACATCATATGCATAGGCTTTTAATGTCTCATCCACAATGATCACCAGGGATGAGATAATCGTCAGCATCACAATGATCCGGATCCTCGATGGAATAATGTTTCGTAACAGGGATATTACAACATTGGCAACGCCCATCACAACCATTACAGATAAGGTCATGACAACAGAAGGTTCTAACTTTACGGTAATCGCTAAAGCCGAACAAATCCCCAGTGTCTGAACGGTAATAGGATTCTGCTCATTCAGAGGGGTTGTAAGCAATTTTATGTTTCGTGCAGAAAATAAGGGTTCTCCTGTCTTCATTATCTTCTTTTTTTTATGAATTTTAAATATAGAGACAAGCAGTCATCAAGCATATCTTCAACGCCATCGCACGTTTTGGTAGCGCCCGATATGGCATTGACTTTATGCGTTTCATTAGGCCGTACATCTTGTTTAACAATTTGTACGGCCTTAAAGGTGCTGTTCGAGAATATCTTTTTTCCAATAAATTGTGACTGAAACGATTCTTCGCTTATTTGAGATCCCAGTCCCGGAGTTTCCTCTTCATGTCCAAAATAGATTCCGTAAATGGTTGTCAGGTCGCTTTCGAGGGCAATATATCCATATAGGTCGCCCCAAAGCCCTTTCCCATACAAGGGGAATACATAAATTTTTTCCATGTCTTTTGTCCGGCCGGTGAATACAGGGAGTTGTTTTGGTTTAGAGTCTCCTGTCAGTGCTTTTTTTAAGTTGATATTAAATGCGTCAACTCCTTGTAAGATTTCTCCTTGTGTATTCACAACAATGCTTCCTGTGATATACCGGTTGAATTGTTTGCCGGCATCCTCAGTGGAGGTATGGATATTCATGGATGCCAATATATCCCGTTTTTTCCTGTTCTCAATGTTTTTAACCTGCAAAGGGTTGAGTTGAATAGAGATGATTGACAGCAATGATGCCACAATCACCACCATAATAGCAGAAAATGAAAATATATATGTATTGTTGAATCGCTTCATTTAAATGTTTTTGGGTTTATACATGGCGCGTTTCATTCGTTTTTGGATGTTGGACTGTATGATGTAATGGTCAATCAATGGAGCAAATGTGTTCATTAATAAAATGGCCAGCATGACACCCTCGGGGTATGCCGGGTTAAGAACCCTGATCAGGATGGCCAGGAATCCCACCAGGAATCCATATATCCATTTTCCTTTATTGGTTTGAGAAGCAGAAACCGGGTCAGTAGCCATATATACGGCGCCAAAAGCAAAACCGCCCAGCACCAGGTGATAATGAGCAGGCAAAGCCATGAAGGGATTGACAGCTACGGCATTTAAAATAAGCCCCATGGCCCATCCACCGGCAAATACAGAAACGATGATCCGCCAGTTTGCAATTCCCGTGTATAGCAGGATGGCAGCGCCGATCAGGATGGCCAGTGTAGATGTTTCTCCAATGGAACCGGGAATGGTTCCGAAAAACATATCGGCAAAAGAGTAATCCTGTTCCCATCCGTTTACGATTTGAGTGCTTCCCTCAGCTATTTGGCCAAGAGGTGTCTCTCCGCTGAATCCGTCAATATGTTTGCCTTTCATCATTCCGTGTATCCAGACTTTATCCCCTGACATAAATGACGGATAGGCAAAAAACAGGAATGCCCTTGTCAATAATGCAGGGTTCCAAATATTCATGCCTGTACCTCCAAATATTTCTTTACCGAAAATGACAGCAAACGCTGTTGATACAGCCACCATCCATAAAGGAACATCCACCGGCATAATCAGTGCGATTAACATCCCGCTAACAAAAAAACCTTCGCTGACAACATGCCCTCTTATCTCTGAAAATAAAAATTCAATAAAAAGCCCGGTTGCATAACTTACGACTATGACAGGAAGAATTTTCAGTAAGCCAAATACAAATGCATCGTAAAAAGTAAAGGCCTGACGGGTTGCCAATGCATATTGATGTCCTGTGTTCCAGCATCCAAATAACAAAGCGGGTATTAATGCAATGACAACAATGATCATCATTCGTTTCATGTCCATAGGGTCCCTGATATGAGCCCCTTTTTGTGTTACCTTGTCCTGGACAAACAAAAGCGTTTCAAAGGCTTCAAATGATTTATTGAACCGCTCATATTTGCCGCCTTCCTGAAACAGGGGTTTAATTTTTTCGCTGTATTTTTTGAGTGCATTGATCATTTATGCATGTTCTTTTATCATTAAATTGATACCATCGCGCAATATCTGTTGTACTTCTGTTTTTGATGTACAGATGTATTCACATAAAGCAAGGTCTTCTTCTACCACTTCGTGTATCCCCAGATGATCCATCAAGTCAATATCTTTGATCAGAATAGCTTTTAACAAATGAACAGGGTAAATATCCATGGGCAATACCTTTTCGTATTCCCCGCTGACAACAAATGCCCGCCGTCCGCCATACATATTGGTGTTCATCCGGTATGCCTTTTTTGGAAACAGCCGTGATAAAAAAGTGCCTGAAGCACTGTATTTTTTCTTTCCCGGAGCGAGCCATCCGAGGAATGTTTTGTGCCTTCCTTCCGGGATGACTGTGAATTGAGTATCAAAAAATCCCAGATGCCCTTTTGGATAAATTTTTTCTCCTGTTAATACATTTCCGGAAATTAATCGTACATCACCCGGCATAATATTGTCTTTGATAAGCGGTTCAATGGAAGTGCCGCTGATGACCTTGTAATATCCGGGGGTTTTGACTTCCGAACCTGTTAAAGCTATTGTTTTGGATGCATCAAAAATTCCGTGAAGGAATAAACGTCCGATCATCATCACATGTTGCGGATGGAGTGTCCATGCAATCTCACCTTTTATTAAAGGAGCAATATGATGCATTTGTATTCCTGCATTTCCTGCAGGATGAGGCCCTTTGAAATAGTGCAACCTGACATGTGGTGCCTGTTCAAAAATTTCAGAACGCGGTGATTCAGCATCCAATGATACATGAACAGATCCTTTTGTTAACCGGTTAAGTGCCTCTATGCCCGTGCTAAATGCTTCTTTGTCATCAATCAACAGATTCATGTCCGGAGCCAGGGGCGAGGTGTCAAAACATGATACAAAAATAGCCGCGGGGCGTATGCCGGGATCCGCTACTACATTAAAAGGCCGCTGTCTGACGGCAAGCCATAAACCGCTTTTTATAAGGTTTTCTTTTATTTTTTCTTCCTCTAGTTTAGCAGGGTCTCCTTTGGGAAAAGATTCATAATCCTGCTTTTGATCGGGGATGATTACCACTTCTTCGATGATCCTGCGTTCGCCTCGCTGAATGGATTCTATGGTGCCACTCACAGGAGAAGTGAAAAGAATTTCAGGATTGTTTTTATCAAACAATAATGCAGTACCGGCTTTTACCCTGTCTCCTTTTTTAACAAGAGGTTTTGGCCTGGTTCCATGAAAATCTGAAGGTTTAACAGCATACGTGGGAGCATAGTCTGAACGTTTAACAGGAGGTTGTGGCACTCCTTTTAATGGTATATTTAAACCTTTTCGAATTTTTATAACTTTGCTCATGTATTGTATTGGCTCCTTTTTTTTTAAAAAAAACAAAATTAGCTAATTTCAATCATTTTAAAAAGTACTTTTGGTATATCTTATGCAGGAATAATTTAAATAAACGTATAAATAATAAATCAAATGATTCTGAAAAACACACTATTGAATATCTTTATTGTCTTTTACATGATGATGAAAAAGAGAGGTATACTATTTTTTATTTGTTTGATGATCATAATTTCCAGGCCGGTTCAGGTCTGTTCACAGCAAGTATATAAAGATACTGTCATGAAAGAAAATATTAAAACAGCCAGAATTTACAGAGATAAAGATGCATTATCATACCCGGTAATGACATTGTATTCTCCCGGTCATTTACTTTTGAGTTTTGATGAATTGGGCAATAATGCCAAAGATTATTATTATACAATTCAGCATTGTAATGTTGACTGGACTGCTTCGAATATTTTTTATAATGATTATATTGAAGGGTTTGAGGAAAATGTTATTACAGAAGTCGAATATTCTGATAATACGGCCCATTCCTATATCCACTATTCACTCCAATTGCCGAATGATGATATTATATTTAAGAAGTCCGGGAATTATGCTGTCATTGTATACCTTGATACTCCTGATAATCCTGTATTGATTCGTCGTTTTTTTGTTCAGGAAAATGTTTCAGAAGTAAAGGCGATTGTGAAAAGGCCTGTAATTGCTACTTACATGGATACCAAGCAGGAAGTTGATGTTGAGATTTCCGGAATACCGGATGAGATAACAAATCCGTTCAATGATATTAAATTGGTGATTACTCAAAATAATATCTGGAGGTCTTCTGTTAAAGAACTGAAACCTAAGTATATAAGAGAAAACAGACTCGTTTATGATTATCAGAAGCAGAATTTGTTTTTGGGAGGAAATGAATTTCGTTTTTTTAATTGCAAAGATATTTATCATGCTTCTGAAAATATTGAGAAAATTGAATATGATGGAAAGCATCGCCATTTTTATCTGAAATCTGACGTTGACCTTACATTTAAATCATATACCGATATGGAAGATATTAATGGTAATTATGTGATTCAATATGAAGATGAGGAAGAAAGTGAGGTATTATCCGATTATGTGTTTGTGCATTTTGCCCTGGCTTATGATGCACCGGTAGTAAAAGGAGATTTATATATTGATGGGGAGCTTGCTTCGTGGAATTTCAATAATGATAATAAAATGACATATAATTATGAAAATAAACAATATGAAAATACCATGCTCCTGAAGCAGGGGTTTTATAATTACCAATATGTTTTGCATAATGATTCATTAACCAATACCACATTTATTAGCGGCAGTCATTGGCAAACAGAAAACGATTATGTGATATTCGTGTATGAAAGCCAGGTTGCTTTGCGTTATGATAAATTGTTGAAGGTGAAAGTTGTGAATACACGGGATTATTTTTAATCAGTACCCCGTTTTATAAAAAACCCTGTTAGTTAAAACCAGGATAAGTTATTTTTTTTTATTGGACAGACGTTAGAAAAAAGAAAATCTTCCGGCAATAAGATGTGTTTTTAATTATAAGGGATTGAGTTGGTTATGCTTTGTGGGTTGATTTTTTTTTGATATTTAAGAAAAAAATTATATAAGAAAAATGTTTTTTTTATAAAAATATATTATTTTCATCCCCTCAAAATCGCTGTGTGTATCTTTTAGGAAATAAAAGATCACATATTTTTTCTTTTAAAATATATGAGCAAATACCGGAAAAGCCAGGGATTATTGGTTTTTCGGCTATTATGTATTTGTTTAGTTGCTTGTTGCCTGAAAATTAGGTGATACCAACCTGTATTTGTTATGTGCAGGTTTAAAATCATAATATTTATCAGGGTAGGGGGCGTATGTCTTTTTTGGAATTATTAACCTTAAAATAACTTTAACCATGAAACACATTAAAAAATTTATGTATGCATCAATTTTTCTTGCATTTGCATTACATGCAGCAGGAGAAGAAAATGAAAATGATAAATCCGATGTAAATCATCAGGATATTGTACAACAAAATCAACAGTCAAAACATGAAAAACGGATGTTTAAATCTTCGGATGGAAAGATTTATATTAATAAATCACTGCCGGTTTATTTGCATATGTCTACTTCACCTGATAACAATGGTGAGTCTGTGTTACTTGAAAGCAAAAAAACGTCGCGATGTGTAAATCCTATGTATTTTGACACAGAAGGGCTAAACACCATCAGGCATCCGTGGGCGGTTGATAATGAGACAGGTGAGCTCATTAAACCACAACAGGATGTGATTTTTGAAGTATATGCCGATGGAACTCCTCCAAGTACACGATCAAGTTTTTCCGGAGCACAATCTTATTCAAATGAGGGGAAAAAATATTACGGGAAAAACCTGAAAATAAATTTCACATCTTATGATAAGGTGTCCGGGGTGGAAGACATTTATTACACGTTGAATGGATCATCGGAATTTAAACTCTATAAAGATAGTATTGCAGCCAACAAGGAAGGTGCATGTTCAATTGAATTTTATGCAGTTGATTTTGTAGGGAATGTTGAACGCGTTCGTTCTAATGCTTTTATTGTAGATGCAACGTCTCCTGATACGAAGGTTAAGATACTGGGAGATCAGAAAGCAAATATTGTTTCCCCCAGGTCGTCGCTAAACCTTTCATTTTCTGATAATTTAACAGGAGTGTCAAGGTGTAAGTACACTATTGATGACGATACTGAACGGCTTTATGAAACCAATATTAAACTTAAGAGCCTGCCAGAGGGTGAGCATTCTATAGCATATTATTCGGAAGATTTTGTAGCAAATACTGAAGAATCAAAGGTGTTTAATTTCTATATGGACAGAACCCCACCGGAAATAGAGGAAACGATTGAAGGCGATCAATATAAAAATTATGTTTCGCCCAGAAGTAAAGTCAGGCTTGAGGGCAGCGATAACAAAGCAGGTGTTAAAAGTGTGACGTATACGATTGATGGAGAAAAAGAAAATGATTATGCTAAGCTGTTTCCTATAACAGATAAATTAGGTTTTCATACCATTTCTTATTATGGCACAGACAATGTAGAGAATAAAGGGAGAAAACAATATAAACGGGTCTTTATGGATAATAAACCTCCTGTTACAAATTTAAAGGTGGAAGGGCCTGAATTTTTTGCACGGGATACTGTTTTTATCAGTAAATCAACTTCTATTTCTTTAGATGCTAAAGATATGCATTCGGGAGTTAAAACCGTTGAATTTGTTGTTGATGAAAACCAGACATCAGTTTATACGGAAGCGTTTAGTTTAAAAGATGAAGGGTTTCATAAGATTCAATTTAATGCTACAGATAATGTAAATAATAAAGAACAATTAAAAACAAGTTCTTATTATGTTGACAATGTTCCTCCTGAAATTTATGTGAATTTCAGCATTGAACCCATTGGTAAAGAAGTCAAAAAAGACGGGAAATCGTATGATGTATATCCAAATTATACAAGAATGTATATTGGAGCCACTGACGAAAAATGCGGGACAGCAAAAATCAGTTATGCTATTAATGATAATAAATTAACCGAATATTCCAGCCCGCATACTTTAGATGTTTCGGAAGCCAATATGTTTAAAGAACAAAAACATTATAGCGTAAAGATCATATGTGAAGATAAACTGGGAAACCAAAGTGAAAAAAACATCGAGTTTTATGTCAAAAACATGTAAATGTATATGATTTTATAACACGCGCATACAGTGATGCATGACGTGTAAACATGATTTATCTACTCTGGCAGATTCATTTGATTTTGTTTTAAAAGA
>CAYMKE010000102.1:0-9988 GCA_964390955.1 uncultured Bacteroidales bacterium | reverse complement strand
GTTGATTGAGTTTAGAAGTTTAAAAGTTTAAATGTTTAGGGTCTATTCTAAATTTAGATTGTTATTGGTTATTAGTTATTGGTTAATTGCCAACTTTCAGAAGTAAAAATGTACACATTTAGAATATCTCAAACAGACCTGCAAGTTAAACAATAAATTGAGTTGATTAAGTTAATTGAGTTAATTGAGTTGATTGAGTTGATTAAGTTAATTAAGTTAATTAAGTTAATTAAGTTGATTAAGTTGATTGAGTTGATTGAGTTGGTTGAGATTATCAGGCAGATCGGTATAGATAGAATCTTTTATAATCATGTGCATGTGTGTCAAAAGCTTTGTCATGGAGGTTTCATCTGTTTATAATTTATTTTCAATTGTCAGATGGAACCTCCTTTTAGCTGGGCTACAGTGTTTTAGCTGTGTTCACCCAAATAATCATCCACGTGTGTGTCAAAAGCTTTGTCATGGAGGTTTCATATGTTTATTTTTAATAGATGCATTAATGCAATAAACTCAAAAACCTCTTTATCAATCAAATATTAATTTACACAAAATTTTTTGAAAATATTTTTTAATAAAAAATTATCCAATATTAAAAAATTTTATTAATTTTATGCTGATATAAAATATAAATATTATGATACTTACAAAACTTAGACTTTTATTTTTAAGCATCCCTGATACAAATACTGTTGAAAACAACAGGGACCATTTAAGAAACGAATTTGAAGAATTAAATAATTTTGCTCAATCCGATGAATTGAAGCATTATGAAGAATTAAGAGATTTTGTAAAATCAAATGAATTCAAACAACGTGTCAGGGCAATCAAAGCACAAAAGTTTAAAGATACCCCTGAGTATAATAAATTGCAGCGTTATAATCAATTGAAAAAATCAGGCACGATAAAAAAATATTTAAAGGGTAAGCTAACCGATTCTGACTTAAACAGCAGCCAACAAAGAGAAATACAAGAATACAAGGAATTAGAAAGTTTTATCAATTCAAATGAATTCCGTCAGGTTGAGAATTACATGAAGCAATCATCCGCAAAAAAATACCAGCAATCTGAAGAATATAAACAATTACAGGAATTCTTACACCTTGACAAATCTGATAAAATTAAATGGTATTATAAAGTTAAAGATCATTCAAAATTTGATGAATTAAAGAGATGGGAGCTTACATTCAATGATGAATTTGATAACAGATCATTGGATAAAAACAAATGGCTTACAAAATATTATTGGGGCGAAAAAATATTGCATTCAGCATATTCCATGAGCAATGACAAACATTTAGTTACAGATGGCAAAAACTTACAATTCGCAAACAGCGCTTTGGAAATTGTAACAAAACACGAAAAAGCTCAAGGAAAAGCATGGCACCCAAAATTCGGATTCCATCCCAAAAATTTCAATTACACATCCGGTGTAGTGAACACGGGAGATATTTACAAGCAAAAACATGGGATCATAGAAGCCAAAATCAGTTTTAACAGTAATACACCTATTACACAAGGCTTCTGGATGGTTGACAATGTCATCCTCCCGCAAATCAATATTGCTAAGCTCAATAACAATAAACTCGAATTAGGTCAAATATCCGGTTCAATTGAACGAAAAACCATACACGATCATCTTTTCAAGATGAATGGAAGTAAATTTGTAAACCAATACTTTATCTATACACTCGAATGGACACCTCACCAACTGGTTTGGAAAATCAATGATAAAGTAATTGTGAAACAAAGAAATACACTTCCTGAAAAAGAATTATCTTTATTGCTTACCTCCGGTATATTTAATGGTTCCGAACCTGTTGGTTTGCCTTCTTCAATGAAGGTTGACTGGGTACGGTGCTACCAGGAAGCAAGATAATGTCCGTTTTTAAAGTCGGGGTTGCTTAATAATATTCGATAACAGGCTTACGAAGCTCCAAAAATAGTTTCGTTTACTGATGTAATACAACACTATTTAAAATGATCCCTTGCTTCACACACTGACAGTATAATTTCCGGATCCTGTTCTATAGCATTTCCAATAACAATCATATCTGCACCGGCTTCAAATACTTTTTTGGCCTGTTTGCCTGTTTTAATACCTCCACCCGTAATCAACGGAACTTGAATGTTGTCTTTTACTTCACGAATGACTTGCTCATTCACAACACGTCCTGAACCACTTCCTGCCTCTAAATAAATCATTTTATGCCCCAGCATTTCACCTGCTATGGCAGTTGCTATAATAATATCTGTTTTATCTCCAGGAATAGGACATGTGCCACTCATATAGGCAACAGATGTGCTGGAATCATTGCCAATTAAAATATAACCGGTAGATATCACTTCAATCCCGGATTTGCGCAATATCGGCGCAGCATATACATGATTCCCAATAAGATATTCCGGATTTCTACCTGAAATTAAAGATAAGAGTAAAATGGCGTCCGCTTTCCCTGAAATTTGCAATATACTACCCGGAAAAATGATAACAGGAATATTGGTATGCTGTTTTATCGCCTCAATAGTAGATTCAATAAAATCATTAATAAGGCTGCCACCAATCATAATAAAATCTACATTGGCCTGATTGGCATAATCTGTTATTTTGGAGGTTTCATTTAAAGAAACCTTGTCAGGGTCAATTAAGATGGCCAACGTTTTTCTGCCACCAGCCTGTTTTGTAATAATATCCTGGTATATCATTCTTTAATTTCTTTACTGCTCCACACTACCACATAATTATCCAATATTTTATATGTTAACCTGAATGCTATATTGTCCTCCCCGTTTATAAGGTGTGCATTAAATTGTCCTTCCTGACTAAGTTCAAATGGGTTAACAAATATATGTTCTTTAAAACTGATCTTTTTCTTTCCATGTATTTTATAAATGGCTTCTTTTGCACTCCAATGTAAATATAATAGTATTTTTTGTTCTTTTTGACCTTGGATATTGACATTCTCCTTTTCATTTATAAACCGATGTTGAATACGTTCTATCTTATCAGAGATATATTCTATATCAATACCTACTTTTTTTGTTTTCCCTATAATCATACACGTAAGTTCATTCGAATGGGAAATACTTATTTCATGTGAACGGTCTTCCAGGAAGGGTTTATCATTCAGGTAACAAATACGTGCATTGGCATTGCATAATTCTTTGAGCAATGCTCTAACACTAAGCCATTCTTTTTTTCTTTTACAAGTCTTAAATGCATTGAGCCGATGGATTTCTTGCTCTGACAAATAAAGCTGTTCTTTCAATTCTTCAGTTGTTTCTTCAATTTTCCAACAACCCAAAATACAATCGTCGTCTACATATGTTTTATACAGAAGCCCCATTCTCTTTTTATTTATTTTCCCATTTAAACGTTTCGATGAAATGAACAATATCTTTCTTTAAAAAATCTATAACAGGTTTCAATGAATCTTTATTTGGTTCTGTCATCAAATAAAGCGCACCGCGTATAAAATGTTCATTACTATCAGTCAAAAAAAACTGCACATTCGATGCTACATTTCCATTAATTGTATACATTAAACCATAAACGTTATGCTGAGGCTTCCGGTAAAACTGCTCGCTAATTGACTCTGCTTTAACAGTATGTTTATATGCAAATGTTCTCGAATCTTCAATATATTTATCCAGGTTATTGTTAATTTGTCTATAACTGAGATGTATGGTACCATCAAATTCAGGAAATATGATATTAAACCAACATGGATATTTTGTTTGTGTTGTATCTTTTACAATCTTGCTATATTCAGGATATTCAAATACAAACGGACAGTCATTGGCGTATTGAGTATATGTTTTTTCAGGAAATTCAATTCTATGATATCCAAGAGGTTTAGGAGTGTATTTTTTTTTACACCCAATTGTTCCTAAAAAAAATATACTGATTGCTAAAATAATGATTAATCTACTTTTCATTTCCATTTCTCACTTCAGGGTTTATGGTTACTTTGATCTGTTTTATTCTCCTGTTATCAACTGCTTCAATTTTAAATGTAAATTGTTGGTAGGTGATAATATCATTCTTTACTGGAAGCTCACCTTTTAAATTAAGGATAAATCCTGCAAGGGTATCTGCATCTCCTTTATCTTTGTCAAAATAATCGTCTTTTATTTGAACAACTTTATAAAAATCATTTAATAATACTTTTCCGTCAAATAAATAATTATAGTCATCCAACTTGGAATAGTGTATTTCTTCTTCTTCTGATTCGTCTTTGATTTCTCCCACAATTTCTTCAAGGATGTCTTCCATTGTAACAATTCCATAGGTGCCTCCATACTCATCATTGATAATGGCCATATGTGTTTTATTTGCCTGAAAACCTTTTAACAGGTCATTAATCTTTTTTGTTTCAGGAACATAATAAGCAGGACGAATCATCTTTTGCCATTTATATTCTTCTTTGTGCTGGTATATAGAAGGCAATAGATCTTTTATATACAGGATACCGATAATATCATCAAAACTTTCTGAATAGACCGGTAATCGTGAATACCCTGATTCAATAATGACATTAACAAGGTCTTTAAAATTCGTATTCACATCAACAGCTACTACATCTACCCTGGATTTCATTATTTCTTTAACATTGGTATCACCAAACCGCATAATACCGTTTAATATATTGGCATCATCCGACTGGGGTGTTGATAAGTCAAGCATTTCTGAAAGGTCTTCTATTGAAATGTTCGATTTATTTAAATTTCTGATCTCTGATATATTGGACGGAAGAAATACATAAAACGGCCGCAATAATTTGCCCATAAAGACAACCGGATAAACAGCAAGTGTCAGAATTCCAGTGGTTCGGTTATGAATAATCCGTTCAGGTAACAATTCTCCAATTAAGAGTAATAATATTGTTAGTAAAACAATTTCTATTAAAATAATGAATCCGACAAATTTAAAACCACTTCCAAAATAAAGGGTTAATAGTGTAGAAACAATAATAATTCCGCTGATTAAAACAATTTTTAGAGTAATAAATGCAGAGGTGAGTAATTTGGGGTGTTGACAACATGCCAGGATCAATTTTGATGGTTTGGTTTCTTGTTCTTCCAATTCATTAATAGCATCGGGTGTGAGTGATGAAAAAGCCATTTCAGTACTCATAACAAAGCCGTATACCAGAAGCAATATTATTAATAATATTACTTCAATAATAATGGCCTGACCCGAAAAAAAATATTGCAATATGTATTGATCCACTAAAGGTTCTGCTTCCAATAGGATGGATTTAAGTTATAACAAATAAATTGATAACTGGATTTAAAAAGGCAAATCATCTGTTTCATTATCAGCCTCCTGATCAAATTGAGGTGCAGATTCTTCCATTCCTTCCTGGTATGATTCTGATTCTGCTCCTTCACCAGTTTGTTTTTTACCCAGCATTTGCATATTATCAACAATCACTTCGGTTATATATCTTTTGTTTCCTTCTTTGTCGTCATATGAACGTGTACGGATTTTGCCTTCCAGGTAGAGTAAATCTCCTTTCTTCACATATTTTTCTGCAATTTCCGCCAATTTCCGCCAAAGAATTATATTATGCCACTCGGTATTTTTTACATTTTCACCACTTTTATTTTTATATTTTTCATTCGTAGCTAAAGGGAATTTGCATAAGGCAACTCCACTATCCAAATAACGTGTTTCGGGTTCTTTACCCACATTACCTACTAGTATAATTCTATTTACTGACATATTTTATGTTTTTTTTAAAATTTATAAAAAGAGATACAAGGATACAAATTTTTATGGTAAAAGCAAAAGATTATGAAAAATATTTAGCATACTTTGTTTTTTTTATATAACGATCTATTAATCTTGGTATTGCAAACCGCCTCAACTTGTTAAATGGAATCCGGTGATATTGATTGCCTGTTTCAATGAATGGTTCGTCTAAATGTATATGATAAAAAACAGCATGAATTTTTTGATGAGATAATTGATGTTCAACCGGTTCGGAAACCTTATTTATGGTATATCTTTTATTATTAAAGAATGCTTTCCATTGGTCCAAATCCTGAATATTTTTTTGGTTCATTTTTTTATGCGTTTCAATAAGTGGAAATTCATATAAAGAATTCCATATATCTTTTTGTTTGCGTTGATTTAAATATAAACTATCATTAAAATGTACAAGCAAATAATTAAAATGTCTGTGGCGAATTTTTGCTTTCTTATTTTTAACCGGTAATTGTTCTGTTAATTGTTCTTTACGCGCCAAACAATCTATTGCGAAAGGACATTCGTTGCACAAAGGGTTTTGCGGGTTACAAATCAATGCTCCTATTTCCATAATGGCCTGGTTAAATAAATCAGGGGGATGGCCTTTCATTAAATCCTGTGCATAATTGCTAAATATTTTTTTCCCGGCAGATGTATTAATGGTTTCATATACTTTATAAAAACGGGCTATCACCCGTTCAACATTTCCATCAACAACCGGAATGCGCTCGCCAAATGAAAAAGAAGCAATGGCCGCTGCAGTATAAGGACCTATTCCTTTTAGTTTTAAAAGGTCCTTATAAGTCCCTGGAAATATGCCATTATTATGATTTTTTATAAATTGTGCTGTAGAATGCATATTTCTTGCCCTGGTATAATATCCAAGCCCCTGCCAGGTTTTCAATACTTCTTCAATTGTGCTTTCTGCAAGTGAATCTAAATCAGGAAATTCCTCAACAAAACGGTAGTAATAATCAATTCCCTGATCTATACGGGTTTGTTGCAAAATAATTTCAGAAACCCATATCAAATAAGGAGTTGTTGTTTTACGCCAGGGCAAATCTCTTTTATTTTCTTTGTACCACTCTATTAATCGTTGTGCCGGTGTCATGCATATAATTATGTTAAATATTATTAAAACAATTAATAATCTCACTTATTGTTTTCCCTGTTATGTATCTATTTTTAAATCATTTTCTGTTCCTTATTTTATAAATTTGTACTCTATGCCCAAACAAAATATAACATATGAACAGGCCATTGTAAAAGCCATGCGCTTATGCAGCAAAGGAGAAAAATGCACGGATGATATCCGCAAAAAGCTTTTGCAATGGGGAATTGAACAACAAAACATTTCTTCAGTCATAGAACAACTAAAAAAAGAGCGGTTTATTGATGACGAACGGTTTGCTATGTTATTTGCTCAAAGCAAAGTAAGACAAAATAAATGGGGTAAGATAAAGATTGGATATGCTATGAAACAAAAAAAATTACCAGGAGATGTTATCAATAAATCATTGGACAAGATTGACGAGCAGGAATACAAAGCTATACTTGCGAATGAATTACGAAAAAAGTTTCATTCTCTTCAACACATTGAAGATGCATATAAAATCAAAAACAAACTCATACAATATGCTCTGAATAAAGGATTTGAAAATAACATTGTGCATGAAGCCATAGCTTCAATGATCAAAAATTATTAATATTTTGTTGCCATTTAACAAAATAAGCTACTTTTTCAAGGGAGGTGATCATATCATATTCTTCAATATATACATTCGGAGGTAGATTTAAAGGTACAGATGTAAAATTTAATATCCCTTTAATTCCACATACAGCCAGTTTTTCTGCTACTTGTTGGGCACTGTCAGGTGGTACAGCTAACAGAACAATGGCTATATTTTGTTCTTTAACAATTTGCTCCAGGTTTTCAAATGGATAACATTTAATCCCGGATATAACCCTGTTAAATTTTTTAGGGTCAATATCAAATGCAGCGATCAGTTTTAATTTTGGCCTCTTTCCAACAAAATATCCTGTAACAGCTTTGCCTAAGTTCCCCATTCCTACTACACCAACATTTTGATCTTCTGCTTTATCCAGTACTTCACCAATTTTTTCAACAAGTGCTTTGATATCATATCCTTTCTTTTGTGAGGTAGAATAACCAATAAACATAATATCTCTTCTCACTTGCACGGCAGTGATATTATGAATTTTAGCAAGCTCATGTGAATAAATATGGGTTTTTCCTTCTTTCAGGCAATTTAAAAGAGTTCTTCTAAAACCGCTCAAACGTTCAACTGTCTTTTCAGGCAGCATTAATGTTATTTTTAATAGTTAAAATAAATATTTAAATTGTAAATATAAAATTTAAAATTTAAAAATACAATATGTTCATGCTTGTTTGTTCTTTTTAGCAAAAAAATCTAAATAAATATTTCAGGTGCTGATTGATCGTTATACAATTTTCACATTCATTCCACATCCAAATACAATCTGTAAAATCAACAAACATATGTAAAAGCAACCCTGTCGCTAAAATTCTTGTTTTTTTAAACCATAACAAAATAAAGTACACCCCAATCGCAATAAACGAATGCAGAGGATGAATTCCAATGCTGCAACGAAATGGATCGAATACAGGATTGGCCAATACATGATCAATGTCTATCAGCATGGTAAGAAGCATAATAATAAATGCTTTTTTCCATACAGGCTTAAAAAAAATGATTGACACAACCCAGGGCAAAAAAATGTGTAACCCGTAATGAACAATAGATTGAAGAATGTTTTCGAATAGCATAAATACATTTTTAGAATAACAAAAAATTGAAAGATCAATGTGTAAGATAGAAATATTTATAATATTTTTTTAGTTTTCGTTTGAAGAATTCAATGAACTGTATTATATTTGCATTCTTAAAAAAACCTTCCTCTTTAGCTCAGTTGGTTAGAGCGACTGGCTGTTAACCAGTAGGTCCTTGGTTCGAGTCCAAGAAGGGGAGCTTAAAGAGGGTGTCCAAAAAGGCACCCTCTTTTTTTATTTAATTTTTCCCAATAATAAAAATGGGTTGATACTGGATGCTGGATTCATAAAGGTGCATCGGCTCCGAGCTTTCAGCAGGCAGCCGCCTACTCGATTGTGCAAAATGTGCCATCTGATAATCAGTGATTAAAGTCTCATATGGAATACAGTAGCCGCTTCCACTATCGCCCGATAAAGGTACAAAATTTTCAATCATCTACGTTTCTATCCACAGAGCCACGGCGGCTATTGGATTTATAGCATGTTGTGGGTATGTGCCTTTTATTTTTGGTCATCAATCCCTTTACCTGTCATTAGTAAAAAATCAAGGCATTTAGAATAGTCTAAATCCTCGTATTCAAGTCCAATCTTTCTGATATTTGAATAATAATCCTTAAGTCTTTTGTAATAGTTTTTTTCCAATTGAACTGATGTTGCCTTTTCTCCAATTTTCTTAATCAGGAACCATTTCTCAATCAATCGTGCTGTTCGGCCATTACCATCTTGAAATGGATGAATCTTAACAAAAACCAAATGTATTAAAGATGAATAATAAAAAATCTCAAACGAATTCAAATCAGTCTGTTGGAGTAAGTCAATATCATAAAATAATTTATCAAGTTCTTTATTAACTATCTCAGGGCTTGCAGCAACATACTCGATTTTATCATCACTATTGATTACAAACATTGGATTTTTACGAAACAATCCTTGTTGACTCTTAGGTAAAAGATTTTTGCTAAGTATCGAGTGGGCTTTTTGGACATTTTTAAGTGTCAAGGTATTATTATCAATGAAATCATATGCGGCATATAAATCATCTGCTTTTCTGGTATAATCAGATTTAAATTTGACCTTTAAGAATTTATGTTTGAAGTAGCTGTCAAAATCAATATCCTCTCCCTCAATTTTTGATGAGTAAACAGATGAAACAGATTTGTAAAACTGAAAATAATCCACAGACATTTCAAGCTTTTTGATTTTATCAATTTTATCCAATGGTGATTCTTTTACAGCTTTTGTGTAATCATCAAGTAACTTATCTGTCAGAATTTTAAAATCCATTAATAATCTTTTTACGCAAAGGTAATCTTTTTAATTCCTTTTATAAAATCAGTTGATATTTGGAATGCAGGTCTCTCCTGGCATTACCCCAAACGGTTGGCAATATGCGGAGGCCGGGATTTCGAAGTTCCAACCTGTCA
>CAYMKE010000101.1:0-10061 GCA_964390955.1 uncultured Bacteroidales bacterium | reverse complement strand
TAATAACAAAACATTTTTTTTCATAATTATAAATTTAAAATTAAACATTAAAATATTTATGCAATACTACAAATTTTTTTTCAAATAAAAATTTTTTTCCATTTTTTTATGTAGAAATCCTTAGAGGATATTTATAACAACTTTAAAAACAAGAGGACGACATTTTTCCAAATAGCTATATTTCAGCTGCTTAGTTAACGCAAGGCCAAGCTGGTATATATATTACGATTTAATATAAATTTAACAAAGAGAATATTAAATTATAACATTTTTTTGTATTCTAATTTTTGATACTGAAAGAGTTCAAATGACAATATTTTGGAAGTTAAAAATTCTATCTCATGTCTGCTAACCTTTTTACGCTTGCTTCTGAATGCTCATTTACATCAGACCTTATCATAAACTTAACCTCATTAAATACTGGTTAACAACAACTTATTTAATCACACACAACGGAGAGGCTTTACAAGAACATACTAATCATCTGATTAACAGAGGCAAACAAACGAGAAGGTGACCTATATCATTCTATTCTCAGAAACTATTGAAAATTTGGAACGTAGAATAACATAAAGCCAAAATAATGAAAACTTTATTACAATACATACAATTATTTATCCTGTTAAATTTAATATCAATTCCTGTAAATTCTCAAAATATTATTTACAGGTTTGATTCTATTGACACTTCTCATTGTTTTGAGTCATTGGAAGTAGCAATGAATAATCCTGAAAAAGTGATTATATTAAACTTAAACAGTAATGAGAAAAATATCCGGGAATTACCTTCTGTCATTAAAAAAATGGTTAACCTCCAGGTATTAAAAATAACAGACAGTGAATTGGAAACAATCCCTGATAAAATAGAATCATTAAAACAACTTAAAGCGTTATATCTGCATAATAATGAAATAAAAGTCCTTCCAAACTCCATAGGCTTCCTGAACAACTTACAAATCCTTGATATTGCAGGTAATAAAATTAAAAAATTGCCCTGGTCTATTGGTATGTTAAAAAACCTGAAAAGCATTCATTTTTCAAACAACAGAATAAAAGAAATTCCTTCTTCTTTCCAGGGGCTTGTTAATTTACAAACAGCAGATTTAAGCCAAAACAAAATTACATTTATCCCTTCGGTATTGTTTAATTTACCTTCTCTAATTGAATTGAATCTGGATCATAACAATATAGAAGTACTTCCACCAATAGATACAACTTCAAATTTGATTATTCTATCCATAAGCCACAACAAGCAATTATATAGCGATCAAGCATTTGAGAGAATCAGTCAATTGCAAAAACTGAAAAAACTGATATACAACTTTAATAATCTTGGAACTCTACCGGATACAATTTGCTCACTTCAATCCCTTAAAACCCTTGATTTGAGAGGAAACAAATTTTTAAAAACACTTCCTGAAGAAATAAAAAAACTTAAAAATTTAACAGAGCTGGATTTGTCAGGCAATAAAATCACTCACTTTCCTGAAGGGATTTCAGAACTTAACCAATTATATGCATTACATCTTGAAGTAAATAAACTTAAAACATTGCCTGCAAGCATTTCTCAACTTAAAAATTTAAGGTCTCTTGATCTTTCAGAAAATAAATTAAAAGAAATACCGGCAGAGTTTAAAAACCTTCCAAAATTATTTTATCTAAACCTCAGTGATAATCCAAATCTTAATTTATCAGAAGTATTTAATAAAATACCGGCGAATGAACATTTTCATCTTGCAATCAATAATAATAAATTAAAACAACTTCCTTCAACAATCGGAAAACTTGATTTTTTAACCGGACTGGAAATCGGATGGAACAAACTCAAAACAATACCGCCTGAAATTGGGAAATTACATAATCTTAAGGTATTATACCTTCATTACAATAAAATTAGAGACATGCCCGATGAAATTAAAAATTTAACCAGCCTTAAAAAAATGTATTTACAGGGAAACAATCTTAATGTTTTACCTGAAGTAATATGCAGACTGGATAATCTTAAAAATCTTCAATTAGAGAATAATCATATAAAAAAAGTACCGGATTGTATTGGAAATATGAAACAATTGGAAGCATTAAATCTCAAGAATAACAAAATTAGCAGTTTGCCATCAAATATCGGGAAAGCAGTGAATTTAACCAGATTAAACCTCAGCAACAATAAACTTCAGGAAATCCCATCAACTATTGGAAACCTTACAAATTTGCGTGAGCTGAACCTTTATTATAACAATATCCAACATTTACCTAACAAACTTGGATTACTTAATTCTCTGAATTCGTTAAACATTGGTTATAATCCAATCCAATCCGTTCCCTGCTCTTTAAAATCCTCTCTGTGTACTAAATAAACGGTAATCCAAATCAGCCAATAGCATCCAAAATCAATTCCTTTGCTTTTTTCAAAGCAGCATTGACTCCACTCGGGTCTTTGCCGCCAGCAGTTGCGAAAAAAGGTTGTCCTCCACCCCCGCCTTTAATTTCTTTTGATGCTTCACGAATAATTGTTCCAGCGTTTATTTGTTTATTTTCAACAATTTTATCAGGAATCATAATAGCTAAATTCGGCCGGTTGTTTATAACAGATCCAATGACCAGAACAACATCATCCATTTCATTT
Organism: uncultured Bacteroidales bacterium; assembly: GCA_964390955.1. Classification (GTDB taxonomy): domain Bacteria; phylum Bacteroidota; class Bacteroidia; order Bacteroidales; family JBBRXJ01; genus CAYMKE01. Next base: position 7,439 of record CAYMKE010000101.1, on the reverse strand, counting down.
TTTAATTGGAAAGCAAGATTTTTTATTGTATTCACAGAATCAAAAGATATATTTTCAACGATTAGATTTATGCCATTTACAGATTGCATTTTTTGGAGCAAATCATTCTTTACATGTTTTATCTTTTCCCGTTCGAATGCTTCAGCTTGTTTATGCAGGTTATTATTTTCTTTTAATAAATCATTTATGCTGCGTATCAGGTCTTTGGGTTTTTTAAGCAAGTCATTCAAACATTTCATTTTATCTTCAAGGTCGTACAGGTATTTTTCTGCCTGTACACCTGTTATTGCTTCTATCCTCCTAATTCCGGCAGCAACAGATGATTCGGACATAATTTTAAACAATCCTATTTGCCCGGTCGCCTGGACATGTGTTCCACCACATAATTCATAAGAATCACCAAATTTCACCGTGCGAACCGATTCACCATATTTTTCACCGAAAAAAGCAACAGCTCCATGTTTTTTAGCTTCTTCAAGTGGTATGTTTCTGTTTTCTTCGAGCCGGATATTGTCTCTTATTTTTTTATTTACAAGCTGTTCTACTTTTCGAATTTCCTCTTCACTTAATTTTTGGAAATGAGAAAAATCAAATCTCAAATAATCGGGGTGTACAAATGATCCCTTTTGTTCTACATGGCTTCCCAATATTTGGCGTAAGGCATGATGCATCAGGTGGGTAGCCGTGTGGTTATTGGCTGTTGCCAAACGCTTCTCAGTATAAACAACAGCATTAAATGTTGATGAAATATCCCTGGGAAGCTTTTTAGTAATGTGCAACAGGAGATTATTCTCTTTTTTGGTATCAATAATTTGTATTTTTTCATTTTTAGATTCAAGATACCCGGCATCTCCTATCTGGCCTCCTCCTTCAGAATAAAAAGGGGTTTTATCCAGAATCAATTGATATAATACATTTCCTTTTGACCGGACTTTTCTGTATTTTGTAATTTTCACATTTGTAGATAATTCATCATACCCCACAAATTGGGTATCTTCTATATTGTTCACTTCAATCCAGTCTTCTGTATCAATTATTGAAGCATCTCTTGAACGGGATTTCTGCTTTTGTAATTCTTCCTGAAATGTTTTTTTGTCAACAGAAAAGCCATTTTCATTAAGGATCAGACGGGTCAGATCAAAAGGAAATCCATATGTATCATAAAGTTTAAATGCACTTTCCCCTTTTATTTCTTTTTTATCATTCTGTTTTGCCTCATTCATCAACTGATCAAGCAATTGGATGCCATTCGACAGAGTTTTAAGAAAAGACACTTCTTCTTCTTTAATTACCTTTGATATCAATTGTTGTTGTGATTCGAGTTCAGGATAAGCTGTCCCCATTATTTGAACAAGAGCCGGAACAAGTTTAAAAATAACCGGCTGATCCAGTTTAAAATACGTATATGCATATCTCACTGCCCTTCTGAGAATGCGTCTGATCACATATCCTGCACCTGTATTGGATGGCAGTTCGCCATCAGCAATAGCAAAAGAAACAGCCCTTAAATGATCTGCGATAACTCTGAATGCAATTTCTGAATTATTATCAGCTCCATAGTTTATCCCGGATAATTGTTCAAGTTTTTTAATAAGTGGCAGAAAAAGGTCTGTTTCATAAGCCGAGTGTTTATTTTGCAAAACCATACAAAGCCTTTCCAGGCCCATCCCCGTGTCTATATGCTTTTGCGGCAATAACTCCAATGCCCCGTTTGATTTTCTGTTGAATTGTATAAAAACCAAATTCCATAATTCAATGACCAATGGATGATTTTGATTTACCAATTCATGACCGGGTTGTTTTGTTTGTTCATCAGCGGGCCTTAAATCAATATGAATTTCAGAACAAGGTCCACAGGGCCCTGTATCTCCCATTTCCCAAAAATTATCTTTTTTCCCGTAGCTCAATATTCTTTCTTCGGGTAAATATTCTTTCCAATATTCAAATGCTTCCGTATCTTTTTCTAAATAATCATTGTCATCTCCTCCAAATATGGTAACATATAAATGTTCAGAAGGTATTCTATAAACATCAATCAATAATTCCCAGGCAAATCCAATGGCTTCTTTTTTAAAATAATCATTAAATGACCAATTGCCTAACATTTCAAACATGGTATGATGATAATTATCATGTCCAACTTCTTCCAGGTCATTATGTTTACCTGATACTCTCAAGCATTTTTGAAAATCTGCTGCCCTGGAAAAATTCGGGGCCTTATAGCCAAGAAATATTTCCTTAAATTGGTTCATCCCAGCATTTGTGAACATTAATGTAGGATCATTCTTAATGACCACAGGAGCAGACTGAACTATCCTATGTCTTTTATTTTCAAAGAATTCCACAAAAATCCTCCGTATATCCTTGCCTTTCATAAGTAAGTATTTTAAAAAAAAAATAATTTTTTTGTTAACATTTTGTTAACATTGCCGTATAAAAATATAATATAGATTACATTCAAATATATTATTAGTGTTTGTAAAAATAATTTTTTTATTAGTTTTGTCAATTCTTTCTTGAAAGAACTTGATAAAAATTAAACATATACATATAAAATTTATTATATGCTTAAAGAAAAATACCAATATAATCCTGAACTCGTTAAGTTTGAGAAAGTGCAGCGAACAATCATAGAAAAAATCCTGCTTTTTTCTATCCATTTTTTTGTTTATGCTTCATTTGCAATTCTTTTAAATATTGGTTATTCCTCATATTTCGAAACACCAAATAAAAAACGGTTAAAAAGAGAGCAACATGCCATTCTTTCTCAGTATGAAATTATGAACAGAAGGCTTGATGAGCTCAACAATAAACTTGCAGAAATCAACCAGCGTGACGATCAGATATACCGTGCTATTTTTGAGCTTGATGTCATCCCTGCATCCATAAGGGAAGCCGGTTTTGGTGGTGTGAACAGGTATGCACATTTACATAATCTAAAAGAATCGGAAACAGTGATCAATACTGCTAAACGGATTGATAAATTCATTAAACAAGTTTATGTTCAATCCAGATCATATGATGAGATCATCCCACTGGTTAAAAATAAAGATAAAATGATTTCAAGTGTTCCGGCAATACAACCTATTAGTATTAAAGACCTGAACAGGATTAGTTCATATTTCGGAAGAAGGATTGATCCTTACACCGGAAAATATAAATGGCATGAAGGAATGGATTTTACCGGATCGGTTGGGACCGAAATTTATTGCACTGGCAACGGGAAAGTCATAGATTCCGGAAATTCACACACCGGTTTTGGCCTTCAGATTATAGTTGATCATGGTTTTGGATATAAAACAAGATATGCCCATTTAAGTAAAGTGCTTGTCAAAAAAGGAGACATTGTGGAACGAGGTGAAGTTATTGGGTTACTTGGCAACAGTGGTAAATCGACAGGCCCTCATTTACATTATGAGGTCATTAAAAACAATGTTCCGTTAAATCCTATCAACTTTTATTTTAATGATATCAGTGCAGAACAATATGATCAAATGGTAAAACAAGCATCAAAAGCCGGTGGTATAACAATGGACTAATCTTAACAGAAGTCCCTTTAAGAATAACAATTTTATTTTATAATATTGTATTGTTAATTTAGTTTATATATTAAATTTTTGTACTAAGTTTATTTTATCTTTAACCGGATAAATTTTTCTTAATTGAAAAAAACAATATGGGAAGAAACTTTTACCATTTTGACCCGAAAAAACTTTCGTATATTAAATCAAATTCCGGGTTTAAAAATAAATTTTTAAAAATATTAACATTCCTGTCTATTTTACTAATATCGGCAATATTGTTAAACCTGATTCTTTCTTCCTTTTTTATTATGCCGGAAGAAAAGGCATTAATAAGAGAGACCAAACAGCTAAACACAGAATTTAAAAAGCTAAATACGCGCTTTGAAGAAGCCAGTGTTGTCCTTAAGAACATAAAGCAGATAGACAGTGTTATATACAAAAATATATTCGAAACAGAACCTGATTTCAATACATCCAATAATGAAGGTTTCCAGGAAGCCGAACGCTATGAACAGCTAAGTCTCTCTAACAATGCTACTGTTATTGATAAAACCCGAAACAAGTTGAATGACGTAAAAAACAGGATCAATATCCATGATAGTTTATCCAGAGATATTTTATCTATATTATCTACAGATAAAGAACTAATTGCTTCTATACCATCTATACAACCAATCAACAATGATAATCTTAAACGAACTGCTGCAGGGTGGGGATGGAAAATACATCCTATTTATAAAATCAAAAAATTTCATTATGGGATTGATTTTACAGCAGCTCCCGGAACCAACGTTGTTGCTACTGCCAATGGGAAAGTCGAAAAAATTATTACCAATTCACATTCCAGGGATGGCAAAAAAATCATTCTGTCGCATAACTATGGATATAAAACGGTTTATTGTCATTTAGACCGGTTTAATGTGAGAAAAGGCCAGGAAGTTAAACGGGGAGACATCATTGGATATGTAGGCAGCACGGGATTATCAACGGCTCCACATTTACACTATGAAGTAATAAAAAACGGGGAACAGGTAGACCCTGTTTTTTATTTTTTCGGGGAATTATCTCCTCATAAACACAAAAAATTAAAAACCATTGCTTCTGCAACAGGACAATCATTTGATTAAATTATAATTATGCTGGAACAAAAAGATACTTCTAAAAAAAAATTATATTATTCAATTGGCGAAGTCGCTGAAATGTTTAATGTGAATACCTCTTTGATCCGGTATTGGGAAAAAACATTTGATATTATTAAACCTAAAAAAAACAAAAAAGGGAATCGCTTGTTTACTCCAAAAGATATCGAAAATTTTCACCTTATATATCATCTGGTAAAAGAAAGAGGGATGACATTGAAAGGAGCTAAACAAAAAATTTCTCAAAACCGGGATGACACCATTAATAATTTTGAAATCATCAAAACACTTAAAAACATAAAAAGCGTTTTATTAGATATACGAGATAATCTTTAGTGCCTTACCGCTTAAGTTTTTGCTTTTTTGGGCAAAACTTGCCCGATAAGATACTGTGGCAAAATTTATGAGGCAATTTTCAAAGATAAAATAATGAAAAAAATATGGCTTTTATTCAAACATCAATATATTCATGCATTTAAAAGAAATTATTGAGGTCATTGAATCCAATGCACCACTTGCTTTCCAGGAAAATTATGATAATGCAGGCCTCATATACGGAGAACCGGACTGGGACATAAATTCTGCATTACTTACTTTAGATATCACAGAAGAGGTAATAGATGAAGCCATTCAAAAAAAGACAGGACTTATCATATCACATCATCCTTTGATCTTTAGTGGATTAAAAAAAATAAGAACCCGTGGTTACGTTGAACGAAGCATCATTAAAGCAATCAAAAATGATATTGCAATCTATTCTGCCCATACAAATCTTGACAATGCTTCCAATGGCTTAAACATTAAATTAGGTGACATTTTAGGACTAAATAAACTAAAAATACTATCTCCTTTTAAAGACTTTCTATTTAAGCTTGTTGTATTTGTGCCGGTTGAATATGAGGATAAGGTCAGGGATGCTATTTTTAACGCTGGTGCAGGACATATAGGGAATTACGATCAATGCAGTTATAATTTATCAGGAGAAGGGAGTTTTAGAGGGCTTGACGGAACAAATCCATTCATTGGAACAAAAGGAACACTTCATTTTGAAAAAGAGACACGAATTGAAACCATAATGCCTAAGCACTTAATAGACAGTATTGTTAAAGCACTAATTGAATCACACCCTTATGAAGAACCTGCTTACGATATATATCCTGTTCAAAATCAATTTTCCAAAGCAGGCATGGGCATTATTGGCAAACTCAAAGAACCAATGAAAGAAATTCCTTTTTTAGAAATGTTGAAGAAAATTTATAATACTCCTATTTTAAAACATACTTCATTATTAAACAAAAACATTGAAACCGTTGCACTTTGTGGCGGTACCGGAACACAATTAATTGCAGAAGCAAAAAAACAAGGCGCTGATGTATTTATATCATCTGATTTTAAATATCATCAATTTTTTGAAGCAGAAAAACAAATATTAATTATTGACGTTGGTCATTATGAAAGCGAACAGTTTTCCAAGCAATTATTTTATGATATGATTCATAAAAAATTTCCTAACTTTGCAATCCATTTTGCAAAAACAAATACAAACCCTGTAAAATACTTTTAATCACATGAACCAGGCTATGACAAATTCTTTGACACACACATGATTATAAAAGGGAAAGAAAAGCATAAAGGATATGGAAGTATAGAGGATATTTTAAATGAACTTTTCCAAAGTTTTAAACTTTGGAAAAGTTATCTGAGAAATCCAACACGCCCACTGTCCCACTGTCCCACTGTCCCACTGTCCCTCTATAAACTCTATACCACTAAACTTCTAAACCTCTAAACTCAATTAACTCAATTAACTCAATTAACTCAATTAACTCAATTAACTCAATTAACTCAATCAACTCAATTAACTTAGTAACTTAGTAACTTAAAAATAAACAGATGAAAGAATACAATAACGAAGCTCAGGCAACAGACCTATCAATAGAAGATAAATTAAAAGCACTTCATAAACTTCAAACGGTAGATTCAAAAACAGATAAGATCAAAGTATTAAGAGGAGAACTCCCCCTTGAAGTACAAGACCTTGAAGATGAAATAGCAGGGCTTAAAACACGGGCAAATAACTTTGAAGAAGAAGTAAAACAACTTGAAAAATCTATCGGGGAAAGAAGAAAAGAAATTGAAGCAGCAGAAGCTTTAATGGCCAGATACAAAGAACAGCAAAACAATGTCCGTAACAACAGAGAGTACGACTCTCTTTCAAAAGAAATTGAATTTCAAGGACTTGAAATAGAATTGGCCCAAAAAAAAATAAAAACGGCTAATACCGAAATAGAAGAAAAGAAAAAAGCAATCGAATCTTCTAAAAAAGAATTAAAAGAACGAACCAATGACCTTGAAAATAAAAAAAAGGAATTGGAAGAAATTGTATCTGAGACTGAAAAAGAAGAAAAAGATTTAATGGAACTTTCAAAAGAAGTTGAAGAAATTATAGAACCAAGGCTCTGCAATGCTTACAAAAAAATAAGAAAAAATGCAAGAAACGGACTGGCAGTAGTGCCTGTAGAACGGGATGCATGTGGAGGTTGCTTTAATAAAATACCTCCTCAACGTCAGCTTGATATCCGGTCCAGAAAAAAAATCATTGTGTGCGAACATTGTGGAAGAATATTAATAGATAAAGAACTGGCAGAAGAAAATGAGACAGAATTAAAAGAAAAGAAATAGTCTTTGGTTCTACTACCATTTTAGTGGAAGTTGATTCTAAGTATCCGGAATTCAGAATAGTTTTATTATAAGCTTCACTGATTTTTCTGCCTTC
>CAYMKE010000100.1:0-10121 GCA_964390955.1 uncultured Bacteroidales bacterium | reverse complement strand
TGGATAACGGCTTTTACGGCTTTTGTGTCCAGACTGTAAAGAGGAACAATCATTCGAACCGTCTTTTTATCCAAGAAACTTTACTCCACCGGAAAAAATAACGACCCATTACATAGCAAAAGGATGCGAATCATGTTTTTATACCGGATATAAAGGCAGAAAAGCAGTGTATGAAGTAATCCCTATTGATCATGATTTTATTGAACAAATAAGGCAGGAACAATTTGATGTGCGTAATTTACTAAAAGAAAGAAACATAGAACAATTATCAGAAAGTGCATTCACCTTATTCAAACAAGGTGAAACAACCATTGAAGAAATATATTCTATTTTGATGAATAATTAAAACGAAGTATAACAGGAATAAAGGTTTCAAAATTCTGAATACTAAAAAAATCCATTAAATTTGTTTCGAACTTAAAAATATTTAAATTATTTATACACCTTAGTTATAAAGTATATGATCAACAACAAAAGATTTATTAAAGCGTATTTTTTCCCTCTATTGTTATTTTTCTTGTATTCAGCATTTTGTTCTGGCCAAAATGTAAATGCATTACAGAAAAAGCTTGACAGCCTGGCAGAAGAAATACCTGCATTGAATGATACTGTAGACATTACAGTAAATGGGGTAAGCATACAGGAATTTATCCGGGCCATTGCCAATAACACCGGGTTGAACATTACCATAGACCCTTCTTTAAATTACAGGATTGTAAATAACTTTTCACGTGTAAAAGTGAAAGACGTGTTGGTATATCTTGCAAAAGTATATAACCTGGAAATCAAAGCCATTGGAAATATTCTGATGGTAGATATGCATGTAGAACCACCGGAACCTGAACCCATACAGCCCGATCATGATCCGGTAGTGGAATATGATACCGCGACCGGACATCTGTCTATTGAATTAAAACAAGACACCCTTTATGAAGTTGCCAAAGCCATTACAGACATCACAGGGAAAAATGTTATTATCAGTCGTCCTATACGTGAACAGACAGTAAACGGGTATATTAAAAACATGCCGTTTGACAATGTTATGGACAAATTAGCCTATGCTAACGGGCTTGAAGTTTCTAAAACAAAAGACGGGTTTTACCTGGTAGAAGAACAAATTCAGGCACCTGAAACAACACCAGGAAGGACATCTGCTGCAACAGGCACAAGAAGTTCAACAAGGACCGGAATTTCCGGGAGGGGAGGTGATGAAGAAATGCCTGAATTTGAAATGAGCGCCGTACATCCCGACAGCATCTCATTGAGCGTACTAGACCAATCTGTTTATGACATTATTAAATCTGTCTCCGATGAACTTGGGATCAATTATTACATGCTTTCTGAAATTGATAAACAAATAACCCTTGAAGTAAATGGAGTTACGTATGACAATATGATGGCAGCTCTTCTCGAAGGAACAGAATATGCTTATAGCAAGCATGATAATAGTTATCTTATCGGACAGTCAGATAATACGGCTTTAAAAACAACAAAGGTCATTCAGTTACAATATCGTACGGTAGATAAAATCTCCGAATTCATCCCTGAAGGTATTTCTAAAGAAACCGATGTGATTGAATTAACCGAATCCAATAGCCTCATCGTGACCGGAACACAATTGGGAGTTAAAAAAATAGAAAATTTTATCTATGAAATCGATAAAATCATCCCGGTGGTATTAATCGAGGTGATGATTGTAGATATCACTCGTTCCCACACGTTTTCTGCAGGCCTGACAGCAGGTTTGGGAGAAGGAGTGCGTCAATCAAGCGGATCCCTATACCCGGGTTTAGACATGCAATTAAGCACCCGGGCGGTTAATGATGTGATTGAAGGACTGAACGGGTTTGGATGGATCAGGTTAGGCAGGGTCACTCCACGGTTTTATGCCACCATTAAAGCAATGGAAGACAATGGTATATTGCAGGTGCGGTCTACTCCAAAATTATCTACTTTAAATGGTCATGAAGCAAATATGACACGAGGGCAAACAACGTATTACAAAGAAGAACGGAGTAATTTCATTGGCACCCAAAATCCATCGCTATCCAAATCATTTACATGGAAAGCATTAAATGCCGACCTTCAGGTGTCCATTAAACCTATTGTTTCTGGTGATGGGCATATTACACTGGATATTGAAGTGAGCCAATCAGATTTTACCGGTAGAGAATTCAAGGATGCCCCTCCAAATTCAGTTACCAGGACTTTCAAATCATCCATCAGGGTTAAAAACCAGGAGATGGTTCTTTTAGGAGGGCTTGAAGAAATTAAAAAAGAAAATACAGGAACAGGTGTTCCTTTCCTTTCCAGGATACCAATCATAAAGTGGTTGTTTTCTTCCAGGACGCATTCAAAATCCAAGGCAAAACTTAATTTATTCATTAAACCGACTGTCATTTATTAACCGGCATATATAAATTTATGTTCAACAAATTCAATCATATCAATATTTTTCAAAGCAATGCAGTTGCCGGGATTGATATCAATGTCGTTAAAGAAAATGAATTCATTTTTCAATATATTCAACTGAAAAAAGTCAAACAAACCATTGCCATCGGGGACCAGGCAAAACAAATAGATGACATTGAAACATTGAAGCAGCGGATGAATTTCAAAGACCCTGTCATACTGAATGTATCGGGCAAAGGGATTATCCATAGAAAAATTGCAAATGAAGGGCTTACAGAAGAAGAAATGTTACAAAAAGTATTTCCGAATGCCCGGGTGGGCGATTTTTACTTGCAACATATGCCTTTAGACGATGAACATGTTTATTTATCTGTTATCCGTAAAAAAACACTGCATGAAATCATAGAATTATTCAAATCCCATCATTTACATATCATTAATATTTATCTTGGCCCTTTTGCAGTGAACCATATCATTCCGTTTATTGATCATGGTAAAAAGGAAATCTTGTTGCCGGATATTCAATTAATCACCAATGAACAAGAAATTATTGATTTTAAACTATCCGAAAATCATGATATATCTACAGAATATTCGATTGGATCAGACCAGGTACCAAGCCGGTTATTAAAAGCCTTTTCCGCTTCATTCGGCTATTTTCTTGATGCCGGGTCTGTCAATGCATTGCATATACCCTCGTTGGCAAATGAAAAACAGGAATACTTTTACAAACAACTATTTGTGAAAGGGGGATGGGCTGCTCTTATTATCTTATTTGCCTTATTGCTGGGAAATTACATGGTATTTACAAGTTATAAAGGAAAACAGGAACGGTTAAGCTCAGAATTGAGTAAAAACAGGGTTACCTTGTCAAAATTAGAATCTATAGAAAATGAATTAAAAAGAAAAAAACAATTCGTAGAAGAAAAAAATATATTAGGGAAGACCAAATTATCTTTTTTTGCAGACAGAATTGCCCGTTCCATACCCAAACAAATCGTTCTTGATCAACTTGCCCTTAACCCGGTCAGGAACAAAGTAAAAGAGCATGAAAGCATTGACATTATACACAATACAGTCATCATCAACGGGTCTGCAACAAACAGCACCATTTTAAATCAATGGCTCGAAAAATTAAAAAATTTTGTCTGGATTGCACAACTTGATATTATCAATTATAAACAAGAATCACTGCATTCTTCCGGTGATTTTTCGATTGAAATTAAAATTGATCATAAGCAGCTATAAATTTTTTTTAAATTATAATTAAAACATATTGTTTAACAATTTAACATATAAAAAAAAGGTTCTGTATTTAATCGCCGGGTTTGTAATCCTGCTTATCCTGTCATATTCTTTATCCATCAGGCGAACTGTTAAACTGGGAAAACTATGTAATAAACTCGAAGAACAAAAAGAAAGCCTTCAAAAAGCTCCGTCAAAAATTCGGGAGATCGGACAGGAATTAAATAACATCAATGCATTGATTGGAAAAGACATGCATGTAGATATGGATGTTCAATCTGCTATCCTGGAAAAAACCGGCCACTTTTGTCAACAACATCAATTGACCTTAAAAAGTTTTCCTAAAACACATTATTATAAAGATAAGGATTACCTGGTTATGACCAATAAATTGGTTGTAGAAGGAGAATTTATTAAAATATTAAAACTGATTTATTTATTTGAACAAAAATTTCAACTGGGCAAAATCATATCCGTTCAATTTGATAAGGAACGCGACCGGAAAACCAAGCGGATGAAACTATATGGTTCATTATTTATTCAAAATGTAAAACATGTAAAAAATGAAAATTAATTATCTATATTTAATCATATTTATTGTAACGGGATTTATTTTCTCACGATGCAGTGAAATATTTGAAGAAGACATCAGTGATGAAGAAATCGTGATCATTGCGCCATCAGATGGTGTTGAAACCACCATTATCAATCAATTGTTTATGTGGGAAACTGTTGACGGTGCAAATTATTACAATCTGCGAATTGTTACCCCTTCATTTCAATCCACTCAAAAACTCATCTTAGATACCACTATTTCTGTGATTGATTCTTTATATAATAATGATAATAAACTGTATTATACACTGAACCCGGGTGCTTATGAATGGCGATTAACAGCAGCGAATAGTTCAGATGAGATTAGTTCCGGCGTTATGCGTCTCACCATACTGGAAACATCAGACCTTTCAGAATACGAAGTAAAATTAACGGGCCCATCGGGCTTCATGAATCAAACATCCAACATTCAATTTAGCTGGGAGAGCATCCCTGATGCTGAACATTATACCTTTATTATCCGGAAGGGAGATTGGTCAGGTGACTCTATTGTTGTCCGGGAAGAACATATTTCAAATACACAACACACTGTAAGTCATCTCGAAAACGGAAGTTACACATGGGGGGTAGAAGCGTTCCGGGATTCCAGTTCAACAGGTTTTACAACAAACAGCATCACGATAGACAGCATAAAGCCTGCAACACCAACACTGGTGTCCCCCAAAGACACTACTATTAGCGATTCCTCTGTTACATTCATATGGAACAGGCCTGATGATAACGGGACCGATATTTCTGACGTGTTATTTATTTATACAGACAGCGGGTTCAATGATATTTTTGATTCTGTTGAGATCAATACCAATACAGAACATAATTATCTTTTTGATACTGCACAAACATTTTATTGGAGAGTGCGTTCGGTTGATGAAGCTAAAAACAGAAGCGATTTCAGTGATGATTTTCAATTTACCGTGTTCTTTTGATTTTTAAAAAGGATGAAATTTTGTAATGAAAAATAAAAAACTACAATATATTTTAATACCTGTTGTTTTGGTTGTCTGGGGACTTATCATTTACAGGTTTCTTGATTTCACCAGGCAAGATACTCCTGATGAAACGTATACTGTTTCTACACTACAAACAAACCAAAATAACAACCATGAGCAAGATACATTTTCGCTTTATGCAAATTACCGCGACCCGTTTTTGAAACATGTCAGGTACACGGGTTACAATTATACAAAGGCCAATGCGTCTAATAAAAAAACAGAGAAAAAGAAAGAAAAAAAGAAACCTGAAACCAATGTTGAATTACGAAGGGAAATTCTTGAAAACATCCGGTGGCCGGATATAAAATATGGAGGGATTGTACAAAACACCCAATCAGGTGAAAAAGTAGGCCTCATAGAAGTAGACAAACAAGAATTCCTGATCCGTAAAAACGATTCCACACAAAAAATTTTTATTAAAGACTTGTATAAAGATTCCGTAATTGTCATTTACAAAGAAAAACATAAAACTTTTGTCACAAAATAAACTATTTTATATGGCCAATAAATGCTTCATTATTCTGTTTGCTCCCTTTGTGCTTATTTTATCGGGCTGTAACACGTACAACCGGGTTTTTAAAGGAGAAGAGTATTATCAAAATATTACTGTTACACGTGATGATTCAATCATCCAGGCGCATGCCATCACAAAAGATATTGATATAAAACCCAATGAAAATACGCTCTATTTTTGGTATATACCCAATGAGATTCATTGGAATGAAGGAGGATACACCGGTAATTTGCTACACGGGGAATATTTATTATTAGACAGAGACAAAAACCTACTCATGGAAGGTTACTTTAATAAAGGTGTAAAATCAAAACAATGGAAACAATGGTATGCAAACGGTGATTTACAATCAATAACAGAATATAAAAACGGGAAAAAAGATGGCATGCATAAAATATATTCTCAAAAAGGGGATACAATTTTAAAAGAACATTATAAAAAAGGTGTTAAACATGGGAAACAGACCCTATCTACTCAAGATACTATCATCACTGAAGTTTATAAATACGGGGAAAAATCAGAAAAGAGGCAAAGAGGATTTTTCCTCTTTAGATGGATTGGAAACATCTTTTCAGGTAAAAATAAAACAGAAAAACCACGACACGAAAAAACAGAAGAAGAGAAAACGGAACAAGAAGGAGAAGAAGAACAACAAAATATCCCTTCACCGGAAGATTATGATAACCGGAAAAGAATCCGGGATACATTTTAAATTCTTAAAGGATTGATCGTATGCTAAAAGCCGGGGCCCTTTTATATGCTGTATTCATCTCATTTATCATTGCCCTGGTATGCTTTTTCCTTATTCTTTCGCATGCTTACAGCAGGAAAAATATTGAAACACTCATACTCAAAAGCACATTAACAGATCACGTGATGTCCGGGATACGTCTTTTATTGTCAAATGATAACCTGGCGGCAGATAATTCCCGGACAGAATATGTTTTATATGAAGATGAACCTTCAACGATTTCTTTTCATAAGAAAAAATGGGGGGCTTATTCAATTTATATTGTAGAAGCTGAACATAAACATCTGGTTGAAAAACGTGCAGTCTTAACAGGAAATGATATTTTTAAAGGCGAACCTGTGGGATTGTATGTTACAGATCAAAATAATTATATCTCATTTAGTGGCAATACGCGGGTTACCGGTACTTGTTATGCCCCAAACGGCACGGTAAAAAGAGCATATATTGAAGGTGAGCACTACCGGGGTGATAAGCTGGTATATGGAAACATTCAAAACAGCCAAAGCAGACTACCTGATTTAGACAATACATTCTTCAATACTACCAAAACCATTTTATCAGACCCGGTAAGTTATCCCGATACTGCTATCCATTATGATGAGGCATTTAATGAATCCGATTCCATTACACAATCGTTTTTATCCCCTACTCTTGATATTTGGGCAGATGGAAATATCAATCTACAATATATTACAGCCAATGGAAACATCCGTTTTTTTTGCAACGGCCATGTAACCATTTCCTCCACTGCTGATCTTACAAATGTTATTATTTATGCCTTATCGCTTAATATTCAGAGCGGATTTAAAGGCGCTATACAGGCCTATGCGTTTGATTCACTGGTTGTTGAAAAAAATTGCCAAATTGAGCTTCCTGCTTTCCTGGGTGTCATAAGCAACAGGCCGGCTTCAATGGAGATACATGACAAGGCTATTGTATCCGGAGGCATATTATTCTATAACACCAATATTACGGAGCAAGAAAAATCCCAACTTTTTATTCATGAAGATGCCACAGTACATGGCGAAGTATACTCCAATTGCTATGTACAACATAAAGGGACTATTCATGGTTCACTCTATGCATATAAATTGTTTCTTGAAACCAAAATGGGAAAGTATGAAAACCATTTATTAGATGCTACGGTTGATTTTATGAGTCTTTCAAAAAAATACACGGGCACATGTATATTTGAACAAAATAACCCAAAACGAATCATTGAATGGGTCTATTAAACAAAACATTAAAAGGGTCTACTCTTGTAGAAGTCATAGTAGCCATGGTTATTGTGATGCTATCATTCGGCATTGCCATTATGATGATCCAGGGGACATTTGCTTCTCATAAAACCCGGTTAAGAATGGAAGCATTATTCAACACAAACCTGCTGATGCAGCAAACACAAATGAATCATCGGTATATTGACGAAACATTCGGGTTCAAGCATTATACCATTAAAAAATCTGTTTCAGAGTATAATAAAGAACCCGGTATGCTGGTGATAACGTTTACTGTAGCAGGGGAAAAAAAACATGAGTGGTTTGACAAGCGCATGATTATTGAGGCTCCTATGAAAGATGAGCCTGAAAAAAAGGAGGGGTGGTAGTTTAAGAGCCTGTTTGGCAACAGGCCATAAGAAATAATATGGCAGGAACAAAAACATGAAGCATTGAAAAGGAAAGGAAAAAACAAGATAATACAGGCCAGTGAAACCCGCTCAAACGCACTCGGGATTCACGGGGTAAGATCATCCGGCCAATTGAACGCCTATACTATTGTTGAGGTCTTAATGGTATTGGTGATTAGTGGAATTGTGATCGCCACTGCTGTAAGCGCTTTCATGAGTATACAAAATCTCTTTACAGTCACGCTACGTCAAAATCAATCCAATGATAACCTCGGCATGTTATACCAGGTAATGAACATGGATATTTCCGAATGTAAAACCCTTACATATTCCTTTGACCGGCTCCATGCACACAAAAAATTTGAGCCGGATATCTATTATTCCATACATGCCGGGCATGTTGTCCGCGAATCCGGTTATGAAACGGATACGTTTAACTATTCGATACGTGATGTCCGGTTAAATTACTTAAAAAAAGGTGTATATATCATTGATACCATTAAATTTGCAATTTATGACAAGCAATTATCATATACATGGAAATTTACAAAACACTATGGAACAGCAACATATTTTAATATAAACAACTTTTTTAAAACACATTATCATGCCTATTGAATTACAAAAGGTTCAAAACCTTAAAAAAGGACAAAAGAGAGGAGCAGAGGAAAACCCCCTGATCCGGAGAATTAAACAAGCATTAACAGCAGATATTCAGCTTTTTAGCAGTGGCATGAAAGATAAAAAAAAAGAACGTTTCTTTTCTGAGCTAAGTGTTTTATTGAGTTCAGGCATAGACATCAAAACCTCATTGGAAATTATAGTAGATGAGCAAACCAAAAAACAAGATAAAGAATTATTTAAAACCTTATACCAACGTGTAATTGACGGACAAAGTCTGAGTGAATCGCTTGAAGAGGCCGGCAAATTCACAACGTATGATTATTATACACTGCGCATTGGAGAAGAAACAGGCCGTGTAAGCCATGTGTTGAATGACCTTACCCTGTATTATGAAAAAAAAATAGCGCAGCGCCGGCAGCTTACCAATGCTTTTTCATATCCCATTTTGGTTTTGATCACTGCTTTTGCTGCTGTATTCTTTATGATGAATTATATGGTGCCTATGTTTAAAGATATTTTTATGCGTACCAATGCCGAACTGCCCGGGTTAACAAAATTTATCATCAATGTATCGAATGCATTCAGCAATAACATAGGTATCTTTTTCTTTATTTTGGTCATCATTGTCATCATTGTTTATTCCATCAGGAAAAAAAATTATTACAGGGATTTTATCACCAAACTCACCTTAAAAACTCCGTTGATAGGCCGGATGGTCAGGATGTCATATTTGTCCCGTTTTTTCCAGTCTGCCAGCCTGCTTATCAGTTCGAGCATTCCCATGCTTCGTACTATTCAATTATGCCGGAAAATGATTCGCTTTTATCCGTTTGAAAAAGCCATGGATGCAATAGAAAACGACATCATGCTCGGAAAACCGCTTCATCAAAGCATGCAAAAATTTTCAATATTTGATACGCGAACGACTTCACTCATCAAGGTAGGAGAAGAGGTAAACCAGTTGCATGTTATGTTTGAAAGACTGCACAAACAATACACAAAAGAACTTGAACATCAGACTGGTATGATGGGAAGTGTGCTTGAACCATTGTTGATTATATTTGTCGGCGTGCTGGTAGCAGTCATCTTAATTGCCATGTACCTTCCTATGTTTCAGATGGGAACAGCTATTTATTAATCGTTCTATTTTAAATATCGATTGATCACAAGTTTTCATGTATAAAAACTTGTGTTAATAAATATGGACTTGAAATGGATTCTGCAAACGCAGCTTCCCCGGAAATACCAGATGATGAAAGAGATTTAAAAAAAATTTGTTCTTGTTATTTTTTTTAAATAATATTGTAACCTAAAATAAAATGGAAAATGTCCCCTGCCAAA
>CAYMKE010000099.1:0-10161 GCA_964390955.1 uncultured Bacteroidales bacterium | reverse complement strand
TTTTTGCACACACAAGAATGATTATTTTTTACTTGCGAGCTTCATATGACCATTAAAAATTAAAAAATAAACATATGAAAAGTTTTCTAAAATATTTACTGGCAACAATAACAGGAATGTTAATTGTGTTTGGAATTGCAGCGCTTATGATGTTTGGAATTATGGCTGCGGCCATCAAATCAGCCAAACCCCAAAAGGTACAAATTTCACCCAACAGTGTATTAAAACTCAAACTCAATTATCCTGTCCAGGACAGAACATCGAACAATCCTTTTGAAAATTTTAATTTTAAAGATTTCACACACAGTACCCATATGGGTCTCAACGATTTATTGAGAACTATTGAAAAAGCAAAAACAGATAACAATATTAAGGGCATTTACCTTGACCTTACCATGATCCCTTCCAGTTTTGGTACTATTGAAGAAATTCGGAATGCGTTACTTGATTTCAAAACATCTGGTAAGTTTATCATGGCATACAGTGAAGTATATACCCAAAAAGCATATTATATTGCATCTGTTGCCGATAAAATATACATGAACCCTCAGGGGACTTTAATTTTCAACGGGTTGCAAACAGAAATGGCTTTTCTCAAAGATGGGCTGGATAAATTAGGCATTGATATACAGGTTGTAACAGGGCCTGGCAACATTTATAAATCGGCTGTAGAACCATTTACACAAAACGAGATGAGTGAATATAATAAAGAACAAACATCCAGGTATGTAAATGTATTATGGAGTCATATGCTGGATAAAATCTCCGAATCAAGGAATATTCCAACCAACGTGTTAAATAATAAAGCCAATGAATTTAAAATACATCCAACCCAAGAGTTGGTATCAACAGGCTTGCTCACAGGGTATAAATACAAAGATGAAATCATCAATGAATTAAAAAAAGATTTGGGAATCTCAGATGACAAACCTGTCGCTATAGTTCAGCCGTTTGACTATAAAAATCATAAAACAAAAAAAAATTCCACGAATGATAAAATAGCTGTTGTTTATGCCAATGGAGAAATTGTTCCCGGTGAAGGAGATCATGAATCAATGGGTGCAGAAAAAATATCAAGATCAATCAGAACAGCAAGAAAAGATTCGAGTGTTAAAGCAGTTGTCTTGAGAATCAATTCCGGTGGTGGCAGCGCCCTCGCCGCTGAAATCATCTGGCGCGAAGTGCAGCTTACTGCTGAGGCCAAGACCATGATTGTGTCAATGGGCAGTTATGCGGCCTCCGGGGGGTACTATATTGCATGTGCTGCTGACACCATATTAGCTGACCCAACCACGATCACGGGGTCTATTGGTGTGTTTGGTATAATTCCAAATGCCGGTGAATTATTAAATGACAATCTCGGTATACATTTTGACAGGGTTAAAACAAACAGGCACAGTGATATTTTTTCGATCGAGCGGCCTTTGAATCCGGAAGAAATCGAAATCCTGAACCAGGCAATCACCCATACATATAATGTGTTTCTTACACGTGTAGCAGAAGGAAGAAATATGTCAAAAGAAGCTGTTGATGAAATCAGCAGGGGCATTATATGGATTGGGATTGATGCTAAACGCCAGGGCCTGGTTGATATGCTCGGGGGATTAAACAAAGCCATTACTGTTGCAGCGAATAATGCCAATATTGATGAATATAAAATTGTTGAATATCCGAAACATAAACCAGCGTTCCAACAACTCTTAAAAGGACTTCGATCGGAAGTACAAACCAGGGTTTTAGAAAAAGAAATGGGGGTGCTGCCCTTCAAAAAATACACCGAACTTAAAAACATTTTAGAACAAGGACACATCCAGGCCAAATTACCCTTTAAACCGATCATTTATTAACAGGAAACATGTTGTTTATCAGCTCGAAATCAATGCATCTAATTCCTGTTTTATTTGATCATCTAACAATCCTTTTCTTGACTTTATCCTGCCAATGATTTCAACATTTTTATGTTGAAGTGCCTGTTGCATTTTCCTGAACATAGAACCGGTAAGTATATTATACGTTGTAAACAAAACAACCTTTTTGTCACTCAATCCATTCGCTTCGTTTAAGGATTGTTTCCATTTATTCGTGGGATGTTGAAACATTAACATTAACCCATTTGTCCAACACCCGAGGAATACTACATCTGAATCATGAAAATCTGAATCATTATTAAAATCAATCGCGGATACAGAAGCACTTATTTTTTTTACTCTTTAAATATTCTGAGATATTTTCTGCAAACCGTTTTGTTGTCCCTAAACGGCTTTCATATAATATGGCAGCTTTTTTCAAATTACATACTATTCTTTTATTAATTGAATGCTTTCTGTCATGTTCTGAATAGATATTTCCAGGAAAAAGATATTGCCCGGCATTTCAATGTTCAGGTTATAATCATGATACCCGGGATCAAGCAACTGCTTTTCCATGACAGATATTTTCTGGCCTAATGCATTGCTCAGCGTTAATGTAACATGATTAGAGTGCTTTAGATACAGGTTGATATTCAATTGATCATTAAAAGGATTTGGAGATACTTTCACGTCTGCTAAGTTTTTAAATTTCACGATCCTGTTGTTATCTTTTAACCTGTTATCTTCCAGATTTGATACAGATCGGCTGTATGGTCCTCCAGATGCCTTCAGTAATCCCAAAGGATCACAAGTATCCGGTTTGTGAGCAACAACCCGGTAATAATATACCTGTGATGTATCAAAATCAGACCAGCTGGTAGTACTTGATGGGCGACTTTCATATAAAGAGAGTTGAGCAGAATCACTGCCCCGGTAAATATAATAATTTCCAGTACCAAATGCTTTCGTTGCAGAGATATTATTTAAAGAATCATAATCACCGGTTAAATAATCGTCCCATGTTAAATTACGTTCTCCGGTGGGGCCTATATTGACCTGCAAATGGATGGTTTTATGAAATCCACTAAGGGGTGTTTCATACCCGCACGTGTCAATAGCTGAAATCTTATATTTATCTGAACTCACTTGGGGATCTGATTGTTCGTCTTCTAACACGGTTAATTCACCTTGTTTTACGGAATCGATTTTTACAAAATTATTGTCGGAATTGACTTCCTTGTATACATAATATCCGGCAACCCGATCATCAGGTATTTTATCCCAAACAATGATGTTATGATTTGTAGAAGTATCTACAGTCACCATGCATATGGAAGGTTGAGCAATATATTCATATTGGACGGTAACCGGAGCAGATTCTAACTGACAAGCATTCTGGTCGACTACGGTAGCAGAATAAATACCTGGCCGCGTGATATATGTTTGCATGGCCGAATCGCCGTTAGACCAGAAATAATGAATGTAATTTGTATCTAAAGAAAATGCTATGGTGTCCGGCATACAGGCATCCAATGTTCCGATCTGAGAGATTACCGGAGTGATGATGCTAAAGGTGTCAACCAATGCAGAAACGGTTTCTTCAGTGGCTGAAATACCTGAAATGGTTAAATGGCATGTATAACTACCTGCTTGTTTTGCAAAATAAATACTATCATTTGCATCAGGTATGTTCGTTCCGTTTTTCCTCCACTGATAAATATCCGCATCGTGTTCTTTGCATGCAAGCTTCACCGAGTCACCGGGACAGAGCATCGAATTGCCGGTAATGATAATCTCCTCGTTAATGTTGTCAATGCCTCCTTTGCACATTATATATTCAGGTTTGCTCAATGACTGAAAACATCCTGTTAGCGAATCACTTACTGTTAGTGAAACATCATATTTTCCATTGTATTTATAAATATGCTGAACCGTATCATGATTAAAATAACCGGTACTATCATCTCCAAACTCCCAAAAATATTTATATGATGAAGATTTTGAAGAAAGGTTTATGAATTGTACTTTAAATAAAAATTCACCCTGATTCGGAGCGTTTAGCGTGCTGTCAATGGCTGAAAAAGATGTACTGAACTGACTTGTATTGATCGTGATGGCTACCGGATCAGACCAGGCTGTGTCATTCCATAGTGTGTCAATACCTCTGAATTTATACGTGCCCGATACATCCACCAGATATGAATTCGTGTTCGCACCGGGGAGCATTGTATCATTTCTATACCATTGGTATTGATTGTTCAACATGTAATTTGATTGAAGAATAAGTGTATCATAATCACAAATACTCGTTATGCTATCATTGATGATCCTGGGTTTTCTTGCTGCAGTAATAAGTTCTGTTTTATTTGTAAAAGCCGATAAACTATCTTTATAGTACCTTAAGCGATAATAATAAGGTGTTTCTCCATTTAATGTATCAATAAAATAGCGTGTTTGATGAAGGATGATCGAGTCTTTTATGTCAATGGTATTAAAATGCTTATCAGTAGAGATATCTAAAATATAGTCTGTTACACCCGGAATGGTATCCCAGTTCGCAACGAAACTTGAATACGTGACCCCGGTTGCTTCTCTCGCTATAGGTTGTATAACAGCCATAGAGGGTTGCCAGCATGTATCAGTCATAAATACCATCGATCCATTGTGCTTATTTGAAGTCAGATCATATAATGTGGTTCCGGAAACATTGTCACAATTATAATAAGCCATCAATCCGCTTGCATCTGGGGAGACAGCCTTATGGAGATATGCCCGGATTTGGTTTTCGCTCCTGGGGTAATTCCATACCCGGATCTCATCTATCATCCCTTTATAATGGTCGTTTACCATATTTACCGGATCCCAATCACATCCAAGGGTAAACTTGCAACCTGGTTCCGGTAAAACAGACGCTGTGAATGAATGAATCTGCTCACCGTTCTGATATATGTAACATTGGTTATTGGGTTTGATAACCATGGCGACATGGTACCATACACCATTTTCCAATGTATCTTTTTCATGAGGCGATCCAATGTATGTCCCGATTTGGTCATCGTAATATTGTACTTTTTTACTTACAATATTTAATAAATTAAGGTTTTGATCATCAGATGTGTAAAATCCCATAATTTTACCATGACGATTTTTGTCAGGGACTTTTATCCAACATTCCGCGGTAAATCCTCTCCTGAAATTTGCATTCCCCAGGGTAGATACATCAACACGATGATTGATTCCATTTAAGGCAATCGCGTTACCTGGAATGTTCATTAAGGTCTGGGTTAAAATAACATTTGAAAATCCGGAGAATTTGTATGTTTCCGATTTGACCCTGTAATAATAAATGGTCCCTTCCTGCAGTCCTGTTGCATTAAATGAATTTCCTTTTAACACTGAATCTACTATAATATTGGAAAAAGAGTCATTATCTGCTAATTGAAAATGATATGCAGATGCATGAGGTACAGAGTCCCAATGAGCAGTAAATCCGGTGTTCGAAATTTCTGTTGCCTGTCTTGCAAAAGGTGTGATTAAGGCATGAGATTCTTTCCAATCCGTAGTCGAATTCATATTATGCAATACGAGTTTATTTTCATTGCCTGTTAAATCAGAAAACTTATTGGCATAAATTTCATTAAAATCATAATATGCAAATAAATTATGTTCATCTCCATTTAAAGGATGACGCATCATGTCATTGATTGTTTTATTTGAAATAGCAGTATCCCATAATGATACTTCATCAATTTGTCCGTTGAAAAAATAGGTGCCGGCCGATTCTGATTCTTTTCCAATAGTCAGCGGATATTGAGTGTTGGGTATATAATTTAAAACTTCCATTTCTACATCCAATTCACCGTTTATGTATAGTTTGGCAGTATTGCCATCAAAGGTACACGCGATAAAATACCACGTGTTTTCCTGGATGTTTTCAGAAGAATACAATACATGCCACCAAGCTCCGTCACCTAACCAAAACTCCCATTTATTGTCCATTCCGGCATAAATATGAGTGCCCTTATAATTACTTCTGTTACTTATGAGCGTTCTAAAATTATTTTCACCTCCTTCAACTTTAGCCCAGCAGGTGATGGAAAACATGGGGCTACTTAATTTATCATTACAACCTTCCATTTTAGCATAGTTATCAACAAAATCAAAGTATGGAGCCTTTCCAGGGCTTCGCGTGATATGATATCGCGTGGTATCGCTTAATTTATGAGTCTTACTCCATACATGGTAATAGTAGGTGTAACTGGAATCCAACAGGCTTTTAATATCATAATAATTTGATGTTGTAGAATCATTTATCAACATCGTTGAAAAATCACTGTCTTTTGATAACTGTATGTAATATTGCTGGGCACTTGGAATGGAATCCCATTGAACAACCAGGTCATCAGGATAAGAATTTGAAAGATTTTTTGCAAATGGAGTAATGATCGCTTTGGATTCCACCCATGAATTTTCTGTCATATTCATTAATGTTCCCTGTATTGCATTGATACTTTGATCATATAATTTCATGCCCTGGGTCTCATTAAAATCATAATCACATAATAAACCTCGT
The DNA here is from genome assembly GCA_964390955.1 of uncultured Bacteroidales bacterium. Lineage (GTDB taxonomy): Bacteria > Bacteroidota > Bacteroidia > Bacteroidales > JBBRXJ01 > CAYMKE01. Next base: position 3,738 of record CAYMKE010000099.1, on the reverse strand, counting down.
TCATTTCCTTCCAATTCTTTATGTATAATATTTTTTACTTCTTGTTTGGATAATGGACGATCCCATATTGAAAATTCATCCATTTTGCCATTCAAATGATATTCCTCAACATTATTATAAGTTCTGTTTCCCAGTCTCATTATGTTTGGATTGGCTAAACTGGAGAATTCTTTTGTTGTATTTGAACCTATTTTATAGCATACAGGTTGTTCTTCTCCATCAATATATATAGCGTTTTTTTCTCCTCCTATTGAAACGGCAAAATGATGCCAATGCCCATCAGAATAATAACCATCTCCTTTCCGGACATACATGTATAATTTGGCCACGCCACCCCGTGCTACTACAAACCAAAAGCTTTCATCGTCATACGTGTTTGTTGATGAATTGAGGCCTAATATGGTATTATCTGCTGTATTTTGACTGCCATCGGCCAGACAAAACAACATCTGCCCTTCATTGGAATTAGATTTGAACCACCCGGTAATAGTCCCCTGATTCCTGCCACTAATCTTAGAAATATAGCTAGACAGGTCAACATAATCATCAATGCCGTCAAATGCCAACGCATTGCCCGGGGGTGTAATGATTGTTGATGCTTTCTCAATATTTGACCATGGGCTTGTCATGTACGTGATCGATTTCACCCTGTAGTAATATGTTTTTCCGGGGGATAAGCTGTTGATGGTATATGTATTGGTTACAAGTGTGTCGTAATAAATGCAGTTTGAGAAATCAGCAGTATCTGATATTTCAAGGATATAAGATGGTGAACCCGGAATGGTATCCCAATGTGCAGTGAATTCGGTTTCTGAAACATCAGAAGCCTCTTTGGCTGTTGGAATGAGCATGGCGTTGGAAGATGTCCAGCGATTCATGGTATTGGCAACAGGAAGGAGCATCCCATGAAATTGATTTCCGGAAAGATCTGGAATCAAAGAGCCATGAACAGCATTGAAATCATAGTATGCAATTAAGTCTTGTTCATTGCCAGTTAATTCACTATACAACCTGGATTGAACCTCTTGTTGGGTCAATGGTTTACCCCAGAACCTGACTTCATCAATCTTTCCGTCAAAAAAGTCACTTTTGGTTACTGTGCAGTCCCAATCTTGTCCGATCACCCAACTTTTACCGGTTATATCACCCAATACATTGTTTAATGTTTCTTGATGGATTCGTTTTCCGTTTTTGTAGACTGTAATGTTGGTTGATGAACCGGATGTTTTTTTATAAACCGCGGCCAAATGAGTCCATGAAGTGTCCTGGAATATATCGTTAATCATAACGATTTGATCACGAATCGTCAATCGCATCTGGTTATGGTAATATCCAATGATGAGTATGTTAGTGCCTTCATAACTATGCTTTCCAATGATGCAATTATAAACAGAGGGATTGTCTGCTTTATACCAAAATTCAATAGAAAAAGAATCAGGCAATGGAAAATCCTGTAGATTGGCCCATTCATTAGTCCCATTAAATTCAATTCCTTTTCCGGGAACTTTTCCTCGTGTCATGATCATCCCTGTTTCAGAATAATCGCTCAAAATAGAGGATTTGCTTTTTAAACGGTAATAATATTCGGTTCCGGGTGTTAGTCCGGTGAGCTCATAACTATTCACAACCCCGATGTTTTCATTATTCAATATGTCAAGAGTATCAAAATTTGATAAAGTAGATACATCAAGATACATTTGAGCGCCGTTTATAGGGTTCCAATGGGCCGTGAAACGTGAAGTGTCGCGTCCGGAATTTGGCAATAGAACAGGCTGAATCATCGCTTTAGATGTCACCCAGTCCTCGCTTGTCATATTTATTAAAGTGCCGTCATAATAGGGCGGATTGGAAATATCCATTAATGTTTGTCCCGTTGAATGATCGAAAACAAAATACACCTTCAGTCCGTTTTCTGTTCCAGCCAAGGGTTGGTGCATATATTGCTGAATTTGTTCTGCTGATTTGGCATAATTCCACATTCTGAATTCATCAATCTTTCCATTGAAATATTCATCAATATCCCATCCGCTTTTTGCTATAAAACATTCTGACCTCGAGATGTTTTCGGGGATATACATGGTGTTGGTTTCTGCTATACATTGACCATTCATATATATGTATGCATTGGAACCATTCAATACACATGCAACATGTACCCATTGATTTAAAGGGATTTTTTCGTGACCTGTTAAATTGCTATGGCCAGAACTGTTGTAAACTGTAAATAAAGGATAACCGGTTGTTGGGGTTATCGTAAAAATTACATTATTAGTGGCTTGGCCGTTGCCAAAATCCATAATCCGTGGAAAATGATTATATTCCCTTACATACACCCAGGCTTCAATTGTAAATTCACTGTCAAAATAATTTGCTGCCGGCAATTGAACATAATCATTCACTCCATCAAAATCCAATGCATTGCCGGGATCGATTTGAGAAAATGAAGCAAACGAAGAAATGAGCAGAAATAATACGAATAGAAATAATTTAATTTTCATTTTAACTTGATTTAGAGGTTAAATTTTTGACAAATATATAATAATCCAACAAAATCAGCTTCAAAATAATGAAAAGTATTAAGTTTTTTTTAACAATTTTCTTGTATTAAGGTCAAAACTCTTAAATAGTATTTTACTTAATGTGATAAAAAGTTAATACGTTTTAATATTAACCATTATGAAACAAGCTCTTAGTTGGTAGACAAAGAAATTAATGGTTGGAGTACCATGGAGCACATTTTCTACGATCAATATAATAGGTGTGATATTCACTTTGTACAACATTTAAAATCAGTCATCCCATAATTTTTAAACAGGAAATGCTTCATGACAATGTTTGTTCTTTCAGAATAGAAACCGTTTCATTGTTTTTATAGTTTCATAGAAAATTATATACCTTCGTATGGTTATGTTTTTACTAAAAACTTTTTCAAAAAGGAAAACATCAACATATGTAACACCAGCATCCCTGCCGGTTTTTTTCGCTGCCAGGATATCGGTGTTAAATCAGGAAAGACATACACAAGTGATTTTTTCAGAAATATTGGTTACTGGCGGAAGATATCGGGTACGATAGCAGAAAAATGTTATATAGTTTACGGTGGGGTTCCCTGTACCGCCGGCATCTTGCCGGCTTTGTTATTACCGCCAGGATGGCGGTGTTCCAATGTGGCGTAACACCGGTATCCCTACCTGTTTTCCAGGGGCGTTTCCTCCGGGTTAAAATAGTCAGGGCCTTCATTCAACAATATATCAAAATCATGATTTTAAATTTTAACTATCCCTTTGGAGATAGCATCCACCCTACAAATACCCCGAACCATTGGCTTTTTCATTTTTATGACCGATTCCTTCCACAGAAAAAACTTTATAGAGTATAATAGATAAGAAAGACTTTGTTTATCAAAAATTCTTGCATCCCGGGCAAACACAGTTTTTGTCCGGAGACGTGTTTTTTCCCAAGTTTTGCTTTATCACAAAGTCTATATAATAATAACCCCGATCAAATTCATGGTAATGTGTTTTATTTCATTTATTTCCATAGTGGGTATCTCTTTTTTGAATGAATGCCATACAAACGGTGACGTGTCGAGTAGGCAAGGGGAATTTCACCCCAAGCCTCTCACGGAACCGTACGTGACAGTTTACTCCCTTCGGTCGTGAGATCGCTTCGTTTAGTTGAGTCTCTCTCCTGCAAGACAACCCCGGTGGGTCGGTTCCACCATCTTTATTACAGCAT
>CAYMKE010000098.1:0-10197 GCA_964390955.1 uncultured Bacteroidales bacterium | reverse complement strand
AACAATCAGGTAATCCAATAATCAGGCAAATCAAGGTTCAGACAATGAACGGCCGCGTATACGACCCCCTCACCGCTTCATTCCTCAGCCCCGACAATTATGTACAAATGCCGGATTATACGCTCGGGTTTAACAGGTATAGTTATTGCCTGAATAACCCGCTTATTTATACCCCCCTATCGCGCAAGTGTTTTTCACTTGTGCGGAGCTACCCTTGCTCGTGTGTATGCAAGCAGTTTATTCACAATATAATATCAAGGAATTTCCTTCATCAAATCCTGAATTTCTTTATCCGAAATATCATCTTTTTCACCTTTATTATAAATAGAAAACATATAAACCATCCGGTCAACAATTTTTACTTTGGTCATAACCCTTGCACCGCTACGTTTCCCTTTCCCTTTGCTTTTAATAGCTAATCGGATTTTATAAATATCATTGCCTAAATGGGCACCTTGTTTTGGTGTTTCTTCCAGGCTATCAATCAAGGCATTAATTTCATTTTGAAGGGATTTATATTTTTTGATAAGCCTTTTGGCTTCCCTTTCAAAGTTTGGTGTCGTATCAACTCTATAACTCATTTAAGAACTCTTTAGCCGGCCTGGTTTTTAATTTGCCTTCTTCAATTAACCTTAATTCTTTTAGTCCCTGACGGATATTTTCTTTTATTTCTTCCTTTGACGGTTCGGGATAGTCCAGCTCTTCCTCAATACCTTTGTACTTTTGCTTGAGTACTTTCCATTCTTGAATTGGAATAACAACACTAACAGTATTGCCCTCTTGATCTGAAATATATTGCACGTTCATAATCTCAATTTTTATTGGTTTAAATAAGCTTGTTGTGTTTTATAATCCCTGATTACAGAGTCAATAATACTAAAAAACCGGTTCCTGAAATCAGGGTTCATGCTTTGAATTTCCTGAATCCTTTGCAGTATTTTTTTATCAAAGGCAGCGTTTTGTCCTTCACCTACCAAATGATCAAGAGAAACCTCGAAAGCATCAGCTATACGTTTTGCAACATCAATAGAAGGTGCTGCTTCGTTACGCTCGTACCTTCCAATGATTACACGAGAAACATCAATTTGTTTGGCAAGGTCGGTTTGCGACCATCCTTTCTGTTTTCTCATTTCTGTCATTTTAAGCCCAATGTTCATTTTTATTTCTTTAAGAATACTTTAGTTAACAATATAATGCAAATTTAGATAATTATTATGAGAAAAAGAAACGATAATTTTTTGTTATTGTGCGTGCATGTCAACAATTAAATTGCATGGCTGTTTGCCGGATAAACAATCAGGTAATCCAATAATCAGGCAAATCAAAGCCTGTCCCGCTACTGCGGGAGTTCAGACAATGAATGGCAGGGTGTACGCCACCCGTTGATTTAGGTAAGAAACCCAAATCAATAAAATTATTTGCTATTGAAAAAATGATCCATTTTTTGAGCATCTTGTTCAATCGAATTGGTTAAAGACTCACCATACTTACTGGCCGGTTCTTGGGAGCCATCAGAATACTCAAGATATACATCTGTGCTGTCATTGGTAACATCTACCAATACAATGTCAGCTATCTTAGACCCGCCGGTATGATACAACGCAACATCTATTGCAGTATTTACAGCAGACGTATTCTCAGCTTTATTCATTGCATCAACATCTACATTACCTTTAACCTGCAGATCACGATATGTAGCTACCACATTGGATAATTGTTTTACAGAATCTTTAGCGCTGGAATAAAAAAGCACAGAACCACTTAATCCAAACAAAGTAGATGAATTTAGAGAAATATTTGCACTTCCTGTAATAGATGTACCACCATCTGTAAACGTGATGGAAAATGAATAGGGAACAATATCTAATGAAGCAGTAAGAGAAGTAGGAGTTTTGGCATTGGCCCATGATGCTGTAAAACTAAAATCAATATATTTTGTGCTATCCACTTTCATATCTGCCATAATACTGGAAGGACAATAACTTGTATCCATATGAAAACCTTCATCTGTAACAAACATTTGTTCTGAATAATCATAAATCGTCAGCACTCCATCGAGGTTCGTCTGATTATTGGTATCTGTAGGGAAATTAACAATCATCTTATCCGATGGATTCAAACTATCATAATCCCATCCCTGGTTCCCGGCATTCCAGGTATATGTACCACAATGTGCATTAAACCCTTCACTTCCCGTGATGGCTTTCAGCCTGTTCTCATTCGGCAATAAAGATCGAAGGTGTTTTGAATCACCGGTACTTTTCAGAGCAATTGCATCATCCCCTAATGTAAAATATGCCTGCAAGACTTTCATTCCTTCTGTTTCCATCATATCACCAAAATCATATCCCATATTATCAATTGTCTCATCAATTGTTTGTTTGTCTGACTCGACCTGTGAATTATCATCCGATAAATCATCTTCACTGCAGGAATACATGGTAATAAACATTACCAAAACCAAATAAAGTATTTTTCTCATAATTTTATTTTTTTTAATTAGCAATTACATATTTATAGAATCCCATTATTAAACCAGTTATATGCAATTTTCTCAAAAAGGTTTCAAAAAAATCAACCTTTATAAAACTTAAAAATGGAATGAAATGGAATAGAATGAAATCAGGCGTTGGATGCTCATTCTCCTATCAATGTAGCCGAAGAAACATCCCTGATCGTTACCGTAACATATTCTCCCGGCTGTTGTGGCGTTTTGGGAAACACGACAAGTTTATTTTGCGATGTCCTGCCCATATATTGATCTTCTGACCGTTTCGAAGTGCCTTCAATCAGTACACAGACTTCCCTGCCCAGCATTTTCCGATTGTTATTTTTAGAAATATCCTGCTGTAGTGAAATAATCTCATTTAAACGCTTTATTTTGACCTCTTCCGGCACATCATCGGCATATTTTTTTTCTGCAAGTGTGCCCGGACGTACCGAATACCTGAAAGTAAATGCAGAATCAAAACCAACTTCCCGGATGAGTGAAAGGGTTTCCTGGTGGTCTTGTTCTGTTTCTCCACAAAAACCTGAAATAATATCTGTTGTAATTGAACATTCCGGGATTATATTCCTGATCGCCTCAATCCTGTTGAGATACCATGCACGGGTGTATTTACGGTTCATGCGTTTAAGCGTGCGGCTGCTTCCTGATTGGCAGGGCAGATGAATGTGCTTACAAATGTTTGGATATGCCCTGATCACATGCAATAGCTCATCAGACATATCTTTTGGGTGAGACGTTGCAAACCGTACCCGTAACTCTTTAGATCTCTGAGCTACCTTTTCCATCAACTCCGGAAAATTGATCATTTTCCCCTCATCGTCTTTCCATGCATACGAATTCACATTTTGCCCGAGCAGCGTCACTTCTTTATACCCATGCTCAATCAAATGGTCTGCTTCATTAATAATGCTGTTAATATCCCTGCTGCGTTCCCGTCCTCTTGTATATGGCACCACACAATAAGAACAAAAATTATCACATCCCCTCATAATGGATATAAAAGCTGTAACATTATTTTTCCCTAAACGGACAGGGAGCACATCATCATAGGTTTCTTCTTTGGACAACTCAATGTTGATAGCGGTAGAATGATTGCGTTGAATTTGTTCAAGGAGTTTATGGACATCACGGTATGCATCAGGCCCTGCTACCAGGTCAACTCCCTTTTCAAACAATGTTTCTTTCATCCGTTCAGCCATGCACCCGATCACGCCTATCATCAGATCAGGCCTTTTTTTCTGCAATTGTTTGTAATGATCAATCCTTCCCAATACCCGCTTTTCTGCATTTTCCCTGACTGCACATGTATTCATTAACACGATCCCTGCCTGATCAATATCATCTGTGACATGGTATTGCTCCTGCTTCATCAAAGCTGCTAAAATCTCACTGTCATTTACATTCATTTGACAGCCATAGGTTTCTATAAAAAAATATATTGGGTTTTGTTCTGATTGCACTTTTTCTTTCTCTATTTAGTATTTGATTCAACATTTTCTGAATGCAAAAATAATAAAGTTTAAGTTATGAACCGTGCAATGTAAAATTCTTTGACACGCGAGTCCGTTCAATGCCATAGAAAAATTAAAGATTATTTATATTTTTGCATTTATAAAATGTTTTAAACGAAGCAAACCATTCAACTTTACCAGATGCAATGCAGAAACATAATTAAAATTTCATCCGTCTGACATGTGAATCGTTTGCACTTTATCATTAAAATATCATTAACTATGGCAGGACATAATAAATGGTCAAAAGTAAAACGCAAAAAGGGTGCGGCAGATGCAAAGCGTTCCAAAATTTTTTCACGTGTCACAAAAGAAATTGAAATAGCTATTAAAGATGCGGGTGGCGATACAGACCCGACGACCAACGCGCAGTTAAGAACAGCAATAAACAATGCAAAAGGGGTAAACATGCCCAAAGACAACATTGAAAGAGCGATTAACAAAGCCAAAAAAGACCCAAGTAACCTCGAAAAAGAAACCTATGAAGGGTATTTACCTCATGGCATAGGAGTTATTGTGGAATGTCTGACAGATAATAAAAACAGGACTGTCAGCTCTGTACGTGCCATATTTAACAAACGGGGCGGCAATTTGGGCACCAAAGGGTCACTGAGCTTTCAATTCGAACAAAAAGGCGTATTTACCATTCCAGTCAATGAAGACATAAACCCGGAAGAATTTGAACTGGAAATGATTGATGCAGGGATTGACGACTTTGAGTCCGATGAAGAATATTTCATTCTGACAACATCCCTTGAAAATTTCGGGAGTGTTCAGAAAAAACTGGAAGAAATGAACATAGAAACCGAAAATGCAGAATTAAAAAGAATTCCAATTACAACAAAAGCACTGGATAAAGAAGAGGCCATCAAAACATTAAAAATTATTGATGAGTTTGAAGAAGATGAAGATGTACAGCAGGTATTTCATAACCTTGAAATTACCGATGAAATTGTAGAAGCAATGGAGAATGAATAAGCAATCGTGTAACTCCTGTTTATTCAAACGATAAATAACAAATATATTTTTCTTTTTATCCATAATTTTTATATTTTTGCATCTGTGTCTAAACTTAGACAAGTCAAAAAAACAATACAATTAATATATAAATTTATTAATGAGACACTTAAGCAAAATATCATTCATCATTATTGACATTTTATTACTTGCTGGTATAATTATTCAATTTCCCAGGTGAGAATGGTATATGCTAAAAAAGATTAAAAAAACCATTCTTGCCAAAATGTAAGAATGGTTTTTTTATTTTATATGGTTTAACTTTTAAAATTAAACAGACTTTGGCGGCAAAAACATTATTTGACAAAATTTGGGACAGCCATGTGATATCACAGATAGAAGGCGGCCCCAGCGTGTTGTACATTGACAAACACTTTGTACACGAAGTAACCAGTCCACAGGCATTCGAAGGACTCAGAAACCGTGGCCTTGATGTCTTTACAAAAGAAGACACCATGGCGACACCAGACCACAATGTCCCCACGCTGAACCAACACCTGGAAATAAAAGAAGAACTCTCCAGGACACAAGTCAAAACGTTAGAAAAAAATGCCAGTGAATTTGGGATTCTCCATTTTGGCCTGAACCATCCTTACCAGGGTGTCGTGCATGTGGTAGGGCCTGAATTAGGCATTACACAACCAGGCCTTACTATTGTTTGCGGCGACAGCCACACGTCAACGCACGGTGCATTTGGCGCTGTTGCTTTTGGTGTTGGTACCAGTGAAGTGGAAATGGTACTTGCCACGCATTGCATATTACAGCCCAAACCTAAAAAAATGCGGATCACTGTCAATGGAACACTTCAAAAAGGAGTCACATCAAAAGACCTGATTCTTTATATTATATCAAAGCTGTCAACAAGCGGTGGCACCGGCCATTTTATTGAATATGCAGGCCCGGCCATACAAAACCTGTCAATGGAAGGCCGCATGACCGTGAGCAACATGAGCATCGAGAGCGGAGCCAGAGGAGGGTTTATTGCCCCTGACCAAACCACGTTCGATTATTTGAAAGGCCGTGAATTTGCACCCAAAGGAGATAAATTGGACGAAGCTATAGAAAAATGGAAACAATTATACACGGATGATGGTGCTGTATTCGACACTGAATATACATTTGATGCCAATGACATAGAACCTATGGTAACCTTTGGTACCAACCCGGGAATGGGCATAGGCATCACTGAAAAAATCCCTGCTGAATCAGATATTCCTGACAGCAGTAAGGGTTCTTTTAAAAAATCACTTGAATACATGGGTTTCAAACCGGGCGAACCAATGGCAGGTAAAAAAATAGACTATGTCTTTGTTGGAAGTTGTACAAACGGACGAATAGAAGACTTCAGGGAATTTGCAGATTTGGTAAAAGGAAGAAAAAAAGCAGACAATGTAACTGCGTGGATCGTTCCCGGTTCCAAACTGGTTGAAAAACAAGCCCAGGAAGAAGGACTGGTAAACATCCTTGAAGAAGCCGGATTTGAATTCCGTCAACCGGGATGTTCTGCTTGCCTGGCAATGAATGAAGACAAAGTACCGGAAGGGAAATACGCTGTTTCAACATCAAACAGAAATTTTGAAGGACGCCAGGGGCCGGGTTCCCGTACCATCCTGGCAAGCCCACTGGTAGCAGCTGCTGCTGCTGTAACAGGCCAAATTACAGACCCCAGGGAATTAATGGGTTGATTTTCTTAACTTTAAAAATAACAAACAATGGCGATCGAAAAATTCAAAACATTAGAAAGCACAGCTGTGCCTCTTCCATATGAAAACATAGATACGGATCAAATCATCCCGGCACGATTCTTGAAAGCCACCACACGTGAAGGTTTTGGAGATAATCTGTTTTGCGACTGGAGATATGACAAAGAAGGACAACCCAAAAATGACTTTGTTTTAAATGACCCAAAATACAAAGGAAAAATTCTGGTTGCCGGAAAAAACTTTGGAAGCGGTTCCAGCCGTGAACATGCTGCCTGGGCTATCCATGGATACGGATTCCGTGTAGTGGTATCAAGCTTTTTTGCCGATATCTTTAAAAACAACGCATTGAATAATGGCGTACTGCCTGTACAGATATCCGAACAATTTTCAGAAAAAATATTCAACGCAATTCATGAAGACCCTGGCACCAAATTGAAAGTTGATCTGGAAAACCAGGTAATCGAACTCATGAAAACAGGAGAAAAAGAGCACTTTGAAATCAATCCTTATAAAAAAGAATGTTTATTAAAAGGATTGGATGACATTGACTATGTATTGACCATGAAAGATAAGATCAAAGCATTTAAAAATCCTTATTCTGTAGGATAAAAAATATATGCCATGACAACAAACAAATGCCACGTACAAATAATGGATACAACCCTGCGGGATGGAGAACAAACCTCAGGGGTTTCTTTTACTGAAACTGAAAAACTGAATATCGCCAAAATTCTTTTGGAAGAAGTAAAAGTGGACCGTATTGAGATCGGTTCTGCGCGGGTTTCCGAAGGAGAATTTCGTGCGGCTCAACATATATGTCAATGGGCCGGAGAAAATAATGTTCTGGATAAAATCGAATTTTTAGGGTTTATTGACGGGACTAAATCCATTGACTGGATCATGGCAGCTGGTGGCAAAACTGTGAATTTATTATGCAAAGGTTCTGAAAAACATGCAAAGGAACAACTCAAAAAAAGCCCGCGGGAACATTTATCTGATATACAACAAGCCATTCAATATGCACATGAAAACGGGCTGAATATCAATGTATATCTTGAAGATTGGTCAAATGGGATGAAGGATTCACCGAAGTATATTGACCTGCTCATGAAGCACTTACAAAAAGAGCCAATACAAAATTTCATGCTTCCTGACACACTGGGTATTTTGAATCAGGATACCACCTACGAGTATTGTAAAAAAATGGTGGACAAGTATCCCGGCCTGGCATTTGATTTTCATCCTCATAATGATTATGACCTGGCTACAGCCAATGTTTATTCGGCTGTTAAAGCCGGCATACAATGCATCCATACCACGGTAAACGGGTTGGGAGAACGAGCAGGCAATGTCCCATTGTCAAGTGTAATTGCCATACTCAAAGACCATATGAATTGTGGGATGAACATCAATGAAAGCAAGCTCAACCTGATCAGTAAATTGGTGGAGTCATTCTCCGGGATCCGTATTCCAACCAACAAACCATTGATAGGTGAATTTGTTTTCACACAGACATGCGGGGTGCATGCCGATGGCGACAGCAAATGTAATTTATATCATAATGAATTGCATCCCGAACGCTTTGGACGGGTCAGGGAATATGCTTTAGGCAAGACATCCGGAAAAGCCAACATCAAAAAAAACCTCGAAGAACTTGGCATCAACCTTGATCCTGAATCAATGCAAAAAGTAACACAACGGATCATTGAACTGGCTGACAAAAAAGAAAATGTCACCAAAGAAGACCTGCCCTATATTATATCTGATGTGCTAAAAAGTACGACCATTGGAGAAAAGATCAAAATAAACAATTTTTCGCTTTCAACGGTCAATGGCCTTAAACCGGTAGCAACAGTGAGCATCGAAATAAACGGGAAACATTATGAAGAAACATCCCCGGGCGACGGCCAATATGATGCATTCATGAAAGCCATATGGAAAATATACGGCCAACTGAACAAAAAGTATCCGATGCTTACAGATTATACCGTAACCATCCCTCCCGGTGGTAAAACCGATGCCCTGGTAGAAACATTTATCACCTGGGAGTATGAAGGAAAAAAATTAAAAACCAGGGGGCTGGACAGCGACCAGACAGTGGCAGCAATTAAAGCGACCCTGAAAATGCTTAATATCATTGAGAATATGTAAGAAGAACACGGGAGATGCATTGGGTTAACTTCTGCATTCCGTCTGAATTTTGTGTTTTAAAAATAAATTTCTATTATTGTTGCATTTTATAACATAATTAAATATAACATACCATGAGTGAGAGATCATATAAAATCGCCGTCATCCCGGGTGATGGCACCGGGCCTGAAGTAACGCGTGAAGCGCTGAAAGTATTAAACGCAGCTGCCAAACCATTTGGATATAAAATGGAGTATACAGAATTTGACTTTGGCGGCGAAAGGTATAAGCGCACGGGAGAAGTATTACCTGATTCTGCAATTGATGAACTAAGGAAATTCGACTCCATCTTATTGGGCGCTATCGGGCACCCTGATGTAAAACCCGGGATCCTTGAAAAAGGCATATTGTTGAAAACACGTTTTGAATTGGATCAATACATCAACCTCAGGCCTGTAAAATTATACCCCGGGGTAGACATTCCTTTGAAAGACAAGGGGCCGGAAGACATTGACTATGTTGTGGTAAGAGAAAATACCGGTGGACTGTATACAGGTACAGGCGGTTTTTCCATGAAAGGAACAAAACACGAAGTTGCTGTACAGAGCATGGTGTATTCACGGCACCAGGTCGACCGTTGTCTTAAATTTGCTTTTGAATACACGAAGAAACGAAACAAAGACAATACATTAGCCCTGTGCGGAAAGACCAATGTATTGACTTATGCTTATGACTTGTGGGAAAGAGCATTTCATGAATTAGGCGAAAAAGAATATGCCAATATTCGCCGGGATTATTATCACGTGGATGCCACATGCATGTGGATGGTAAAAAATCCGGAATGGTTTGACGTGATCGTAACCGGGAATATGTTTGGTGACATCATTACAGACCTGGGCGCTATGACACAAGGCGGTATGGGCATTGCTGCCGGAGGTAACATCAACCCCGAAGGCGTGAGTATGTTTGAGCCCATTGGTGGTTCTGCCCCGAAATATACCGGGCAAAACATCATCAACCCGCTTGCTGCCATACAAAGTGCAGCCATGATGCTTGAAATACTCGGGGAAGACAAAGCAAAAGACAAAATTGAAAGTGCTATTGCCGATGTCACAGCAAATAAAATCAAAGACATGGGTGCTGGAAGAATGGGCTATTCAACATCTGAAGTAGGTGATATGATTGCCCAACAGGTGAGTTAATGCTGTAATACAGGCTAATAAACTGACTTTATTCTGGCATAGTTTAAACCGACTGTCATCCCAAACGCTAAGGGGATGCTCAATAATTAACTACCATTCTATTGTTTATATTGTATCATGATCTT
>CAYMKE010000097.1:0-10348 GCA_964390955.1 uncultured Bacteroidales bacterium | reverse complement strand
CGTGTTTTCATTGGCAAATGATAGTTAATATTTTCAAATCAACCGATTTTTAAAAAGAGGCTTAAGTCTATTCCCCTTCAAATTCAATCATTGAAAATACATTTTTCCCTTTCAACATATCTCTGCCTTTTAAATCCGGTAATTCAACGAGAAAAGCACATTCAACGACTTCTCCTTTAAGTTTCTCTACCAAATCTATTGCGGCAGCTATTGTGCCGCCGGTTGCTATAAGGTCATCAATAATCACTACTTTATCACCTTCCTGAATTGCATCTTCATGGATTTCAATTTCAGCGGTTCCGTATTCCAATTGAAATTTCTGGCTAATATTTTTAAAAGGCAATTTTCCTTTTTTTCTTACCGGAATAAAACCCACGTTAAGCAGGTAAGCGAGTACAGAACCAAAAACAAAACCCCGTGCTTCAATACCCACTACTTTATCAATTTTCTGGTCTTTATAATGCTCATAAAAGGTATCACATGCTTTTTTGAATGCCTTAGGATCTTTCATCAATGTTGTTACATCCCTGAATATGATATTTTCTACCGGAAAATCAGGGATTGAACGAATTTGGTCTTTTAAATACTGAATGTCTTGCATAATTATATTTTTTAAAACGTTATTTAAACTAAATTGTATATTACATCTTTGGCTGTGCAGATTCTAAATGGTGAAAATAATGAAAATAAATCATTCCCTGCTGTTCAGCAGTAATGGTAAATTGTTGTTTGTTTTCTTTGCCCTGCACAGATTTGGCTTCCAACTGGATATTGTTTTCTCCTTTTTTCAATGGAACTCTCTGATAATAAATCGCATAAGGAAGTGTCTGCCAGTTCCTGGTATCCGCTTTTTCAGTAATTGCGTTGGCTATACTCACTACAGTTCCGAGATTTTCATTCTGCTTATTAACAACTGTCTGAATGGCTTTTTTGGAAGCCACCCTTAATAATGAATTTGCAAAAACCCTCAACATCCTGTCTTTTAGTGTTTTAAATGCAATTTGATTAATATCCTGTACTTTTTGAAATGCATATTGCTTTTGATTACAGGTAATTTGTGCTGAAGTATAATGCGGCTGTCTTGCAACATATTTTGGGAATGCCACCCTGAATACTTCAAGATTTTTAAATCCTTCTTTCACATCATCACTTCTGTCGCCTACATAATATCTGTATGAAAGCCCATATTGTTTATTAACATACGTTACATATCCGTTACGATATGCCCCTTTGACAAAGCTAAGCTCCCATTGGGACTTAACAGGCCCGAAACCTGTCAACCAAAAGAATATCAATTCAGGATTATTTTCCTTTTGATGTTCATATTTCATTTTAAATTTTTTCTCATAATAATCTACTTCATCATAAAATCCTGTTAAATAGGCTGTACGTAACAAATCTTTTTTTAATTGTTCAGGCGCATTAAGCCCAAAATATTGTTTATAATCTTCTTCATATACCTTATATGCATTGCGGTAAGCAATGAATGCATTATTATAATCAAAATTTGCTTCATATATCATTCCCATAAGGTTATGTGCAAATGCATCGCGCTGATAACGGTTTTTATGGTCTTTGTATTTATCATTTAATTCATTTAGTTTTATATTGATTCTTCTGCATTCCACAAGTGCATCTTCCCATTTTTTTAATTTAATATAATTTAATGCAGTAAAATAATGCAACATTACTATTTCAAAATCTTCCGGCCTGTAATCTTTCACCGAAGGATTAAGCATTAATGCCAATGCTTCTTTTTTAACATCTTTTTGCTGTTCTTCTATGAGTTGTTCTGCTTTTTGAAAATGGAGATTGCTTTTTGTGTGCTCTTTCATCATAAAGTAAACATATCCTTTATTCAGTTGAAACAGTAACTCATTTCGCCCTTTTTTGTCTTTACTTTCTTCTTCAAGCCATCCATTGGCTTTATTAAATTCTCCTTTTGTTATGTATTTCTGGAATTTAACATTTCGTTGATAATATGTAGCACAACCAATAATAGTTAATAACAATACCAGGATGCCAATCTTCCATACTTTGCCAAACATCTCTTTCATATGTTTATATTTAAGTTACTAAGTTACTAAGTTTTTAAGTTACTAAGTTACTAAGTTACTAAGTTTTTAAGTTATTAAGTTTAGAGGTTTAAAGGTTTAGAGGGCGTGTGGGATAGGGGTGTGTTTCCCCTTATATCCTCTATACCTCTATACCTTTCTTTCCCTTTTATAATCATGCGCGTCCCGATTAAAATACGGAATAAATAGTGTTTCAAAAATTTTGTTATGGGCGTTTCATCTGTTTGTAATTGAGTTAATTGAGTTGATTGAGTTGATTGAGTTATTAGTTATTAGTTATTAGTTGTTAGTTATTAGTTGTTAGTTATTAGTTATTAGTTAATAGTTAATTGCCACCAGCCAACTTTAAATCCAAATACCGACTATCCATCAACCAGTTATTAAGTTATTAGTAAAGAGCTAAAGTTTAAAAGCAGGCATGTGTGATTTAAGAGATGTATGTGATGTTCTCCCTATATACCTTATATACAAAAGAGTACCTTTTATAATCATCTTTATATCCATAAAATCCATGTCTTGATTCTGTTCATTTACTTAATAATGACAAAATTAGATGAAGGATTTCCTTGTTAATGAATGTAAAAAATAACCAGTCATTATATTTATTTCTTTCCTCCAAAGTAAGGTTTATTTATAATGTTCTTTTGGAGGAAAGAAATGATTAAAGGGGTTCCATCTTAATGGAATTTAGTCTTCAATGTATTTTTTTATTTTCTTGTCGCCAATCCAAACGATTTCGTTGGTTTCAAGGTCTGTTAATTCAAGGTTTATCTGGTACATAACAACTTTCTCTTTTCTGTAGCTGTCAACAATTGAATTCACTGAACCTTGCATAATATAGTCAGCTCCAAGTTCTTTTCCCCATTCTTTAGCAGTTTCAACCGATGCATATTTTTGTTGATCCATCCGTTCTTTTCTTAATTCATCTCTTTTGTCGCCTGCCTGTACCAGCCGGACTCTTGCACTCTTGATGAATTCCCGTTCAATGTCTTTAATAAATGTTTCTGTACCAATATGCTCATGGCTCTTATTTCTGATCAATCCTACAACAACAACAGGACGCTCGCCATTATTCCGGCGTTTAAAATTTTCGAGCCAAGGTTCATTCAACACCTGGTTAATCATTGTTTCGGCAGTTTGCCTTGAGTCGGTATCATTCCACCTTCCACTCAGGTCAATTTGTTGCCCGGGAGATACACGTTTTACTTTACGGGAAGAATAGCATCCGTTTAAAGAAAACAGAATACTGCATAAAATGAAGAAAACACTTACTTTTTTCATGATTTTAGATGTTTTTAATAATTATATAGAATACCCCAGTTGACAAATATATTGTTTAAGTTGATTATAATTTTCATCACTCATAGGAACAAGTGGTAAACGAAGATTATAGTCTAAACGTTTCATTATACTAAGAGAAGCTTTCACACCTGCCGGATTGCCTTCAATAAAATGGTATTTCATGATATCAGTCAATGAATAATGTACCTTGCTTGCTGCCTTGAAATCATGGTTCAATGCATGTTGTACCATTTCTGAAAATTCTTTCGGAAATGCATTTGCAGTAACAGATATCACACCATGTCCGCCAATTGCAATTATAGGCAATGTATATGCATCATCACCTGAAATGACCAGAAAATCATCAGGGGTATTTTTGCAAATTTCCGTTATTTGTTCAATATCACATGATGCTTCTTTAATTCCAATGATATTGGATATTTTAGCTAATTCAATGGCTGTGGATGAACAAATATTTTTACCTGTCCTTCCAGGTACGTTATAAAGAATGACAGGGACGGGTGACTCACTTGCAATGGTTTTATAATGTTCATAAATCCCTTTTTGCGAAGGTTTATTATAATATGGCGATACAGATAAAATGGCTTCTAACCCATCAAAATCCTGTTTCCTGATCTGTTCAGTTATGTCATATGTATTGTTGCCGCCAATACCCACAACAACAGGCACTCTTGAATTTACAGTCTCCAACACGTAATTAATAACTGCTTGTTTTTCATCCTTTGTAAGGGTTACTGATTCACCCGTTGTCCCTAATACAACAATGTAATTAATATGATTGGAAATCTGATATTCAATTAAATTTCCTAATGCATGAAAATCAACACTCCTGTCTTGCCTAAAAGGTGTTACAATTGCTACTCCTGTTCCAATTAAGTTCTTTAAATTCATTTGTAATTATTTATTATTGTCAAGTAATTCTTAGTTTGATCAATCATATAGTCCAGAGTATTATTCATATCAATATTTAACATCATATCATGGCCATTCAAATGATGAAAATATTTTCCGACTTTGAATTTTGCTTTTGATAAAGACGATACATATCTTAAAGGAAAAACCCCTTCTATATTCAGGTCAATCAATACATCAAATTCTTCATTTATAAATGGAGAAACTGCATTTTTTTTTGGTTGCTCAAAAATATTCAAATCTTTTCGGCAAAAATAAAGCATTCCTTTGTTATTGAAAAATTGATACGGAATATTTTTTTTATTTATATATGCCAATGCCTTAGTATTTAAATTCTCTTTTTTTAAAAATAATAAAAAATCCAATATTTTATCTATATCCTGTTGGTTATTTTTATGAATATAAAACAATATGCCTATATTTTTAGCGGATTTAAAGTTTTGGACCTGGCGATTACGGTTAAGATGTTTTTTTCGTCTGTTAAGAAAAAAATATCCTATTTTTTGACGTAAATTTTTCAACAAAGTCATGGTTGTGTTATCATTTAATAAACCAATCTTTAAAATATTAAAATTCAGTCTAAAAATAATAAGATTTATAATTATGTATACATTTCTGGAAAAAATTTTTTAAAAAATTCATCTTCTGAGATAACCGGAATATTTAATTCTTTTGCTTTATTTAGTTTTTTCGGGCCTGCATTATCGCCTGCCAGTAAGAAGTCGGTATTGTTGGATACCGAACTTGTATTACTTCCTCCATATTGTTCTATCATATTGCTCAATTCGTTTCTGGAATGATTTTGAAAAGTCCCTGAAATCACAATGGTCAATCCCTTTAGTGGTTGTTCATTTTCTCCTGGCAGCTCTTGTTCTTCGATACACATCTTCACACCGGCATCTTTCATTTTTTCAATGAGCTGGTTGTTTGAATCCTTATTAAAATACTGAATGATGCTCTTTGCAATTTGTTCTCCCACGTCATTCATTGCAATTAATTCATCATAGCTTGCATTCCTGAGGTTATCTATAGACTTAAAACGCATGGCTAGTTTTTTTGCCAATGCTTCGCCAACATATTTAATACCTAGTGCATAAAGCACTTTGGGAAATGGAACATGTTTAGATTCTTTGATGCTGTCAATTAAATTTTGTGCTGATTTTTCAGCAAATCTGTCGAGTTCCAGCAATTGTTCTTTTTTTAGGTCATAAAGATCAGCAGGTGTTTTGATAAATCCTTTATCATACAACGCTTCGATAGTTGCCTCTGCAGCTCCAATATTCATTGCTTTCCGGCTGACAAAATATTCTATTTTTCCTTTAATCTGGGGTGGGCACCCGTTTTCATTCGGACAATAATGAGCAGCCTCTCCCTGGGGCCTGACTAATTTTTCATTGCATGCAGGGCAATGTTCAATAAATTGTATCTCCCTGCTGTCATTAGTGCGTTTTTCTTTATTGACTCCAACAATTTTGGGGATTATTTCTCCTCCTTTTTCAACATATACCATATCTCCAATTCGCACATCTAAAAGCTCTATTTGATCCTGATTATGCAATGAGGCTCTTTTTACTGTTGTGCCAGATAAAAATACGGGTTCCAGATTGGCAACGGGTGTTACAACTCCTGTCCTTCCCACCTGAAAATCAACTGACTTTAATTTGGTTTCCACCTGCTCGGCTTTGAATTTATATGCAATAGCCCAACGCGGCGATTTTGCAGTCAACCCTAAGCGCTCCCGTTGGCCAAAGTCATTAATTTTAATCACCACTCCATCTATATCATAATTAAGTTTACCACGCGTATTCCCTGCTTCTTCAATAAATTCAAATACCTTTTCAAAATCTTCATATTTACGAATTACATCCGGAATTTTAAACCCCCATTCTTTGGCCTTCATCACATTCTCATAATGTGAATCATACGGCAGGCCTTCTCCAAGCACCTGGTATAAAAAACAATCCAATGGTCTTTTTGCAACCAACGATGAATTTTGAAGTTTTAATGAACCAGACGTAGCATTCCGGGGATTGGCAAATATCTCTCCCCCATTTTTTTGGCGCTCTTCATTAAATTTTTCAAATCCGTCGCGTGGCATGAATACTTCTCCCCTTATCTCAAATTCTTCCGGGTAATCGTCATTTTGCAACGTAAGAGGAATGGTTTTAATCGTTTTAATGTTATTTGTCACAACATCTCCTACAGTTCCATCTCCACGTGTAATGGCCCGTTCAAGCCGTCCGTTTTTATATGTTAAGCTAATGGCAACCCCATCGTATTTAAATTCACACACGTATTCAATTTTCTCTTTTATGGTTTTGATGATGCGTGTGTTAAATGCATTTAACTCCTCTTTAGAATATGTATTTCCTAATGAAAGCATTGGATATTTATGCTCTGCTTGCTCAAATTCCCTGTTTATATCTTCACCGACCCGTTGCGTTGGAGAATTTAGATCCTGGAATTCCGGGTATTCCTTTTCCAAATCCTGGAGTTGATTCATTAATGAGTCAAACTGGAAATCACTAATTTCCGGTTTATGTTCAATATAATATTTATAGTTATGGTGATTTATTTCTGACCGTAACTTTTTAATTTTTTCTTTTGCTTCGTTTTTATTCATAGACATTGTTTCTGAAATATTCGGAAGGTATTTTAATCCTATAAGGTTGTTGATCAACAGTAAGCCTGTTTGATCTGAGCCACGGATTAAATATTTTTAAAATTTTATAATTAATATTATGATGACTGGCAAACTTCACCAAATCATCTATTGACTCATTCACTTTCACTTCTTTAGCTTTTAACGGTGGATACAAATCAATATTCCTGAAATAGAATCCATAATTGCCCGGGTCCTGCATGATCATTTTAGCGGCAAGTATACGATACACATACCTTGCTGTTTCACTATTTAACTTAAGGTCATAATAACTATCAACATCCTGTTCTTTTAATCTTCTTGAAATCTTTGACCTGCCTGCATTGAACGAAGCAGCCACCAAAGTCCAATTGCCAAATAACTCATATGCTGATTTAAAATATTCGCATGCGGCTTCTGTCGATTTTTCAAGGTGATATCTTTCATCCACTTCCCTGTTTATTGTAAGTTTGTGATCTTTGGCAGTACCTTTCATAAACTGCCATATTCCTGTAGCTCCTGAGGGTGAAACCACATTTTTCAAATCACTTTCAACCATTGCCAAATACTTAAAATCATCAGGAACATCATGTTTCTTTAAAATTTTTTCGATAACAGGAAAATATCTGCTCATCCGTTTTAAATACAATAATGTATGAGACTGCCAATATGTATTGACCAATAGTTCCCTGTCAAGGCTTTCGCGCACATCAAAATATTCCAGAGGCACTTCTTCTCCTGCAAATGTAATATATTTAGGAATTTCCAATGCATAAATCCTGTAGCCCTGGGTCCTTATTTTAGTGTATTCAAGTTCTTCTGTTTGTTGTTGTTCTTTTTTTTGTACATTATTACTGTCAAAAAAACAAAACGAAAATACAATAAGCAAAAGAATAATATTCCCGATAGTATAAATAGCCATTTTACTGGGTTTGATTTTTTTCATAATTTCAGATATTCAATTACATAGATAAATAAATAAAAAACAATTTCATTTTACGTTATGGACAGACATTACTGTTGTATAAAGATAAAATGATTAATGCAAAAATGCAAAAAAGACTCGTTCATTGTTAACAAAATTTATTCCTGCATATGTTTGTTCGATAGAGTATGTTAACTTTAATATGCCTGCCCCAAAATTACATTTTTCATTATTTTTCTGCATAAAAAGCAAATATGTTAACAAAATATACTAAAATAACAATAAAATTTTATCTTTGCTTTGAAAATATTTACATCTAATAAAATAAAATACGATGTCAAAAGATTTGTATATTCCTTCAGGTTATCAACCTATACTTGACCTCAAACAAACAGAACAGGCAATTACTCAAATCAAAGATTTTTTTCTGTTAACATTTTCGAGTGAATTAAAGCTTAGAAGGGTTACAGCTCCTCTTTTTGTTCTTAAAGGAACAGGAATTAATGATGATCTGAATGGTGTTGAACGAAAAGTTTCTTTCCCTATAAAAGATATGAATGAACAAGTTGGTGAAGTAGTGAATTCACTGGCAAAATGGAAGAGACTGGCATTAGCAGACTATGGTATTGAACCGGGCTATGGCATTTTAACTGATATGAATGCTATTCGTCCGGATGAGGATTTGGATAATATTCATTCATTGTATGTTGACCAATGGGATTGGGAAATGGTGATATCGCAAAAGGAACGAAACCTGAAATTCCTGAAAACTATTGTACGCAAAATTTTTGAAGTACTCAAACGAGTTGAATTTCTGCTGTATGAGAATTTTCCCGGAATTACTCCAATGCTTCCGGATGAAATAACATTCTTACATACTGAAGAACTTGAAGAAAAATACCCTGATTTAACACCAAAAGAGCGTGAAGATAAAGTGGCTGAAAAATATGGCGCTGTATTTGTGATAGGGATTGGTTCAAATCTTTCGAACGGCAAGCCTCACGATGGACGGGCTCCTGATTATGATGATTGGATTACACCAACAACAAAACATTATAAAGGCCTGAATGGAGATATTATTTTTTGGAATCCCATTCTTCAACGAGCGTTTGAATTATCGTCCATGGGCATACGGGTGGATAAAAACTCATTATTGAAGCAACTTAAAATAACAGGATCGGAAGAACGCAAAGAACTCTTGTTTCATAAGCGACTATTAAATGATGAATTACCTCTTTCAATCGGCGGCGGACTGGGACAATCACGAATTTGCATGTATTTTTTAAGAAATGCTCATATCGGTGAAGTGCAATCAAGCATCTGGCCTGAAGATATGAAAGCAGAATGCCGGAGAAATAAAATTCATCTCGTTTAAATAGTGTTTATACATAATGTCCGCTAACCCCGATAAAGTCATTCTTCCTTACGGGGCAGGCTTCATTACGCTTGCACCAAAATTGCTATTGTCCTGACCAGGGCAAATTTGATTATTGAGTTTTTCAGGGCATTGCCCTGTATTTATGCTGAAAGTCCCGTTGGGCTTTAAAGTAATAGAGAGACAAAGCAGTCCTTATATCAATATTATAACCTCATCTCAAAATTTGATATTTAAACAACTATTCTAAAATAATTCAATTGAAATATCGTTATTTTTGATTCATGGTATACAAAATAATTAAATCTTAATAAAAAAAAATCCGAATGTGAATTGGTTTAATATTATTTTTGTATATTCGTATTATAACATAAATTATAACATCATAAAGGCTTTAAGTTGATACTTAACTATTTTTCATCTTTTTATGGAAAAAATCAAACTAAATGTATTAGGAATTTCATATAGTCAAACACAAGCCGGGGCGTATGCATTGGTTTTAAATGAAGAAAAAGGCGAGCGAAGGATACCGATCATCATTGGAGGCTTTGAAGCACAATCTATTGCTATACAACTGGAAGGGTTAAACTCTCCGCGTCCACTTACACACGATTTATTTTTCAGTTTTGCAAATGCTTTTAGTATAAATTTACAAGAAGTCATTATTTATAAGCTGGAAGAAGGTGTTTTTCATTCAAAGCTTATTTGCAATAACGGCAAGAAAAATTTAACCATTGACTCGCGAACCTCTGATGCTGTTGCTCTTGCTTTGCGGTTCAATGCATCCATATATACTACCGAAGAAATTTTACAAAAAGCGGGCATTGTGCTTGATATTGAACACGAAGACAAATCAAAGGAACCCAAATCATCTACACAAAAGGCACAAAAAAAGCCTGCAGCCGGAGGCACAGAAAAAACACAAAAACTCAGTAATGAAGAATTACAAAAAATGCTTCAAAAAGCTATTAGTAAAGAAGAATATGAAGAGGCTTCACGTATAAGAGATGAAATTAACAGAAGGAAAGAGAAGCCTAAAGATTAATTAGTTTCTGTCCATAAAGTCGAGTGTTTGCTCTATAAAGTTCGAGATCAGGGCGTGTGAGAATTTTAAACCG
>CAYMKE010000096.1:0-10369 GCA_964390955.1 uncultured Bacteroidales bacterium | reverse complement strand
TGGCAATATGCGTAGGCCGGGTTTTTGAAACACAAACCTATCAAGCCGTTACAATTTTGAGTAAATGTACAAAAGATTTAATTGCCTACATACCCCGGCTTACGTATATTGCGTGTTGTGCGTTCGTGCATTATTTTGTCTTAAAATTTATCAGTTTATATTTACTTATAAATCCACTTTTTTCAATAGTTTTCTGTGATGCTTTATTTTCTATTGCACAACCACAACTCGGTTTCAAGTTGTTTTTAATAGAGAATTCTCTCAGATTCAAAATAATCTGTGAACCAATAGCATTTCCTCTTTTTGAAGGATTAACCCAAACTCCCAAATCACAGAAACTCCAATCAGGATGTGTCCTTATTACCATTCCACAACCAACAAATTCTTCGTTTTTGTAAAATTCAAAAACATTTTCATTTTTTATAAAATAAATTAATTGCTGTTCTGTTTCAAAAAGTTCCTTTATTGATTCATCTTGTCCGAGTAATAATTCAACTGATAAAAGGTCAGCCTTTTTCATTTTTATGGACGAGTCTTTATTTATCAATGGTTCAACATAATCACGATAATGAAACCCTAGAATTGAATATGGAAGATTGTTTAACAAGCAATTACTTAGTAGAAGTGAATCAAATGATTTACAGTAAATATCTGTTATTGATAAGTCTTTCAATACTTGACTGAAAAATTCAATACTATCAGGAATGTATTTGTCTAATACATAAAACTCAATCAAAACACCATCCATGTTCCTAATCGCATAACCAATTTCATTATTATTTGCTTGAAAAATATAGTAATCAGAATTGCATATCATTAATTCAATGAACAACTCTTGGAATAGAGATAATGAGTTCAAATAATCTGTTCGATATTTTTTAATATTCTCAATTGACGTTTGTACAATTTTCATAATCAATTAAATAGCTTTAGCTGTCAAATCCTTTTTAAGATAAACCATATCTACAAGTTGAATATCACCATCGTACATGGGGTGGTCGTAATTGTCAATAAAAAAATTCTTAACTCGATGAGACTTTTCAAAACCACAATTTTTATAAAACGTCAAAATTGTCGGCGTTTCCCCAGTCCCAACAAGCATTGTTTTGTATTGGTTCTTGTAGAAATCAGAAATATAATTTATCAATGCTCTACCGTAGCCTTTGTTTTGATATTTCTCATATGTTGCTATGTTTTTTAACTCACAAGTTTCTTTATTAAACGGTACTACAACGCAAACACTTTTCAAATCACCGTCATATAAAGCAAATAAATCACCACTCGGCAAATATTTGTCAATCATATTTTCTTGCTCGTCTGCCAACAACAATAAGTCAAGGAACTGTTTCTTATTTTGATTAATTTTTTCTATTCTCATAATAATTTTCCTCACTCATAATAATTTTCCTCACTCATGAGGATTCTTTACTTTCTTTTTATTGTATCAATGTTGCAGGATGTCGGGTCAGCATGACACACAACATGCCTACAACCACATGTTGTTTATATCTTTTATATAAACATTTTTGACTGCCAAACATATTATAATTAATGTTGTTGATAATCAAGCTATAAAGGCGTTTGTAAATATTTGTAAACGCTTACAAACGCTTACAAACGTTTATAAACGAATTCTTTTCAAATATATAAAAAATTAATAAGCATTTACAATTTCGCTATGGACTATTTTGAGATTTGTTATTTGTTTGGTTGTGGCGTGTCCACGTTGGGTGTATAAATAATGTCGAGAGAGTCCAGATTTAAAGCCACCAGGTTCCCTAAACCCGGTTTTTTATTATATACACAACCCCCATCAATATTTATTATTTTAGAATCCTTGTCTTCAACTGTTAAAAGAATAGTTTCCAGCGGCACAGGTGTATGAGCATGAACAATCTTTTTATCTTTTAAGACACTGGTATCCGGTATGACTTCACGTATCCATACCATTGAATGTTTATCGGCAAAAATATTATCATGTTTAAAATTAAATCCAGCGTGTACAAGCCAAAAATCATCCATTAAATAATAATAATCAGTACTTTTTATAAAATCTATATATTCTTTAGGTATTTGTTGTATTTTTTGCCATTCAATGGTTGAATAAAGATTAATGCCAAAACTCAAAAACGTACTGGATGCTCCATTATAATACCATAGCATAAAATCATCATAACTTCGAAACGAATTCAATAACATCTCTTCATGATTACCTCTTAATAATTTTACCTGATAACCGGTTTTAATCAGTAGTTTCAAATAATCCAACACAAGTTTACTATTCTTTCCCCTGTCAATATAATCACCAAGGAAAATGAGCAAATCATTTTTTGTCGGATTAATTTTTTCTTCAATTAAAATCTTAAGTGTTTCAATACAACCATGAATATCTCCAACCGCGTATCTCATAAAAAATCTAAATTTATCAAAGTCCGTCTATAAAATCGAGTGTTTGGATCATAATGTTCGGTGACGAGGCTAATGTCATGTCACACCTGATATAATGACACTAGTGAAGCCCCAAACTGCGCAGTTTACCGGCGTAAATGAGCAATTTTGAAGCAAATGCCCTGTAAGGAAGAATGACTGTATCGGGGTTAGCAGACATTATGGACAAACACTAATTATCAGCCTGTATTACTAAATGCAGGTCAAATATAGTATTCTCTTATCAAAATTTATACAAAAAATATTATCATACCAATAAAAATTAAAAACAAATCATTTTTAACCAAAAATATGCCAATTTGTCATGTGTATTTTAAATGGCAAACCTTTTGCTAAGCACGAATTTATTACTTAATTTTGTCGAACGAATAATTTCTTTTAATAATGGTAAAAAAAAAGCAAACCAATAAGGATATGAGTCAAATAAAAGAAGAAAAAAAGCAAGAGAAACAACAACAAGAAGAAAAAGAAAAAAGCACAGGGAAGAATTCTTTACATAAAAAAGAGAAAGATAAACCTGACATAAAAGAAGAAACCCCCAATAGTGCAGATGTTCCAAAGGATGAAAAAGAAGCATTAAAACAGGAAAAAGATATCCTGGAAGACAAATATCTTCGTTTATCAGCAGAATTTGATAATTTCCGTAAACGAACCCTAAAAGAAAAATCCGAATTGATTAAAACAGCAGGTGAAGATTTATTAATTAGTTTTTTACCTGTAATTGATGATTTAGAAAGAGCAAATAATTCTGTTCAGGAAACTCAGGATATTGAAGCTGTGAAAGAAGGGATTCATTTGATTTATTCAAAATTTAAACAATTCTTAGAATCAAAAGGTGTAAAGGAAATTCCCGGGATTGGAGAGGACTTTGACACAGATAAACATGAAGCCATGTCAAAAATAGCTGTTGAAAATAAAGATCAAAAAGGGAAAGTTGTTGATGTCTTACAAAAGGGATATTATTTAAATGACAAAGTATTAAGATATGCAAGAGTTGTTGTTGGAGAATAACCACATATTGATTTTTAACATAATTTTTAATTAATGACCACAAAAAGAGACTATTACGAAATACTAGGAATTACAAAAACAGCTTCAAAAGCAGAAATAAAAAAGGCATACAGAAAGCAAGCTTTACAATATCATCCGGATAAAAACCCGGGTGATAAAGAAGCCGAAAAATCATTTAAGGAAGCTGCTGAAGCCTATGAAGTATTAAGTGATGACAATAAGAGGTCCCGATACGATCAATTTGGCCATGCAGGTGTTTCAGGTGGCGGATTTGGAAGCGGTGGAATGAGCATGGAAGATATATTTAGTCAGTTTGGTGATATATTTGGTGAAGGTTTTGGGGGATTTGGAAGCTTTTTCAGTGATTTTGGTTCATTTGGGAGAGGTTCACAAAGAGGAAATGCGTCTCCCAGGGGGTCAGATATCAGGGTAAAAATTAAATTAAAACTTGAAGACATTGAAAAAGGTGTACATAAAAAAATAAAAGTCAACAAATACGGGAAATGTGATGTATGCAACGGAACCGGTGCCGAAAATGCAAATGCTATTTCATCATGCAGGACTTGTAATGGTTATGGCAGGGTAACGCGTGTATCAAATACCATTTTAGGCCAAATGCAGTCGACTTCAGTATGTCCGGATTGTGGGGGTAGTGGTAAAACAATCACGAGCAAATGCAATAAATGTCATGGCGATGGAATTGTGAAAATAGATGAAACAATCCCTATTGATATTCCTGCCGGGGTAACAGGTGGAATGCAAATGACTGTAAGCGGAAAAGGAAATGCCGGAAGAAGAAGTGGAAGAAACGGGGATTTAATTGTGGTAGTAGAAGAAGAAAAACACCCTGACTTAATAAGAGATGGAAATGATTTAATATACAATTTATTTTTAAGCGTTCCGGATGCCGCGATCGGCAAACAATCCGAGATTCCTACATTGAACGGAAAAGTAAAAATTAAAATTGACCCGGGCACACAGCCAGGTAAAATTCTTCGGCTTAAAGGAAAAGGAATACCACAGGTAAACGGTTATGGAAAAGGTGATCTGCTTGTTAATGTTAATGTCTGGATACCAAAAAAACTCAGCAAAGAAGAAGAAAAAGAGCTTCAGCAATTTAACAAATCACCAAATTTCCAACCCACACCAAATGAAGATGAAAAAAATATTTTTGAAAAAATGAAAGGATATTTTTCATAAAAATAATCTTTAAAATCTTTTCTTTAAAAATATTATTTTATTTTTGTAATTATTTTATTAACTTTAATAAAAAATTAACACCAAATTAATCATGACAAAACTTAGTTCGGACACAATTTTAATCCCGTGGGACTTTACCGAAGTCGCAGAATATGCATTAGAGCATGCATTAGTCATAGCGAAACATGTTCGAAATGACATTGCATTAGTACATATTGTAAAAAATGATAAAGATAAAGATAAAGAAGAAGCCCAAAAGAAACTTGAAGCAATTGCTGAATCAACAACCAAAAAACATCACATCACAACAAAAGCCATTATTAGAAAAGGTGATATCTTTCACACTATCAGCAACATAGCTACAGAAATCGAGGCCAATTTAGTGATTATGGGAACCCATGGTATCAAAGGGATGCAAAAATTGACCGGAAGCTGGGCTTTAAAAGTAATTGTTAGTGTAAGTGAAAAAATCCCTTTTATCGTTGTACAATCTCCACCACAAAACAACAAATTTGAACGCATTGTTTTTCCGGTAGATGTAAGGAAAGAAACACGTGAAAAACTTAATTGGGTATCATATCTGGCAAAATATTATAAAGTTAAAATTGATATACTTAAACGAGGTGATACAGCTCTCAGAAAAGGCGTAGATGATAATATTGCTTTTGCCAGAAAATATTTTAAAAGCCACAATATAGACTACGAAATACATACATCAGAAGGAAAACAAAACTTCCCTATTGAAACCATCGAGTTTGCTCAAAAAGTAAATGCTGACCTTATGCTAATCATGACAACCAAAAATATAGGTTTTGCAGACTATGTAATGGGGCCCGACGAACAATACATCATTGCAAACAGTGGCAAAATTCCTGTCATGTGTGTCAATCCGAAACCTCCTCAATACGGTAGTTCAGGATATGCTGGCGGAAGCGGAGTATAAAAAGTCTTCTTGACGTGCATAAAATCGTTTTCGCAACCAATAACTATAATAAAGTTAAAGAAGTCCAAAACCTATTTGTGAAAAGTTTTCAAATCTTAAATCTGAAAGATTTGGGGTTAGAAAATATTGATATACCTGAAGAACAGGATACTATTGAAGGCAATGCACTACAAAAAGCTAATTTTATTTATAAAAGATTTTCTATTCCTTGTTTTGCAGATGACACAGGATTAGAAATCAATGCACTTAATGGAGAACCGGGAGTATATTCAGCCAGATATGCACAAAATGATGTAAAAAATTCATCACATTCTGTCACCGATGCAAATATTAATAACGTACTTCGAAACTTAGAAAACAAAAAGGACAGAACGGCTCGTTTCAAAACGGTCATCGCATACATTGAAAATAATAATAAATATTTTTTTGACGGGGTTGTACACGGAACCATAACTACTGCAAGAGAAGGGGATGATGGATTTGGTTATGACCCTGTATTTCAACCCGATGGATATAATAAAACATATGCTCAAATGACACTCAAAGAAAAAAATCTCATGAGTCACAGAGCTATTGCTTTCCATAAATTCGCAGAATTTCTTTTGACTAAGGCACCCCCCCATAACTCCAAATAATGAAATTAAGCATAAGAAATAAATATTTTTCACGTTATTAACTTTTAAACCATTTAAAATGCGATTAACAAGGATATTTTTAATTTTCTTATGTGCCCTGGTATGGTTACCTTCTTTAAAATCTCAAATAGCTGTTGGTGAATGGCGGGACCACCTTTCTTACAGAAATGTTTTAAAAATCATAGAAGCAGACAATAAAATATATGGTATCACAGAATCAGGTGCGCTATTTTATTACAACAAGACTGACAATAGTCTGAATAAATTTTCAACGGTTCATGGGCTATCTGATATTGGTGTGATTACCGGAAATTATTATAGTGATGACAAAACATTGGTTATAGGATATAAAAACGGCAATATTGATTTAATAAAAAATAATAACATATTAAACATTAGTGATGTAAAAGATAATCTACTGTTAGGGAATAAAAACATAAATAATATTTTTATACTTAATGACAAAGCATACCTCGCGTGTGGATTTGGTATAGTTGTAGTTGATCTAAACCGGAAGGAAATCAAAGAAACTTACTACATAGGTGATCAGGGAAGCAAAATCGAAATATTTGACATTACCTGCGATGAAAATCAATATTTATATGCCGCTACAAAAGAAGGGATTTACCGTGCTGACATAAATAATCCTAATTTAATTGATTACAGTAACTGGGAAAAACTTGATTTTCTACCCAATGCAGACAAATCTTTCAATCAGATAACCTATTTTAACAATAAAGTGTATGCCAATTACGCCAGTAGTGTAGACACTGCTGATGTGATATACCGGATTACCGGAAATACATATGATGAATTTCATGCAGGTGAATATGAAAATTGTTTAACACTTAAAACATACCATAATACATTGATTGTAGTAAAAAATGGAAAGGCAGATTTTTATAACTCAGACTTAGAAATAGAAAAAAGCATATCAATATGGGATATACATGATGCAATAAAGGATAAAGAAAATAATTACTGGCTCGGAATGAATTGGAGTGGCCTATATTTGGATTCATATAATGGCTATAGAGCATATTACAGAGTCCCGGGGCCATTCGTTTCCAGCGTGGTTGATATTTCTATTGAAAATAATATCCTATGGGCAGCAGGCGGTTCAAAGAAGTCTCCATGGTCCAGGTATGGAGCATTTACTTTATCTAATAATGAATACACCAACATCAATCATTTTGAATTACCTGAATTAACAGATGTATATAACATTTCTATGGTTAAAATAAATCCTGCTGATCCATCGCATGCATGGGGTGGATCTCATGGTTATGGAATTGTTGAGTTTCGCGATAATGAAGTTGAAACAATTTATGATGAAACGAACTCAGTACTTAAAAACATTGAAGGATTTGATCATGGTTATATTAGAATAACAGGAATGGATTATGACTCGGATAATAATTTATGGATCGTCCAATCAGAAGTAAATGATCCGCTTCATGTTCATAAAGCCGATAATAATGAGATCATAAATATCCCATTTGAATTTTCTGGATTTGGATTCAATCAAAAAAATGGCGAATTAGTGGTAACCGATGATGACCATATTTGGTTTATTTTAAATAATACAGGTATTTTTGCCTTTGACTATGGTGAGGATATTGAAGACGATAGCGATTACCGTGAAAAATTTTTTCAAGTTA
Source organism: uncultured Bacteroidales bacterium (assembly GCA_964390955.1). GTDB lineage: Bacteria > Bacteroidota > Bacteroidia > Bacteroidales > JBBRXJ01 > CAYMKE01. The sequence continues at coordinate 2,471 of CAYMKE010000096.1, read as the reverse complement.
AAAATCAAAACGGAAAAAGTTTCAGTACAATATTGACAATAAATAAAGACACGGAAGGCAATATTTGGGTTGGCACTTCGGAAGGGCCTGTCGTTTATTACAAGCCGGAAGAAGCTTTTTCGAGCAATGATTTTAAGGGCCAACAGATATTGATTGCGAGAGATGATGATACTGATTTAGCTGACTACCTGTTAGGAACTTCAAGTATTACATCAATAGCTATTGATGGGGCGAACAGAAAATGGTTTGGCACACAATTTTCAGGTGCTTATTTAATTTCTGAAAATGGTGAAGAAGAAATACAACACTTCACAATAGAAAACAGCCCACTTTTCTCCAATGCAATCTTGGACATTGAAATTGATCAGATTACAGGAGAAGTGTTTTTTGCTACAGACCAGGGAATGCTTTCTTACAGAAGCAATGCTACCTCAGGAAAAGATGACTTTAACGAAGTGTATGTTTTTCCCAATCCTGTAAGAGAAGACTATACGGGCCCTGTTACCATTACAAACCTGGTAGAAAACGCGAATGTAAAAATCACAGACATCAGTGGAAATCTAGTTTTTGAAACCACCGGTAAAGGAGGAACGGCTACATGGAATGGCACCAATTTCCTTGGAGAACGTGTTCATACAGGAGTTTACCTGGTTTTTTGCACAAATGAAGACGGATCCAAAACCCATGTGACTAAACTGTTATTTATTCATTGATAATATTATATATCAACAAATGTTAAACAAAATATATGCAATATCAAGAAAAAAATACAACTATTTTATTGGAAACCGGCAAACAATACTTTGTTATTTGTTGATGATACAGAGATATTATTCCATTAAAAAGTTTTAGATCGAAAAAAATATTTCAATCTAAAACTTTTTAATTCATTTTTACGTATATAAACTTGAAATGAGCAACCTAATAATATTCATATTAAGTCCTCTTCTGCTTATCTATCCCAGGTATGATAACATTTTTTCATCAGGATACGATGATGCCATTCGGTTCATTAAAGGCAACAAACAAACCATTAACCATGTTTTTAATGAATCAGATGAAGATAAAACCATTTCCTTATCTGTAGTATTTCCTGAAATAGTAAGGTATTCATATCTGATTGATTATTTCCAAAAGTCTGCTATGGAAACGATTTATATAAGATACGGGAAGGAAAAAGCCAATTTTTCCATTGGCCGTTTTCAAATGAAACCGTCATTTGTAGAAGAATTAGAACAATATATACAAAAACAACCGGGCTTAAACAAACAATATAAACACATCCTGAATTACCCGTCATCAGACAGCAAAACACAACGTAAAATAAGAATTAAAAGGCTCAATTCATTCCAATGGCAACTAAACTATTTGAAATGTTTTTATTCTATCATGGAGCATCGTTTCAATGATTTAACATGGAATAATACTGCTGAAAAAATTAAATTTTATGCAACAGCTTATAATCATGACTTTACGTCCTCAAAAGAAAAAATAGAGGCATGGATGAACAAAAAAACATTTCCATATGGAGTTAAATCCAAGGCAAAACAATACGCCTACAGCAAGATTTCAGTATATTTTTACAAAAATCACTGGCCATCATTAAAGAACTATATGGTTAATGAAAACAAACCTGAAGCTAAATCTGAAAAGACATCGTTACAAAATAATTGATTTATTCAAAAGAAAAAGATTTCAACCAGTGTTCAGCCTTCTCAATATTTTCTGGCTTCCCTATATCAATCCAAAAATCATTTTCATGATAGTAATAAGATATGCGTGTTAATTTGGCCAACCTTAGGTAAAGTTCTATAATAGAAAATCTGCCCTCTTCTTCGATTAAATCTAATATATTTGGATTCATAACATGAATACCGCTAAATGGAAACTGTTTAAGCTCCGAAACCGGATTTCTGACTATATTTTGTTCTTTTGTTTTATTATTACGCCATCCGCAAAATTGACCTTCAACATCAAATAGTAAAACACGATCAGAATTACGATTACTAACAACAAGTGTCACTTCTGCAGTGCTTTTTATATGAGCCGTATATAATTTAGTCAAATCTATCGATGAAATGATATCTACATTATATATAAGAAAAGGATTTCCATCATTAAAAAACCAACCTGCTTTATTTAAACCGCCCCCGGTATCAAGTAATTGGCCACTCTCATCCGAAATAGCAATACGTAATCCAGGAATATTCAAATTTTCTAAAAAATTGATCATTTGCAATGAAAAATGATGAACATTCACTATTATCTCATTAAAATTGTGTTGTACTAATTTTCTGATTATATGCTCTATAACAGGTTTACCATTCAATTCGACCAAGGCTTTGGGTTTATTATTTGTTAATGGCCTTAACCGGGTTCCTAAGCCTGCTGCAAATACCATTGCTTTCATTTGTTTATTTTTAAGTTACTAAGTAAATTGAGTTAATTGAGTTAATTGGGTTAATTGAGTT
>CAYMKE010000095.1:8122-10866 GCA_964390955.1 uncultured Bacteroidales bacterium | reverse complement strand
TAATTTAAATTTTGAGCAACAACGAAGAAGTTGGACTTTATAAACAAGCACTTTTAGAATATATCTGATACACAGCCCAAACTACAAGAATGCACCTGTGCGGATAATTCAAAAACTCCAGTCTCCTGGCAGAGCTTCCTGCTTTAGTCTGCATAATTATAACTAACTTTGCAAAAGTATTATTTTTTATTATACTAAAAATAAAAATGCTCACAAATCCTTTAATCGTAATACTGGGCCCTACTGCAAGCGGAAAAACATCTGTAGCTGTTGAATTATGCTCAATGATTAATGGAGAAGTCATCAGTGCAGATTCACGCCAGGTCTATAAAAAAATGAACATTGGTACAGGAAAAGACCTTGAAGAATATGTTACAAAGAACAAATCCATTCCGTATCATCTTATAGACATTGTTGAACCGGGACATCAATACAATGTATATGAATACCAAAAAGATTTTTGTCATGCATACAACCTTGTCAGAAAAAACGGAAATATACCGGTATTATGCGGAGGATCAGGGTTGTATCTCGAAGCAGTAATCAATGGATACAAGCTCATTCAGGTACCTGTAAATAAAGCATTGCGTGACAAACTCTCGACAAAATCAATGGAGGAGCTACAATACATTTTGAACACTTACAAAAAATTACACAATACCACAGATACTGAAAACAAAAAAAGATTGATACGTGCTATTGAAATTGCCGAATATGAAGATCAACATCATGAACTTAAAACAAATATTCCCACTTTCAACAGTTTTTTATTTGGAATTGCTTACAACAGAAAAACACAACGTGAACGAATTACCCAACGATTATACCAACGGCTTCGGTCTGGTATGATTGAAGAAGTAAAGCAATTAATGGACGAAGGGCTTACTAAAGAACAACTCATTTATTATGGCCTTGAATACAAATACATTACTCTTTATTTAACAGGAAATATACAATACGATGAGATGGTACAGCAACTCAACACGGCCATCCATCAATTTGCAAAAAGACAAATGACCTGGTTCAGGCGTATGGAACGAAAAGGAAACAAAATCCACTGGATAGAAGGACATTTATCATTAGAAGAAAAAACAAACGAAATCATAAATTATTTAAAATATTGTTAAAATGAAGAATAACATTTATATTGTGATGTAATTCATAAAACACGAAAAAAACATCATGCGAATTGTTCTCTTGTCTTTATTATTCATACTATTCCAACAAAACATCAAAAGCACCGGGCCTTATATATTTGGAGCCCGCTCGCATTACGGTTTTATCATCCCGCATTCGGCATCTGTCAGGCAAATATCCGATGTAAACCCATGGGGTGTCGGAATAGACGGGAGCAAACTATTTACTGGCAACAAAGCATGGGATTATTGTTTCTGCTATCCCAGGATTGGGATGTCAATCAATTATTTTAATTTTAATAATCCATCGGTAATCGGGCAAGGCCTTATTTCAGCATTATATGTAGAACCATTTTTGTCATACCATCAAAAAATACTATTTTCATATCGCTTTGGGTTAGGTTTGGTATATCTCGATAAGCCATATGATCCGGTAACCAATCCGGAAAACCTGTTTTACAGCACACGTGTCAGTTTTACAGTATACCTGAAAGCCTCTGTCCATTACCGATTCAATGAACAATATACATTGAGGCTTTCGGGCAATTACAACCACATATCAAACGGGGGCATCAAGCTGCCGAATAAAGGGATTAATTACCCGACAATAAGCATGGGGATAGACTATCATTTTCACCCCCCTGAAATCCCCAAAAGAGAAAAAACAAAAAAAGCATTATATGAAGATGAATGGTGGTGGAATACATCGCTGTTTTTCACATTAAAAAACAAAAGCAGGATAGATGCTAAAAATGATATGTATCCTGTATATGGTGCCGCGTTGATTTATAATTATTTATTTGCACGAAAAAATGCCGTGTTTTCCGGGGTTGAATTCGAATCAAACCATGCATTAAGAAAACGGCTCAGAGAAAAAAACATCAACTCGGACCATCGAAAAGGAGCAATAGTACTAGGCCACAAGTTACTCATTGGCCGCTTTTCATTCAACCAGTATTTCGGTTTTTATATTTATTCACCACACGAGCCTTTACATATAGTATATCAGCGGTACGAACTTACATTGAACATCACAAATAAAATTTACACAGCCATCAATTTGAAAGCTCATTGGGAGACAGCTGATTTTTTAGATGCACGGCTGGGTGTAAAATTATAAACCAACAATATATTTATAATATTATGGAAATAGTAACCCGTACTTTCGACCTCTTGGAGAAATACCGGAATTTTTTCAAAAAAGATGATGCACTTGCTGCCAAAGAAAATGGCGTTTGGAAAACTTATAGTACCGAAGAATACATCCAATATGCAAATCATTTTAGCCTGGGATTGATTTCGTTAGGACTAAAAAAAGATGATAAAATCGCGATTATCTCCAACAACCGGCCCGAGTGGAATTTTGCCGACATGGGCATGAGCCAGGCAGGCATTGTCAGTGTGCCTGTTTATCCTACCATCAGCACAACAGATTATGAATATATACTGAATCACAGCAAGCCCAAAATCGTTCTCATCTCCGATAAATCATTATACCAAAAGCTTTGTCCTGTCATCCGCAAGATCAAAACCATTCAAAAAACATATACTTTTGATAAAGAAACCGGTGCTGAACACTGGAGTGCAATCATAGAAACAGGAAAACAA
>CAYMKE010000095.1:0-8022 GCA_964390955.1 uncultured Bacteroidales bacterium | reverse complement strand
GGAAAACAAGACAGGACATTGAGCTTTCTTCCGCTCAGCCATATTTACGAACGCATGATGAACTATCATCTGCAATACAAAGGGATAAGCATATATTATGCAGAAAATATGGCCACCATAGCAGAAAACCTAAAAGAGGTACAGCCCAAACTAATCATTACCGTGCCGCGTTTGCTTGAAAAAATGTACGATAAGATCATTGGAAAAGGAAAGGAACTACCATTTATAAAACGCAAGATTTTTTTCTGGGCAGTGGATACAGGACTGCAATTCAGCCTGGAGAACAAATCATGGTTTTATAAACAAAAACTAAAAATTGCTAAAGCATTAATCTTTAAAAAATGGAAAGAAGCTTTGGGAAATGTTGAAGTCATTGTTTCAGGGGGTGCTTCACTTCAATCCCGGCTTGAAAAAATATTCTGGGCCGCAGGTTTTAAGATTTTACAGGGGTACGGACTGACAGAAACATCCCCGGTAATTGCAGTCAACAACCTCACGACCAATGAAATAAAACTTGGAACAGTAGGGCCTGTACTGGAAAACGTTGAGGTTAAAATATCTTCAGACGGCGAAATTCTTTGCAAAGGGCCTAATGTAATGAAAGGATACTATAAAGAAAAAAAACTAACCGCAGAGACTGTTGATAAAAACGGATGGCTTCATACAGGTGACATTGGATCATTTGTTGATGATAAATACCTGAAAATATCTGATCGAAAAAAAGAGATATTCAAACTTTCGAGCGGTAAATATATAGCACCACAGATCATAGAAAACAAATTCAAAGAATCCATTTTCATTGAACAAATGATGGTGGTAGGAGAAAATCAGAAATTCGCTGCATCACTGATTTCTCCAAATTTTCATCATCTTCATAATTGGGCATATAATAATAAAATCGAATTCAGGGATAATGCAGAACTTATAAACAATCCGGAAGTACTGAATCTCTATCGAAAAGAGGTAGCAGAATTCAATAAAGCACTTGGAAAAACAGAGCAAATTTTAAAATTCAGGCTTGTACACGAAGAATGGGGGCCTGACACAGGGGAACTTTCTCCTACACTCAAAATCAAACGTAACGTGCTGTACGAACGCTACAAGAAAATTATCAATGAAATTTTTGGTTCCGAAGATGAACAAACTCAAAGCATGTTTAATACTTTAAAAAAAGGTATCAGAACAAGTATCAAAACAAGCTTAGAAACAGGAAAAAAAATAACCGGAACATTTAAATAAATTGGTTCTACTACCATTTTAGTGGAAGTTGATTCTTTGTATCCGGAATTCAGAATCAAGAATTCAGAATAGTTTTATTATAAGCTTCTATGATTTTGCTGACCTCTGACTTCTGACTTCTTGTTGATGCCTGAATAAGGTTGACCACTATTTGTCAATTATGCTGTTGATTTGAAAACATCAACTATCATTTGCCAATGAAAATACGATAAGAAAATCCAAAGTGCAAAGCTCAAAATCAATTCAAAAAGTGCAAAATCAAAAATCAAAACGTGCAATGGAAAAAAACAAAAAGAATATGTATCACTTAAACATAATATTTGTCATTATATTCACATTAAACATTTTCACACCCTGTTCATCACAAATCAATCCGGCTGATGCTTATCCTGGCCTTTTTAAAGATGTGCAACGCGCGCAAATCTTTAAAGACCAAAAATCATTTGTGGATTTCCGCCCCCTTTACCCTGTTGACACCATACAAAAAAAATACCGTGTCGAACGGCAAACAGCCGGCTTTAACCTTAAAACGTTTACAGGCAATCACTTTGACACGCTTCTTTTGGATACTTCGCTAATTTTTAAGCATATTGATCATGTATGGAGTTTTCTGGAAAAGACACATTCTAAACAACAAACCCGATCATCACTTATCGCATTGCCACACCCATATATTGTCCCCGGTGGACGATTCCAGGAAATGTATTATTGGGACAGCTATTTCACAATGCTTGGCTTACAGGCAGCTGGTAAAACTGAAATGATCCAAAATATGGTGGGCAATTTTACATTTTTAATCAAAGAATACGGCCACATCCCGAACGGAACCAGGACTTATTACCTGAGCCGCTCCCAGCCTCCATTCTTTTCACTTATGGTGCAACTATTGGCCGAAATAAAAGGAGAAACGGTTTATAAAAAGTATCTGCCTGTTCTTCAACAAGAATATGATTACTGGATGAAAGGTACAGACTCATTAAATGATAGCTATCAGGGCAATCAAAAAGTTGTTCAATTAAATCATGTGCAGGAAATTCTGAACAGGTATTGCGATGCATTAAACACACCGCGCCCGGAATCTTATATCCATGATGTTCACACATTTAACAAATCAGGACATAAAAAAAACATATACAACGAATTACGATCAGGTGCCGAATCCGGATGGGACTACAGCTCACGCTGGCTCAGCGACACTTTTTCACTGACAACGATACAAACCACTCACATCATACCGGTTGACCTGAACTGCTTAATATACAATATGGAAAAAACGTTAGAACATGCATATAGAATAAACAAAAACAAACACCGGGCTGAAAAAATGAAGAACAAAGCAGAACAACGAAAAAAACTACTTTTAAAATATTGCTGGGATGATGAGTCAGGATATTTTTTTGATTACAATTTTTCAGCCCGTGAACACACATACCGCGGTTCGCTGGCCGGGGTTTGTCCCCTGTATTTTGATATGGTGCCGGATGATATAGCGAAACAGGTAATCCATTATATAAAAGAAAAATTCATATATGATGGTGGTGTGGTTACAACCAGGTTTAACACGGGCCAACAATGGGATTACCCAAATGGATGGGCGCCATTGCAATGGATTACTTACAAAGCCTGTAAAAACTATAAATATGATCAACTTGCACGGATGATAGCAATAAGATGGACCAATTTAAATGTAAAAGTATTTTTTGAAACAGGCAAAATGTTGGAAAAATATAATGTTGTAAACACCCATTTACCCGGTGGTGGCGGTGAATATAAATTACAGGACGGGTTTGGATGGACAAACGGGGTCTTTCTGAAACTATGGAAAGAAGAACGAAATCCAAAATTTTTACAGAAGTTTTAATAATTATTTTTTATATTTAACTTCATATAAAATTAAATATAAAATGTTAAGAAGATAAGAATAATACATGCCAAATAAACAGGACATAACATTCATTGAAGGCTTAAAAAAAGGCGAAGAAACAGCTTATAAACGCCTGTATGACAGATATTTTATCGAATTATACGTGTATTCAAAACGATACGTTCATGATATGGATGCTGCCAAAGAAGTGGTACAGGATGTCATGATAAACCTGTGGACAAAAAGAGAACAGCTTAATTTTCAGGATAATTTAAAAGCATACCTGTATAAATCCGTATCAAACAGGTCAATAAACTATCTAAAGAAAAATAAAGCCATCATAAACATTGACGAAGACATAGAAGATAAACTGATTGATGAAGATCAACATTTTATCGAAAATCTGGAAGACAATCAATTGGAAGAGATCATTGATCAGGAGATCAATAAATTACCGGACAAATGCAAGCAGGCATTTCAATTAAGCAGATTTGAAAATCTGAAATACAAAGAAATAGCAGAGCAGATGGATGTGTCTGTTAAAACAGTAGAAGCACACATCTCCAATGCATTGAACAAGCTAAGCATTGCTTTGAAAGACTATTTGCTTTTTTTAATTTTACTCATGATAAAATTATTTTAAAAACTAAGGGTAAATGAAGATTTTTTTGTTTTATATATAGAAACCGGAAAGAATAAAAATGAACGAAAACTCAACATATAATAATAAAGCGCTTTTAACCAAATATCTGCTTGGAGAAACAAGCAAAGAAGAAAAAGAAAAAGCCGAACACCTCATCCGAACCGATGAGGAATCAAAGGAGTACTATAAAAAAATTAAGCGGTTACATTATGCAATCGAATATAAACAAGCTAAAGAGCATATCAATACAGACGAGGAATTTATCCATTTCAAAGAAAAAATCAAATCGTCAACTACATCTTCCAACTCATCTTCAAAAATAAAACGTTTATTCATTCATGCCGGCAGAATAGCTGCGGCTTTTTTATTAGGGATGGGGGTTTGGTATATATATCAATTCATCCATAAACCGGACATGGTTACAGTGCAAAATCTGCAACAACAAATAATTTCCGATACCTTAACAGATGGAACCATTGCATGTTTGAATAATAATGCTGCCCTCACCTACCCGGAACAATTTCAAAAAAACACCAGGGAGGTGAGTATGCAGGGCGAAATATATTTTAATGTTGCAGAAAACAATGAAAAGCCGTTCATCATAAAAATTGATGAATTCAGGGCAGAAGTTGTCGGAACAGCTTTCAATATCAATGCATATGATGATGATACCATCAAAGTTACTGTGCAATCCGGCAAGGTACTTGTCTATTCAATAAACAAAAAACAAAACCAGGTTTTATTAACAGCAGGAGAAACAGGAATCTATTGTAAATCAAATCAATCCGTCTCTAAATATAAAAATACTGATTTAAACTATCTTTCATGGAAAACAGGGGTTCTCATATTTAAAAACGATAACATGAACGAGGTGGTGAAAACACTGGAAGAACATTATGAAATACAAATACACGTTGACAATGAAAACATTAATCAATGTTCATTAACCTCAACCTTTGATAATGAATCCATTAACTTTGTAATGGAAATGCTGGAGCTTACTTTCGGGTTAGACATATCCAAAAAAGATAGTACCTATATTATTCAGGGAGATGGATGTTGATAATTAATAAAAATAAATTGAAATTGAAATACTTTATCATACCGTTCATTATATTCAGTATTTATTCAAAAAATACATCTGCACAAACCAATGTATTAGAAAAAAAAATAACCCTGTCTGCATCCAATGAAAAATTATCGGATGTGCTGGACAAAATAGGAGAACAAATCGGATTAAACCTTACATACAACAGTGAAATAGTAGAAATAAACAGGATCACTACATTAAATGCAGAAAATGTAAGCGTCAAAGACATTTTAAAGGAAATCATCAGAAATGACATGGTCGATTACAAAGTCATCAGTTCACAATTATTGATACATCGTAAGAGAGGAACATCTTCTCCCCAAACAACAACACCCTCTAAACAAACTCCTCACCAAACCACTCCGGTTAAAAAAAGTGATAAAAAAACACCTGAAAAAGTACAGACTCCGGTACAAAAAGACACCATTATTTCAAAACAGGATATTACCATGCTTCACGATCAGGAATTGGAAAACGATACGATCAAACAAAATGACACGTTGGTCAGTACCAAAACATGGGTCAATAATGACACCATTATATTGTTTTCAGAGGATAAAAAGGATTATGAAGAACGGATAAAAAAAGGACATGACATCTTTTATGATTCAAGTAAATACAGAAAATTTATCATCATCCGGAATGACACCTTTTTTATGGCTAAACCAATAAAACCGTATGGCAATTACAAAACCTCAAAAAAAACGGGAATTGAAAAAATAAATCTTTTCAATAATCTACAATTTGGATTAAATAAGCAACCATCATCACTCAATACCAACATATTTGCACAGGCATACGCAGGCATCTTATTCCCGGTAAACCATTCTGTCAAGGCAACAGATAATACATATACACAACCGGCCGGTACAATTCAAAACACAGAAACCAGCCTGCCCGGATTCACATCAGGAGTCAATATGGGTATCGGTATTAATGATTGGACTGTGAAAACAGGCATTGCATACACCCAATTGCGGAATAAAATAAGATTCAACAATAAAACAACTGACATTGACACATCCATCAACTATGACTATACGTATGACAGCTATTGGGACGTGTTCCTCCTCGAATCCTATGCCAAAATCACCGGCAATGACACCACGTGGGTTGAAATTTATGATTCCACATGGATTACAACAGTCGATACTACTGAAATTGCACATTATGATACTTCAGTCAGCGGCCTGCAACACAATGGCATCAACCGGTATTCATACATTGAAATACCTCTTATCATCGGTTATACCTTCAAAATAAACGATAACATATCCTGTTCCTTCAATACCGGTATTATTGCAGGGATATATATACATGCAAAAGGAAAAACATTGAATCCTGATGACGGGAAAACACTCATCGCGTTAAACCGGGTACCCTTTGCCAAAACCCGTTTTATGTATACGGGGGGAATCAATGTTCACTATACACTCACCCGCCAATGGAAGGTACTGGCCGGTGCACGATACAGGCAAAGCCTGAATTCAATTTACGCGAAAGACTATGCACTATCCAATAAGATGAATCATGTTGGCATGCACACGGGAGTGGTGTATAAATTTTAACCAGGCATGTTACAGCCCGGCAGGCTTAAAACCCAATAACTAAATAAACCATGATAAAATTTAAAAAAATTTTAAAAAAAATCAACCCCTCACTAAGGGTAAAACAAAATACGGTTGTTATAAGAATATAAACCAATGTTAACAAAAAAAATTAAACCTATGAAAACACGAATTACAACACTAATGGCCATGTTTATAACCTGTTTCATGGCATTGAACGGGAACAGCCAAACCATTGAATGGCAAAAATGTTTCGGGGGAAGCAGTGAAGAATATGCACGATCCATCCAGCAAACATCGGATGGAGGGTATATTGTAGCTGGTGAAACATCGTCAAATGATGGCGATGTATCAGGGAAACATGGTAATTTTGATTACTGGATTGTAAAACTTGATGCGGCAGGTGATACATTATGGACGAAATGCCTGGGGGGGAGTGGTTCCGATAAAGCGCAATCCATCCAGCAAACCAATGATGGCGGCTATATTGTAGCAGGACATACAGGGTCAAATGACGGCGATGTATCCGGGAATCATGGTAATCGTGATTCCTGGATCGTAAAACTTGATGCGGCAGGTGATACATTATGGACGAAATGCTTAGGAGGTAGTAGTTCTGATTATGCACAATCCATCCGGCAAACCTCGGATGGCGGCTATATTGTAGCTGGATCTACATCATCAAATGATGGTGATGTGTCAGGAAATCATGGTAATCGTGATTACTGGATCGTAAAACTTGATGCGGCAGGTGATACATTATGGACGAAATGCCTGGGAGGAAGTGATAACGATTATGCACAATCCATCCGGCAAACATCGGATGAAGGATATATTGTAGCTGGCTATACTTATTCCGATGACGGCGATGTGTCCGGGAATCATGGTTATCGTGATTACTGGATTGTAAAACTTGATGCGGCAGGTGATACATCATGGACAAAATGTTTTGGTGGGAGTGATTACGATGAAGCATATTCCATCCAGCAAACAACCGATGGAGGGTATATTGTAGCTGGTGAAACATGGTCAAATGATGGTGATGTATCCGGGAATCATGGTAATCGTGATTCCTGGATCGTAAAACTTGATGCGGCAGGTGATACATTATGGACGAAATGCTTAGGAGGTAGTAGTTCTGATTATGCACAATCCATCCGGCAAACCTCGGATGGCGGCTATATTGTAGCTGGATCTACATCATCAAATGATGGTGATGTGTCAGGAAATCATGGTAATCGTGATTACTGGATCGTAAAACTTGATGCGGCAGGTGATACATTATGGACGAAATGCCTGGGAGGAAGTGATAACGATTATGCACAATCCATCCGGCAAACATCGGATGAAGGATATATTGTAGCTGGCTATACTTATTCCGATGACGGCGATGTGTCCGGGAATCATGGTTATCGTGATTACTGGATTGTAAAACTTGATGCGGCAGGTGATACATCATGGACAAAATGTTTTGGTGGGAGTGATTACGATGAAGCATATTCCATCCAGCAAACAACCGATGGAGGGTATATTGTAGCTGGTGAAACATGGTCAAATGATGGTGATGTATCCGGGAATCATGGTAATCGTGATTCCTGGATCGTAAAACTTGATGCGG
>CAYMKE010000094.1:0-11208 GCA_964390955.1 uncultured Bacteroidales bacterium | reverse complement strand
TATATGTTTTTGCGCTTATCATTTTAAGGGCTTCTGCTGCTGTAGAAGTTGAAAGTCCGCTGCCTCTCGGGTATCCACTAAAATTAAACGTTCCTTCTTTTAATTCAATATGAGGTTTGATTGCCATATTGGATACATGTCCCTTTGTTTCCCCCATAATATAAGGTATGTCAGTCCATCCTCCAGCAAAGTCTATCCGTAATGGCGCTTTGTAAGCATAGTTGATTTTTTCAATAATACTAGTCGTGGATGTGGCTTCAAGCTCGGGCAAAGTTTCCCTGGTAACGGATTGAACCTGGATGCCCAGATTAGCACATAATTCTTTTTTAATGTTAAGGGCATTGTCATCTTCATTTATAATAAAGACATCTGGTTTTAAATTTTCTAATATGTTTTTAAAATCAACCTTCCCTTCTCCTATAGTAGAATCGTTAAGCAGTGCATAATTCACATCCTGCATCGCGGCAATCAGGTATAATCTATTGCGTTCAGGATTTACAGGCCTACCCGGACCTTTTAATGTTCTTATCGTTTCATCCCTGCCTATACCAACTACCAATATATCACCATAAGATTTACATTGATTAAAAAAAACAACATGGCCTGTTTGAACAATATCATAGCAACCGGTGCAAAATATGATTTTTTGGTGTTTGTGTTTTTCTCTTATAGCTTTTAAGCCATTGTGGTCTGTAATTTTCTTTTTAATAGTAGTAAACATAGATGTTTTTCGGTAAAAATAATAAATAATCTACAACAATAAACGTTATCAGGGTATGTATCTTTTATTTAAAAATGATAAATATAAAATTGTTACAAAAAGAATATTATTTTTGTCATCCTATGAACAGCATTACTAAAAATATAACCATAAAATTGCTCTCATATCTTGTCATTGGCATGATAAGCATATTAATCGTAAATAAAAGCATTTATCTGCACACCCATAAACTGGCAGATGGATCTGTTATTTCACATGCCCACCCTTACAATAAATCAGATGATGACAAACCATTTAAATCCCACCATCACGCCGATACTCAATTATTATTCTTTCAAAGCATAAAAATCCTTTTCTTTACTTCTTTTATCGCGTTTTTCTTTTTTAAGTCAATTAAAAAAGCAGTCTACGCTTTTTTTACGACCCCTTCATACACTCTTGCCTTTTATAATTCGAATAAAGGACGGGCCCCTCCGATATCATAATATCATTTTTCCGTTTACTCAAAAACGTACTTTATTTTCTGCAATGGCAGCTGCCATTGACAGCTCATTGCATAATTATTTAAAACATGATATTATGAGCAGCATTAAAATACTAATGACAATTTTATTATTGTCAATTTACCAAATTAATAACGCCCAGAAACAAAAAACCGATGCCAATGTGTTTGGGCATGTGATATGTAAAAATTGTGATGAACACTTATCATTTGCAACAGTTCAAATAAAAGGAACAACCATTGGTACTACGACAGATGAAACAGGACATTTTCAATTGATTAATATTCCGGAAGGAACCCATATAATAAAAGCCGATTATTTAGGACACAAGCCACAGGAAATCGAAATTACAATAGAAAAAGGAGAAACCAAAGAAGTAGATTTTAAATTACAAAAAGATGCTTTGGGACTGGATGAAGTGGTTGTAACCGGCAATCGAAACGAAACCAACAGGAAAGAATCATCTGTCATTGTCAATACAATAACTCCAAAAGAATTTTCCAGGACACAATCCGTAACACTGAGCGAAGGATTGAACTTTAACCCTGGATTAAGGATAGAAAATAATTGTCAGAATTGTGGGTTTTCACAGGTCCGGATGAATGGCATGGAAGGGCCGTATTCCCAAATACTTATCAATAGCCGTCCTATTTTTAGCGGGTTGGCAGGCGTGTATGGACTGGAGCTGATCCCTTCAAACATGATCGAGCGGGTCGAAATCATCCGTGGTGGAGGTTCTGCCCTGTATGGTAGCAATGCTATTGCAGGCACCATCAACCTGATCTTAAAAGACCCTATTAATAACTCTTATGAGATGAATGTGAATAGTGGATTTATTGGTACAGGCATGTCAAACTCCGGTGATCCTGCACAGGATTATTCAGCAAATTTCAATTCATCATTGGTATCAGCCGATAATAAAACAGGCATGTCATTGTATGGATTTTACAGAGAAAGGCAGCCTTTTGATGCCAATGACGATAATTTTTCGGAAATATCGTCATTATCAAATACTACCATTGGAACCCGGATTTATCATAGGTTTGGGACACGAAGTAAAATAACAAGTGATTTTTTTAATATCAAAGAAGACCGGCGTGGTGGAAACAAATTTAATTCCCTTCTACATGAAGCGAATATTGCAGAGTCGGTAACCCATAATATTACAACCGGAGCATTGACATATGACCACTATTTCAGGGATTATGACCTGTTCTCTGTATATGTTTCAGGCCAAAGAGTGGCTCGTGACTCATATTACGGGGCAGGGCGGTCTTTAAAAGACTATGGTAATACGAACGACTTTTCATACACCATCGGATCTCAATACAATGCCAAGTTTGGAAACTCAAATGTTATCCTGGGAGTAGAAAATGACGGAGCATGGCTGAAAGATAAAAAACTTGGTTATCCGGATATAGACAACGCAGTCATTCAAAATGATACAATTGTTAATATTCCCCATAAAGAAAACACAATTATTGCAAGCCAGGCAACTAATACAACAGGTGTTTTTGCACAGTATGAATTAACAATGGAAAAACTAAAAATATCGGCCGGAGCCCGGTATGACAATTATACTATTTCAGACCATCATAATGATGATGCTGATAAAACAGGTAATGTCTTAAGCCCGAGGCTTACCATAAAACATGATATTCAAAATTATTTACAGGCACGTATAAGTTATTCACAAGGGTACAGGGCTCCACAAATTTATGATGAAGATTTGCATATTGAAGCATCTGGTTTACGAAAAATAATCCATCAGAATAGTCCCTCCCTTAAACAAGAAACAAGCCATAGTTATATGGCCTCATTGGATTTTAATAAACGGATTGGCAATATATTTGTGGGCATTCTGGCAGAAGGGTTTTATACACGATTGAACGATGCATTTGCAAACGATTTTGGTGAACCGGATTCATTGGGCGTAGTTACTTATACACGGGTAAATGCCAACAAAGGAGCTATTGTCCGGGGAGTCAATATTGAGTTGAATATGATTCCTTCAGATCAATTTTCATTGAAAGCCGGGTTTACAATACAAAGCAGCAAATATAAAGAACCGCAGGATTCTGTCGGGGACAGGAGAGAAAAACGATTTTTCCGCACACCACAGGATTATGGCTATTTTACATTGGATTGGCAAGTAACAAAAAAACTTGGATTTTCGTCAACAGGCAATTATACAGGGACAATGCTCGTACCGTATTTTGGATTGGAAATCCCTGACCCGGAAAAAGGAAAAATAAGGGAAACAAAACACTTTTTTGACCTTGGGTTAAAAGCACGGTACAATATTAAGCTGAATGGCGCTACATTACAAGTTTATACCGGGATGAAAAACATATTCAATTCTTATCAAAACGATTTTGATTCAGGAGAAGAAAGAGATCCAGGTTATATCTACGGGCCCATGAATCCACGAACGGTTTATTTTGGACTTAAAATCGGGAATAACCCGAAATAAAAACCTAATTTAAACCAATCGCCTTAATATAAAAAAATCATGACCCTGAAAATTTTTTATCTTTGTATAAAAAAACAGGGTGGCTGAATTTAAAGAAAAATATATAAATCCTTTCACAGATTACGGGTTTAAAAGACTATTTGGAGAAGAACCAAGTAAAAACCTGTTGCTTGATTTTCTAAATGAATTGCTTCTGAATGAACAGGGAAAATTAAAAGACCTGACATATTTGAAAAGCGACAGGCTGGGGACTATAGAAGAGGAAAGGAAAGCCATTTTTGATTTATATTGTGAGAATGAAAAGGGAGAAAAATTCATCGTAGAACTTCAAAAGACAAAACAAAAATATTTTAAAGACAGAACCGTTTATTATTCAACCTTTCCAATCCGTGAACAAGCCGAAAAAGGGAGCGAATGGAATTTTGAATTAAAAGCAGTATATACCATTGCAATTCTTGACTTTATTTTTGATGAGGATAAAGATGAACCCGATAAATACCGTTATGATGTAAAACTATCGGATATTGAGACTCATAAAATATTCTATGATAAACTGACATTCATCTATCTCGAGATGCCAAAGTTCAGAAAAGAAATTCATGAATTGAAGACACATTTTGATAAATGGCTTTATGTGTTAAGAAATTTGAACAAATTGGACAGGATACCAGAAGAACTAAGAGAAAGTATCTTTGAACAGTTATTTGAACGTGCAGAAATTGCAAAATTTTCGCCAGAAGAAGTTAAAGAATATGAAGATAGTTTAAAAACATACAGGGACATAAAAAATTCTATAGATACTGCACGAGTTGAAGGAAAAATTGAAGGAAAAATTGAAGGAAAGATTGAGACAGCAAAATTGATGTTGGCTGAAAACGAAGAGATTGATAAAATAATAAAATTTACAGGACTCACAAGAGAAGAAATAATAAAATTACAAGGAAAGGGGTGATATGGTTTACAGTCACCAGTGGATGGTGTAATTGATATTGAATTAAATATCAGTTTATCCTTTTTTCGGGTTTCCCGAATTATATATTTTTTATTTTTGCAAACTATAAAATTTAAATTTATAATAGAAATATGTTTGAAAATTTATCGGACAGATTAGAACGGTCGTTTAAACTATTAAAAGGACAGGGCCGTATTACAGAGATCAATGTGGCCGAAACATTGAAAGATGTTCGCCGTGCATTGCTTGATGCCGATGTCAATTATAAGATCGCTAAATCATTTACCAATAAAGTAAAGGACAAAGCATTGGGACAGCAGGTATTAACTGCTGTAAAACCTGAACAAATGCTTGTAAAGATAGTTCATGATGAACTGGCCGAATTGATGGGCGGAGAAGCAACAGAAATTAATACTAAAGGGAATCCCTCTATCGCCTTGATTGCAGGTTTACAAGGTTCCGGGAAGACAACGTTTACCGTAAAACTGGCCAATTACCTTAAAAACAAAAAAGGAAAATCTCCACTTTTGATTGCCGGTGATATTTATCGTCCGGCAGCCATAGACCAGTTAAAAGTCATGGCAGAACAAATAAATGTCCCTGTATATACAGAAGAAGACAACAAAAACCCGGTAAAGATTGTCAAAGAAGGGATAAAATTCGCCAAAAAACAAGGCTACAACCAGGTTATTATTGATACGGCCGGCCGGCTTGCCATTGATGAAGAGATGATGAAGGAAGTTTCTGATATTAAGCAGGTTGCAGAGCCACATGAGACGCTTTTTGTTGTAGATTCAATGACAGGGCAGGATGCTGTAAACACGGCCAAAGAATTCAATGAACGATTAAATTATGATGGAGTTGTACTTACAAAACTTGATGGTGATACACGCGGTGGTGCTGCTTTATCGGTCCGCGAAGTGGCCAACAAGCCCATTAAGTTCATCAGCACTGGTGAAAAACCCGATTCATTGGATGTATTCCACCCTGATCGTATGGCAGACCGTATATTAGGAATGGGCGACATTGTTTCTCTTGTAGAACGCGCAAAGGAACAATATGACGAAGAACAGGACCGGAAGATTCAGAAAAAAATTGCTAAAAATCAGTTTGATTTTAATGATTTTATTACCCAGATCAATCAAATCAAAAAAATGGGGAATGTGAAAGAGCTGGCTGGTATGATCCCGGGAATGGGAAAGGCAATGAATAACATGGACATTGATGACGATGCATTTAAAGGCATTGAAGCCATCATTCAATCCATGACCCCTTTGGAAAGAGAACAACCGGATATCCTGAATGGAAGCAGAAGAAAACGCATTGCTAAGGGAAGCGGTACAGACATTCAGGAAGTCAACCGCCTCATTAAACAATTCAGTGAAACCAGGAAAATGATGAAAAAACTGAAAATGGGTAAAGGCATGAAAGGCATGATGAGCAAACTCTCAGCCATGAAATAATAATCTACAAATAAAATATTGATATGCAATTAATCGACGGGAAAAAAACAGCCAATGAAATTAAAGAAGAATTAATGCAAGAAGTTAAACAACTCACTGACAAAGGGCAAAAACCCCCGCATCTTGCAATAATTCTTGTTGGGAATGATGGAGCCAGCGAAACCTATGTAAATCATAAATTAAAAGTCTGCGACCAGATCGGATTCAAATCTTCACTCATTCGTTATGACGAAGATGTATCAGAAGAAGAGTTGTTAAATAAAATTAAAGCGCTTAATGGAGATAAAATCATTGACGGGCTTATTGTACAACTACCTGTTCCTGATCATATTTCTGAACAAAAAGTCATTGAAACCATCAACCCTGCAAAAGATGTAGATGGATTTCATCCGGTAAACCTGGGAAGAATGGTTATTGGATTGCCTTCATATGTTTCTGCAACACCGGCAGGCATTGTGGAATTATTGAAGAGATATAATATTGAAACATCCGGAAAACATTGTGTCGTAATCGGGAGAAGCAATATTGTTGGCAAGCCGATTAGTATTTTACTGGGCCAAAAAACAAGCCCGGGTAATGCAACGGTCACCCTGTGCCACAGTCGTACATCAAACATCCAGGAAATTACAAAGACAGCTGATATCATCATTGCAGCCATTGGCAAGCCCGGTTTTGTAACTGCCGACATGGTGAAAGAAGGTGCAGTAGTCATTGATGTTGGAACCACGAGGGTAAAATCCGACCAAACAAAATCCGGGTGGAAACTCAAAGGAGATGTATTGTTTGATGAGGTAGCCGAAAAATGCAGCTTTATCACTCCTGTACCGGGAGGGGTAGGCCCCATGACCATTTCATCACTGCTCAGGAACACTTTAAAAGCATATAAAAAAGAAATATATTCAAAATCAACAAGTTAAAAATAAAGTTGAAAAAACATATAAATTTGTTTCTGTACACACGAAAATATTTATAATTTAGTAAACAAAAAATTCAAACATATTTGAAATAAAGTCTATGAATAAGGATAATCTTTCTCCCTTTGAAATCCGTCCAAAACCTGAGTTGGTAAAGTATTATGAAGAAATGATGGACAATAATGATCAATATTTTTATGATGTTGATGAATTTGAAGAAATTATAGATTATTATTTTGAACAAAATGAATTGAGAAAGGCTTCCCGGGCCATTGAAATGAGCAAAAAACAACATCCCGATTCAATTGCACTTCAGTTAAAAACTGCACTTCTTTATATTAATCAGTCTAAGCCCCAAAAAGCACTTCCAATACTAAACACCATCCAAAAAATGGCACTTCAGAAAGAAGAGGTTTATGTGCTTAAAGCACATGCATACAATCTAATGAAAAATGATCAAAAAGCCATGAGCTATTTTGACAAAACGTTAAAATGCACACAGGATAGTGATAAAGAAGAAATGTTGACCAGGATCGGGTATTCATTTCAGCAACGTGGGAAATATCAACAAGCCATCAAATATTTTAACATGGCTTTTGAACGAAACCCCTCTTCAACCGATCATATTTTTAATATTGCAATATGTTATGAAGAACTTCAGGATACAACAAACAGTATTGTATTTTTACAAAAATATTTAGATATTGACCCTTTTTCAGAAATCATATGGTTTAAACTCGGAAAAACATTTGAATTACAAAATGAGTACGAAAAGGCCATTGAAGCATACGACTATTCATTAGCTATAGAAGAATCTTTTGCCCATGTTTATCTCAGTAAAGGCACCTTGCTGATGTCAATCGGAGAATATCAACAAGCCATCAGAACATTTGAAGCCCTTCTGGAAATTGAAGATGATTTCATAGAAGCATATTGTTTTATAGGAGAATGCTTTTCGCAGATGGACAAGAAAAATAAAGCAATCCGTTATTTTTTTAAAGCATTGCATATTGATAATGAATACTCCGAAGCATGGTTTAATATTGGCAATATTAAACTCGAGCAGGAGAAGTTCAAAGAAAGCATCCATTATCTGAAAAAAGCCAAAATATTTGAACCGGATAATGCCGAATACTGGTTCACATTAGCCGAAGCATATGCTGCTCATGGCGATTATGTTAATACAAGAAAAGCATATCAAAAAGCATTATTTTTTGACCCTTATTGTGAAGAATATTGGTGTAAATATGCACAATACCTTTTTAATAGGGGACATATTGACAAAGCCATTAATGTTATTGAAAAAGCAGGAGAATATCATTTTAACAGTAACAACCTCCTGTTCTATCTTGCTGGTTTTTACCTTACCAAAAAAGATATTCAGACCGGGATTACTCTTTTAGAGACAGCACTCATGTCAAATCCGCTTCAACACATGGTATTATATGATATATGCCCAAAAATTATGGATAATGAAGAGGTAACCAATCTCATAGAACATCATATTAATACATTAAAATACATCTGATAATGAATTTGGAACTGCCCCACATCCCTGAGAGAGACGGGAAAAAAAGAAACAAAGGCCTGACCATGGTTATGGATAAGGGACTTAGTGTATCCCAGGCCGAACAACTGGTTGATTCATGCGCCGAATACATTGACCTGGTTAAATTTGGATTTGGAACAGGATTACTTACCAATAAGCTGAAAGAGAAGATCAATATTTACAAAAAAGCCAATATACAACCCTATTTTGGAGGGACATTATTTGAAGTATTTCTTGTCAGGGATCAATACAATGAATACAAAAAATTTTTGGATCAATATAATATGGAATTGACGGAAGTGTCAGACGGGTCTTTAGTCATTCCTCATGAAAAAAAGTTAGAATTTATTCGTGACCTGAGTCAGCATATGACTGTTCTCTCAGAGGTAGGTTCAAAAATTGCCGGTGTTGAAATTCCTACAGATAAGTGGGTCATGATGATCCAGCAAGAACTCGAAGCCGGATCATGGAAAGTGATTACTGAAGCCCGGGAAAGTGGGACTATTGGCATTTTTAATAAAGACGGCTCTGCCAATAATGAGCTGATCGAAGAAATCATCCAGAATATCAACCCGCACGATGTGTTATGGGAGGCTCCAAATAAAAAACAACAAACATGGTTTATTAAACTCCTCGGCAGTGATGTAAACCTGGGGAATATTGCAGCCGACAGTGTTATTCCTCTTGAAACACTGCGCCTTGGTTTGCGTGGTGATACTTTTTTTGACTTTTTACCGGAACATTTGAAACAATAATGAGCAAACACATCAGGTTTTTTCCTTTCCAAATGGATCATTTTTGAATCTGATAGCTCACCATTCATGCTTTAACAAACATTTATCGTGTTTTAGTGGTAATAACTAAAAATAATTAAAATGAAAAACAACTTAAAACGTTATGTCAGCATAGGAGCCAAGGGTATAGGCATGGGAGCTGCCGATATAGTGCCCGGCGTATCAGGCGGAACTATTGCTTTTATTACCGGTATTTATGAAGAGCTGATCCATTCTATTAAATCAGTGAATTTTGCTTCGTTAAAAGAACTTACAAAATTTCGTATTGCAGTATTTTGGAAAATGATTAATGGCAATTTTTTACTTGCCGTATTCACAGGAATCCTTCTCAGCGTGGTTTCTCTGGCTCATATCCTTGAACATCTGCTTGTCACTTACCCGGTTTTAATATGGTCATTTTTTTTCGGCCTCATTATTGCTTCTGCCATTTACATCACCCGAAAAATTTCTGGATGGAATGCAGGAAAAATTATTGCCCTTATAGCTGGCATTGCCTTTGCTTATGCCATTACTGAAATTACACCGGCACAAACTCCAACAGCTTTGTGGTTTGTCTTTATTTCCGGAGCGCTTGCTATATGTGCAATGATATTGCCCGGCATCTCGGGAAGCTTTATCCTATTATTACTTGGGAAATATCAATTTATCCTGGCAGCTGTCAATGATTTCCGGGTAGAAGTAATTGCCGCCCTCATGGCAGGTGCTGTAGTCGGATTGCTTTCATTTTCAAATGTATTGTCCTGGTTATTTAAAAAATATCATGATATCACGATTGCCGTTTTATCCGGTTTTATGATCGGATCATTAAATAAAGTATGGCCATGGAAAATTATCGAAAAAAGCATCGTGGATGAGAAAGGTGAAATCATTCCATTGATCGAAAACAATGTGCTTCCATATCAATACCAGGAAGCTACAGGGAATAATGCTTTCCTTGGATACGCCGTTTTATTGGCAATTGCAGGTGTGCTGGTTGTATGGTTAATAGAATATTTTTCAAAAAATAAACAAACTGTATGAGAACATTCGGTCTGATCGGATACCCCTTATCGCATTCTTTTTCTGAAAAATATTTTTCAGAAAAATTTAAAAAAGAAGGTATTACCGATGCGGTATATAAGCCATTCCCTCTGGAAAATATCAGTGAATTTACCCATCTCGACGAACAACAAGAACTTTCCGGCCTGAATGTTACCATCCCTTATAAAGAAAAAATTATTCCTTTTCTTGATGAACAGGATGACCCGGTAAAAAAAATCAAAGCTGTAAATACTATTAAATTCATTAAGAAAAACAATACTATCGTAAAAAAGGGTTTCAATACGGATGTTTATGGTTTCACCGCTTCAATAAGGCCATTGCTTGATTCAAAGCACACCAAAGCGCTTGTATTGGGCACCGGAGGGGCATCTAAAGCTGTGGAGTATGGATTGAAACAAATGGGCATTGACGTACTCTTTATTTCAAGAAACCCTAAGGGCAAACAACATACCATATCGTATGAAGAAATAAATAAAGAAATTATACAACAACACCTCCTCATTATTAATACCTCGCCATTAGGGATGTACCCAAAAGAAGAAACATATCCCGGCATCCCATATCAATTTTTAAGCTCTGATCATGTACTGTACGACCTGGTTTATAATCCTGAAATAACTAAATTTATGGATATGGGAAAACAATGGGGGACAACTGTAAAAAACGGATATGACATGCTAATCCTACAGGCAGAAAAGGCATGGGAAATATGGAATAGCTAAGTTGGCAATGCTTAGAAACTACTAAAAAATTAATTGGAATTCTTCATTTTAAATTTAAGACATAATTTCATAATTC
>CAYMKE010000093.1:0-11211 GCA_964390955.1 uncultured Bacteroidales bacterium | reverse complement strand
TGCCCCGTAAGGAAGAATGACTGTATCGGGGTTAGCGGACATTATGGACAAACTCAATAAATACTTAATCACTTAACACAAAGCTTATGGGAAAGGTAAATTTAACATTAACCGGTTTCCCTCTCTGTCGCCCGGGTGTCCAATTTGGCGCATTTCTCACTACTTCTTTTGCTGCTTTATCTAATGAAGGATGCACCCCCCGGATTACTTGTACATTGGTAATATTTCCATTTTTATCAATAACAAACTGAACATACACTTTCCCTTCAATTGCATTATCCCTCGCGATCTGTGGGTAATCAACATTCCTTTGAATATATTTTCTGAAAGCTTCTTTTCCTTCTCCCTGGAACTTCGGCATGTCTTCTACAACAACAAACACTTTATCCTCTACTTCTTTTTCTTCTTCCATGGCATACTGTGAAAAATCCACTTCCGTATCTTCTTCAGCACCTGCATCTATATCCAAATCAGAATCCACTTCAACATCGTTTTCAACAAGTACTAATTCTTCTGTTACTTTAGGTGGTTCCGGTGGTTTAGGTGGTTCCGGTGGTTTTTGCCTGGTGATCGGCACACGCTCTGTACTGGCTTCTGCCTCTTCTGTCATAATAAATGCTTTATTTCCCTCGGGGCGACTGGACCATTCAAATAAAATTAAAATGATCCCCAGCGTTGATATCAATCCGATTTCAAATAAGATACCCCGTGATTTTTCCAAATCAGCTTTAGAATTTTTTTTCTTTTCCATAATTATGACGTTTTATTTTTTTAGGACATAAAGATAATAAAATGAAATATGAAAATAAAAAATATACGTGAAAAACACGTTATATTTATAAACGAATTCATGGTGAAAAATATTTTTATTTTTTTATTTAATAATTATTCAATATCAAAATAAACGTCTCATAATCTACTGTTTTAGAAGCAAATAAAAAAAACACTGTCTTCATAATCAATAATGAATTTTAACCCGGAATGAAATTTAAAATATCATTTGTTCTTTATTAATGATTATTTTTTATCTTTAAACTTTTAATAAAAATAGTGTCTGTCTATAATAACGAATAAGTTAGTACTTAAAAATTTCTGTTTTGATAAAAAAATTCAATATACAGAACAACAAACCCGCCAAACGGATTATTTCAGTTTCCCTGAATATTTTACAAAAAATTGTAATTGTTTTTGGATACATCTCATTGATTTTAGTCATCCTGTGCTTCACCGATTATCCCTTTTGGACTTACTATTGGATGGGCACACACCAAACAGAAATTCATCATGAACCCGATGTAATTATTGTTTTAGGAGGCAATGGCATGCCAAGTGGTTCCGGTTTAATGCGCACGTTTTATGCTTCAAAGCTGGCTGAAAATTTTCCAGGCACCCGTTTATTTATTGCTTTACCCCATCATTCTGATGACATTACAAAAAGCGATGCATGGAAGATGAAAAAAGAAATCATGCTAAGAGGGATTGATTCAACCAGGATCAGACTTGAAACAAACGGGCATAATACAAGAAAACAAGCAATGAATATAGCCGGCATGTTAACTCCCGGTTACGATTCAATTTTTATTGTACTGGTCACGTCCCCGGAACATATGTACAGGTCAATCAAAACATATAAAAAAGCCGGATTTGAAAACATTGGCGGGTATTCATCTTTTTCGTCCGACCTGGACCCTCGTTCACTTAAAGACAAGAATAGTTTGAAAGAAAAAGAAAAATCATTTATGCGCGAAACCGAAACAAGCCTTAACCTCCGGTATAATTTATGGACTCAGCTTAAATATGAAATACTTGTTATACGTGAATGGTTTGCTATTGGATATTATAAATTAAAAGGCTGGATTTAACCCATAAAAAAATCATCAAAACATCCGAATGATGTTTAATTTGATATTATCTTTACAGATCAAAATAAAGACGAATAATGAAAAATGTACGTGTTCGGTTTGCACCAAGCCCCACTGGGCCATTACATATAGGAGGTATCAGAACGGCCTTGTTTAATTATTTATTTGCCCGGAAGAATAATGGTAAATTTATATTACGCATTGAAGATACGGATAGAACAAGATTTATCCCCGAAGCTGAAAATTATATTATCAGGGCATTGAATTGGTGTGGACTGGAACCAGACGAAGGCATTATACAAGGCGGGCAATATGGCCCGTACAGGCAATCTGACAGAGCCGATATATATTTTCAATATGCACAGGAACTGGTTCAAAAAGGCCACGCATATTATGCATTTGATTCAGCTAAAGAACTTGAAAAAATTCGTGAACAATATGAAAAACAAGGCAAAAAGTTTAAATACGATGCCACTATAAGAAAAGAACTAAAAAATTCAACGTCTTTAAGTAATGAAGAAACACAAGAACTGTTAGATGCAAAAAAATCTTATGTGATCCGGTTTAAAATGCCTTCCAATGAAGATATTACGCTACATGATATGATACGTGAGGAGATCAATGTGAATACCGCTGAACTGGATGATAAAATCCTCATCAAAGCTGATAAAATGCCGACATATCATCTGGCCAACGTGGTTGATGACCATTTAATGAATATCACTCATGTGATACGCGGGGAAGAATGGCTCCCCTCAACCCCTTTGCACTATTTATTATACAGGAGCTTTGGCTGGGAAACGAAAATGCCTCAATTTGCTCATATTCCATTAATATTAAAACCCACGGGAAAAGGAAAATTAAGCAAACGCGACGGGGACAAAATGGGATTCCCTGTCTTCCCAATGAATTGGAAAGACCCCAACACAGGTGAAACTGCACAAGGATTTTGTGAAGCCGGTTACCTGCCCGAAGCTTTTTTGAACATCCTGGCTCTTTTAGGATGGAATCCGGGAAACGAACAGGAATTTTTCACCAAAAAAGAACTGATTAACGCATTTTCTTTAGAACGGGTTGGTAAAGCAGGCGCCCGCTTTGATCCCGAAAAGGCCAAATGGTATAATCATCATCATCTGCAAAATAAATCCGAAGATGAATTGTGTCAGTATTTCCAACCCATACTTCAGGAAAAAAATTTACAATTTGATGATGAATATGTCAAAAAAGCCCTCTCCCTTATCAAAGAACGGGCTTACCTGATCAATGAGTTATGGGATCATTCGTTTTTCTTTTTTAAAGCTCCCTCTGAATATGATAACAAAGCAGTAAAAAAGAAATGGAAAGAAGGGACAGGAAAAACAATAACAGATATTGCAAAACTCTTAGAAAACCAAGATGATTTTAAGGCTGATAACATCAAACAAACCGTTTCTGCATATGCCGAAAAAACTGAAACCGGTTTTGGAAAAATCATGAATCCATTACGAATTACCTTAACCGGTGGTAGTTATGGGCCTGACCTGTTCCAAATGATGGAAATTTTAGGCAAAGAAACGTCTTTAAAGAGAATCCGAAAAGGTGTAGAACAAATTGAAGCACAAGGAAAATAAACTAAGCTATGAAAATAAAAAACAAGCTTAAGGAATCAATTCCTGCTCATTGTTATCTAAAAATTTATGGTCGAAAATATGATAAGAAAAATTTGAACTTACCTTAATATTGCAACTGTATTGTCTTTTCCATTTTCTCCTGATAGAAGGGAACCCTTTTTTAAGGTATGCTGCTATATATGGATGAACCTGCAGAATAACTTTTTTAAGCATTTTATGATTATCCAGTATTTGCTTTAATTCTTTTTCAATTTCATCAATGAATAATATACTTGGAATAATTTCTCCACTTCCTTTGCATGTAGGGCATTTCTCAACCGTCTTAATATTCATTTCCGGCCTTACCCGCTGACGTGTGATCTGCATCAATCCTATTTTGGTAAGTGGAATAATATTATGCTTTGTACGGTCTTTAGACATGCATTCTTTCATTTTGTTATACACCTTTTTCTTATTCTCCTCATTATGCATGTCAATAAAATCAATCACTATAATGCCTCCCATATCTCTTAACCTGAGCTGTCTGGCTATTTCTTCTGCAGCAGCCAGGTTTACGTCCAATGCATTGGTTTCCTGATCATTTTTAGGAACTGATTTTGCTCCACTGTTCACATCAATTGAATGCAATGCCTCTGTATGCTCAATGATCAGGTATGCCCCGTTCTGAAAAGGCACCAGGCGCCCAAAAAGCACCTTTATTTGTTTGTTGATCCCAAAATTTTCAAAAATAGGAGCTTTACCTGTGTAATGCTTAATAATTTTTTTCTTTTCAGGGGCTATTTCTGCAATATATTCCTTAATATCCTGGAAAACCGTGGCATCATCAACATAAATATTGTTAAAAGAACCTGTCAGCATATCCCTGATAATCGTAGAAGTTCTTGCCAACTCACTCTGTACAAGCATAGGCGGCTTAATTTCTTTTTGCTTCAATTGCATTAAAGAGCTTTCCCATTTTTCTACGATTTGAGAAAGTTCATTGTCAAGGACTGCAACTTTTTTCCCGGTAGCAGCAGTTCTCACGATAACACCATAATTGTTTGGTTTTATACTTTTAATTAACTGCTTAAGCCGGTTTCTTTCTTCTGTTGAATCAATTTTTTTAGATACTGATATTTTGTCGGAAAAAGGAATGACCACCATGTTTCGTCCGGGTAAAAATATTTCCGCACTTAAGCGGGGGCCTTTGTTGGAAATGGGTTCTTTGGCAATCTGAACAAGGATGGTTTTTCCTTCTTTTAATACATCTGTAATCTTGCCTTCTTTCTTAATGTCAGGCTTTCCCCTGAACTTTTGAAAATACGGAACCCGTCCTTTTCTGTTGATAAGATAATTTAAATAAAGGTCAAATGTTTTGAATTGTCGGCCTAAATCCTGATAATGTAAAAAAGCCCCCCTTTCATGGCCAATGTCTACAAATGCAGCATTAAGGCCGGGGAGTATTTTTTGTACACGTCCAAGATAAATATCTCCAACTGAATACCTGAAATCCTGTTTTTCCTTGTTTAATTCAACAAGTTGTTTGTCCTCAAGAAGTGCTATGCTTATTTCATCATGAGTAACATTGACTATTAATTCTTTACTCACGAGCTTATAACTATTATAAAGGTGAAAAGATAAAAAGCATAATACCTGCTCATGATATTATGCTTATAAATATTTAAATAAAGATTGGGAGAAAAAAAGGTCATCTCTTCTTCTTGTGCCTGTTTTTCCTTAACCTTTTTTTTCGCTTATGTGTAGACATTTTATGTCTTTTCCGCTTTTTTCCGCTTGGCATAATATAAATGTTTTAATTCAATAATTTCTTTGTTTAGCCTACATTTTTTTTGACTTTCTGCATAAAAGTTTTTGATGGTTTGAATGCAGGTATGTTATGTGCAGGAATAATAATGGTTGTATTCTTTGAAATATTCCTCGCTGTTTTCTCGGCTCTCTTTTTAACAATAAAACTGCCGAATCCTCTTAAATATACATTCTCATTTTTTTCCAAAGAATCTTTTACGATACCCATAAAAGATTCAACAATCTCTTTGATTTTTACTTTTTCAACTCCTGTTTTGGTCGAAATTTCGTTAACGATATCTGCTTTAGTCATTTTATTATATATTTTGGTTTTTAAATTAATGATTTCAATTTATAAATAGATATTTAAGGATTGCAAATATAGTTATTTTAAATAAATATGCACATGATTAAATTTTAATTTTTTATAAAAAATTATCTGAATACATCAATCCATTGAATTTTTTGAATTTTTACACTAAATTTTTTATGTTTTATTTTTAGTACTCATGAATCAATGACTTAAAGCCTCTGAAAAAGTAATTACTAATAGCTTAAGGTGTATTATTAATCACTCATCTCCGGCTTCACTGTTATCAGGTTTAAAATAACTTTTTGAAACAAAAAGTCTGCTAAAAATCCTGCCCTTCTTTCCGCTAAAATATGCATCCTTATTCATAGACGAGTGGACGATGTACTGATGTACGGTATCCGCCGGGGCTGCAGAAATTTGGACAGGAGACGGCATATTCCCTTTGATTGTAAGTGTATGTGATGCCTGGCCCAATGGCCCACCGGCAAATTCAGACCCGCTTATTCTGTTAATTTTGTTAAAGTACTCCGATACCATATTCGAATCAACAGGTTCCCGGCCATCAATCAACCAGTGCTTGTTTTTTTTAACCAGAGTAAAAGAGCTGTCACCCGGGTAATTGAATTGCAATGAAGACCATTGTGCCGGCTCTGAATCAATAATAGTTTTATCACGGTAGCTGTTAATATTGGGGTCAAATGACGTTTTCAAAAACCCTTCGACCATATATACTTTTTCATCGTCTGCCAGCCTTACATACGACATCATATTTCCCCCGGGCTGATTATACTGCATAGGCTGCCGTACCTGCTGAGCTTGATTTTGAATATATTTAGATTTCCCAACAATAATCTCCTGTGTTACTTTACCGTCATACAATATTTGAACCCGTGTTCCGGATGAATCCGTCACTTCAAATTCTGTCCAACTTGATTTATCAAGTCCTGCAATGCTTTCCGTTTTGAGTTCCTGTAAAGCATTGATCATTTGCTTAATCCGGCCGTCAAGAGCATTATATTCATCTTCTCCCTGTTTTACTTTCCAGTTGCCCTGTTCTTTATAAAGTTTCAACCTGTCCTGCACTTCATTTTCGATTCCCGGGATTATAACGATTCCTGAAATTTTAGAAGTATCTAATTCTGTAACATATTCTTTAAACGTCCGTTCACCTTGTTTTTGTTTACTATATTGTACAACGGCAAACACAACAGCCAAAACGATTAAAACGATGAGCAGTATTCTTGTTTTATTTTTTCTATACATAGCCTTCCATTCTTTTAATTCGTAAATTTTTATTACGCTGCATTCTAATGATCCCATATATTACAATCAATAAAATGGGAAGGAGAAAGTTTAAATATTTCAGGATTGTTTTTTTTGTATCATCTATTTTATCAAGAGGCCTGAGGGTGATTCCTTTGGTTCTCAGTTCTACTAAACCCGTCTCATCAGAGAGCCAGTCAATAGCATTGACCATCAGGTTCACGTTGTCTTCATGAACCTCACTTTGTCCCATTCCTTCCTGGTTATCCGGCTCAACAGGAAAATCTCCGTCTGCAAAGACCACCATTTTTGAAGGGGCCCCGTTTGGAGAAAATGTACCTTCCACTGCTCCACCTATAGGGATAAAAGGCATCCCAAAGTCACCTGCGCCCCAGTCCTTGTTGATGTCAAAATAAGTAGGGCACGGTTGCACTCCGGATTTTTTGGATGTCTTTGCCAGGGGTGTAAATGCAAGCTTTGTGGTATCACCCTCAAACCGGAGTGGACTGGCAAAGGTATGAATGGTTATTTCCAGGCCTTTGGTAATGGGATGGTCTTCATTAAAATTTTCAATTAAAGGAATGTATGGAAATTTTATCTGTGTTGGCAACTGGAATGGCCCCTGTTGTTGCAAAACAGTAACCGCTCCCGAATTATCATCCACAACAAATTGGTCGTCCAATACAATGCCTTTATTGCTAAGCCATGTTTCAAACCCTGTAGAATTTTTCATTCCCATTGCCCGCTGCAGGTCTCCTTCAACATAATTCAACGCGACAAACAATCCATGTCCCTTGTTCAGGTAATCATCAATCATTCTAAGGTGTGATGCAGGAAAACTGTCAGTTGGAGCAACAATGGCCAACGTTTTATACTGATCAAGATTTGTGGATTCATCCATTCTAATGCTTTCAACATTATACAATACTTCAAGCGCCTGGCGAACCTGTCGTAATTTATTGATAACCGGTTCTCCATGTCCCTGGACAAACCCTATTTTAGGCTTTTCTTCAACAATAAGTTTTTTTATACCGGATGAGAGTAAATGTTCGAGAGCAACTGATCTACGCAATACAGGGATGATCTCTTGTTTCCCTCCTGTTTTTATTACAGCGCCCATGTAAGCTTTTTTTTGAGTCATTTCATCCTTTTTTCTAATAGGAATTAATACTGGCCTAACGCCAGCTTTATTCGCTTCGTTTTCAATCTTTTTCTCCTCATTGGGATTTTTAAATTCATACATTAATTTTCCTTTGGATATTTTCCTGTATTCTTCAAGCAATTCTTTGAACCTTATTTTATTTTTGGAAAATTCAGGTGGCATGTCTTCTGAAAAATATGCAGTAACCGTAACCGGTTGCTGTACTTCTTTCAGAATCTTTTTCGTCGCATCGCTCAATGTAAAGCGATTATCATCGGTCATATCGAGTCTCAATGAAAGTCCCGAAAACAAAATGTTAATCAAAATAATGATTCCGATGACTACAAGAAAATAATTGATCAGAGTGCTTTTCGTTTTCATAAGTCCCTTATTTTTTCGATTCATTATGCATGTAAAACATTTCGTTTAGATAAATATACTTCAGAGGCAATTAATCCTGTGAATATGACAGAGAGAAAATAAATAATATCTGATAATGTAATAACTCCCCGCGTGAGCGATTGAAAATGTGTTTGCAGGCTGAGATAATCCATTATTTGCCCTGTTAACCCCGTGAGGCCGGAGCTAAGTAATCCAAAAATCAAGTGGAAAAATATGCCAATAAATAATGTGATTAAAAATGCCACGATTTGATTACTGGTAATGCTGCTTGAGAAAATCCCGATGCTGATGTAAGCGCCGCTCATCAAAGCAAGTCCCAGGTATCCGGAAAAAGTAGCACCGACATCAAGGTTTCCCAGTGAGCTCACTGTAATAACATACGGAAATGTAAGTGCCAATGCTATGATAATCAGCAGAAATGATGCAAGGAATTTACCTGCAATGATTTGCCAGTCGGTGATGGGTTTTGTAAACAGCATTTCGATGGTTCCCAACCGCTTTTCGTCTGCAATCTGCCCCATGGTAACAGCAGCAATAAAGAAAAGCAGTGTCCAGTATGTAATATTAAAAAATACGTTCAGGCTCGCCTGGTCCATGAAAAAGATATCATTTCCAAAGAGCCATGTAAAAAAACCACTAAACCCAAGAAATAAGACTATTAATACATAAGCCATTAACGAATCAAAAAATGACTTTAGTTCCCGTTTGGTTATAATCCATATTTTGTCCATATATAAATATTTTTTATGATTGGTTTTGAGTTAAATCCCTGAATATATCTTCAAGTTTGGTTTGTATAGGTGTTAATTCAGATACAAGCCAATCTTTTTCAATGCACATTTTTGATATGTCTTTTTTTGATGACATGTCTTTTTTACTATTGACTTTAAAAAGATTTTTACTCCCTTCTTCTTCAATAAAATCAACTTCTGCTACTGTTTTCAGCTCTTGCAAAGCTTTATAGATGTCATTCCTGTCTCCTTCTTCTATACCGACACGTAAAACTTCTTCTCCCTGTGTTGCTTTCCTCAGTTCCTGTGCTGTTCCGTCAGCTACAATTTTACCATTATTAATAATCAGGATACGGTCGCATGTTGCTTCTACTTCGGCCAATATATGCGAACTAAGAATGACGGTTTTTTCACGCCCGATGTTTTTTATCAGACTACGAATCTCAACAATTTGGTTAGGGTCAAGGCCTTCCGAAGGTTCATCCAGAATTAATACATCGGGGTCGTGAATCATTGCCTGTGCCAAACCAACACGCTGCTTATATCCTTTTGAGAGCTCCCCGATCTTTTTATGTTTTTCTTTATCAAGTCCGCATAATCTGATCATCTCATAAATCCGTTCCCTGACCTTTTCTTTGGGAATGCCATGAAGTGCAGCAATGAATTTAAGATAATCAATGATATACATATCCGGGTAAAGAGCATTGATTTCCGGAAGATAACCTATATGTTTCTTCACCTCCAACGGATCTTCTACAACTGAATAATCACCGACCTGTACATTCCCCGAAGTCGGCGCGAAAAAACTGGTGATAACTTTCATAACAGTCGTTTTACCAGCTCCATTAGGCCCTAAGAAACCAAGTATCTCGCCTGTTTTCACACGGAAAGAAATATCATCCACAGCAACCTGTGGCCCATATTTCT
Source organism: uncultured Bacteroidales bacterium (assembly GCA_964390955.1). GTDB lineage: Bacteria > Bacteroidota > Bacteroidia > Bacteroidales > JBBRXJ01 > CAYMKE01. The sequence goes on along the minus strand of CAYMKE010000093.1, from coordinate 1,177 downwards.
TTGTAAGGTTTTGGATCGTCACATTCATAGTAACATTGTTTTGTTTAATATTAAAATTTGGAACAAATATAAAAATATTAAAAAAATTGTCAAACAATATTAATGCCATTTTTTAATGTTCATGAAAAATTGGCTGACATAATGTCAAAATGTAATTTACTCCGGTCAAAATGACGATAATTATTTTTTTATTTATTCGTGTATACAGAGATGATGCCGGGCATCTAAAACGATACACATAACCCGTTTTCACTCATCCTTTATTTGCAATGATTACTTGTTCAAGAAAGGGCACAAGCACTTCATAAAAAGCCCGGGGCTGGTCTACATGGATTAAATGGCCGGCATCGGGAATGGTTTCAATATTCGAATGAGGAAATAATTGATTGATACGCCCGGAATTTTGAGAATTAATGAAATCTGAATTTTCTCCTTTAACAAATAAGGTTGGGATAAAACATGGTTCCGGATGTTCATCATCAAGACTTTCTTTTATGCTAATATTGATTTGATTGAGTTGCTGTTTAAGTACTTGTGCATTTACCTTCCATGCAAATTTATTGTCTTTGTCCCGTTTGATATTTTTGCTCAATAAATGCCTGAGTACATTTGATGATTCTTTTTGTTCAAGGTAATGCTCTATTTCTTTTCGGCTGGAATACTCAGACAGATTGCATTCCAAAATCGTGTTCAAAACTTTTTGAAACGTGTGCAGGGTTTCTTCATCCAGATAAGAATCAGGAGCTATATCTACAATCACCAGTGCTTTTACCATTCCAGGAAAACGCATGGCAAAATGCATGGCGACTTTCCCTCCCATAGAATGCCCCATCAAAACCGGTGTTTTAAGCTGTAAGTCATTGATCAATTCAACTATATCATCTGCCATTACCCTGAGGTTATGTTCATTAGAATGCATAGATTGTCCGTGGTTGCGAAGGTCGGGAATAATAACATGAAAAAGTTTGCTTAATTGCTTACCCAAAGAAACCCAATTATCTGATAATCCTAAAAGGCCATGCAATATAATAATGGGATGTCCTTTACCATATTCTTTATAATGTAATTTCATATGTTTATTATTAAGTTATTAAGTTACTAAGTTTCTAAGTTACTAAGTTACTAAGTTTCTAAGTTTCTAAGTTTCTAAGTTTCTAAGTTTCTAAGTTTCTAAGTT
>CAYMKE010000092.1:0-11272 GCA_964390955.1 uncultured Bacteroidales bacterium | reverse complement strand
CATAATGTTCGGTAACGAGGCTTGCGAAGCCCTAAAATGCGCAGTTTACTGATGTAAATGAGCAATTTTGGGGCAAGCGTAACGAAGCCTGCCCCGTAAGGAAGAATGACTGTATCGGGGTTAGCGGACATTAAGGACAGGCTCTATTTAATCATGATAATCTTTTTGCCTGCAACCCCTTTATTAGTCTTAATTTGAAGGTAATAGATGCCTGTTTTGAGGTTTCCTTTGTTTAGAATTACCTGGTGGCTTCCTTTGGGTTTTTCTGTATTCACGAGATTGATCAGGGAATTTCCTTTGAGGTCAAAAAGAGTAATGTTTACATTGCTTTGTTTTTGTAATGTATATTTAATTTGAGCCGAGGTAGCTACCGGATTCGGAGAAACAATTAATTCAGGATTATTATTGGCATTATCAGGATTATTAATCCCCAACCCTTCACCAACATTCACGGTGTCAATATACGTGTCTACATCTCCTGTGTTGGGGTCTGAGACCTGCAGTTTACAATAATATTCGCCGGGCGCAGTATATACATAAGTAGGATTTGAAGATGTAGAGTCATCCCATGTACCGTCTCCATCAAAATCCCATTTGAGTTTTGCTGCGTCTCCATGGGATATTCCTACAAAGTCAACGGGATACCCGGTTGCTTTAAAGGTGATGGTGTCGATTATATTAAAATCATATGCCCCATATAATTTGCCTTCTATGCCTGCATTGATCAAAGCATAATCACGGCTTATGCATCCCAGGTTATCCTCTATTTGTAATTTTAAAGTATAGAGTCCTGTATCCGGTAAATAATATATATCGCCAATAATGTCTTCAAATGTTGTATCATTAATGGACCATGTCCGTTTGTCAATGATTCCGTGAGAGAATGATCTGTCTAAAAACCTGACAGAATATGCTCCGTCATCATCATTTAATGCATATATGAGATTTGCTTTGCAATCTTTAGCTGGCGTTCCAATTTTTATCTTTTTGCATTTTAAATCACTTGTTCCTGTTTTACGGGAATGTGCAGTGAGGCAGACATTGTAATATCCTTCTTTGCTGTATGTGAATTGCGGATTCATAACAAGTGATTTAGAAACCGAGTCTTTTCTGTAGTTTTCAGGGTCAAAATCCCCAAAATTCCATGTATATATCAGGTCTTCACCAACAGATTTGTTCAGTAATGAAATTTTTTTCCCGGATACATGATAAAAGAATTCAGCTTCTACGTCATCTCCTGTTCGAGAGATGAGTATGTTTTTTTTCACCTGGTCTATGCAAAAATCAGGGGATGTATTTGACACGATCAGGCGTGCACTGTAATACCCTGGTTTGTTAAATCCTTTCATGGGTGAAAAATCGTGTGAAATGGTACCATCACCAAAAATCCATACATGGTTTTGAGGATTTCCTAATGAGGTGTTTTCAAAATGCACATCCATGAGGGTTGAGTCTACATAATAATCAAAATCGGCGTGACAATTTATCTTTTTACCTATTCTGATTTTTTCTGTGTAGGAATCCAAACATTGGCTGTTCGGGTCGAATGCAACAAGTTTTATTTCATAGATGCCATTGTTTTTGTAAATATGTTCGGGATGTTCTGCATCAGAAAATGTCCCGTCGCCAAATGACCAGAAGAACTTGGTTGTGTTTGCAGAAGAATGATTGATGAATTGAGCCGTATCTTCGGATACCCATAAGTTGAAATGAGCATTGCATGGGGGAGTGCCTGCAATGATTTTTTTTGTAACCGTGTAATTTTTTGGGGTGATACTGCTGACACTATCTTTTATTGTCATGGTAACGGTATATACACCCGGCACATCATAATTAAAGGCAGGATAAGGGCCGGTTGCAGTAACAGTATTATCAAAATTCCAGAAAATAGCCAGGTCCTGGCCGTATTCTCCCAGCTCATCACCTAAATAAAGTTCTATCTTTTGGTTCATTGTGTCTACATAATATGAGAAATCTATAGAATTGCTTTGGATAAATGGAGAGTCATCTGTTACATGAATGGTTTTGCAACGGGTGTCTTTAACATTATTTGTATCAAGGGTTGTAAAACATACATTATAATATCCTTTATCGGGAAATGTATAATTAATTGAATTTGTGGCAGTAATTGTAGAATCTTCAATGGTCCAGGTATAATTCTTAATATCACCTGGAGAAACATCGGATGCAGGTGAAAATGTAACAGTAAATTCACCCTCATTTTGATAATCAAAATCTGCGTCAACCAATGAATTGGCTGGTTCCGCATATGCATGGTTGAATATATATCCTGTAAGTAAGGATATGGTTAATATCTTGTAAATGGTTTTCATGGTGTTAATCTTTTTTTTAATTTGACATTCAATGCAATAAAAATATAAAAACAAGTTCTTATAAAGAACGATTGGTTTAAAAAATGGTTGGAAATGTTAAAATTTTATTCAAACAAATAATCTGTTCATTACAGACAATAGTATATATAATATTATAATCATTGGGATGCTTTGTACTTTGAATATTATCAATAAAATCAATGCGATGAATAAAAATATGTATTGAATGGCATTGTTGGTAAATGATAAATTTTTCATTTTCAATGAAAACATAGGAAGATTGGAAATCATTAGCATTGAAAATCCAATGATTAGCGGGATAAGGCAGTATGGTTCAACAAGCGATTGCATGATGTTATTTTCGGGCATTTGGGAGATATAACCAAGTGACACAAAAAATAACGCATTGGCAGGGGTCGGCAGTCCGAGAAAATCATTTTTTTGGTGTACGTATGTGTGAAATTTTGCCAGGCGTAAGCAGGAAAATATTGCAATGAATGAAGAGATAATAATGAAAAGCAAATGTCCTGTTTGACTTTCAAAGGTTTTATTTAATAAATTAAACGCAACGCTTGCCGGAACGATGCCAAAACTTACCATATCTGCAAGGGAGTCTAAAATTTCTCCTGTTTTAGTGCTCATGTTTAATGCTCTGGCTGCAAAACCGTCTAAAAAATCAAATATAGCAGCCAATATGATAATCCAGAAGGCGATTTGCAGTTGATCGTTGAAGACATAAAGAATGGCAATATAACCACAGGTCAGGTTCAGTAAAGTTAAAAAATTTGGTATGGCTGAGATTATTTTTCCTGAGAAGGATTTCATTTAGGTTCTTTGTCTTTTAAGATGCAGCGTAAATAAAAATAAGACTGGTGTTCATTTATAGGATGGAAGCCATAATCTATATTTCCCTTCGTAACCCTCATCATTTTAATGAATCCCAGACTGGCTCCTCCTTCCGAGGTATAATGGCCGTCCATTATTTTGTTCAGGTATAATTCTTTTAAATGGTTTTTATCAATATGGCTTAAATAATCCAGGCGATCTTTTATATTGTTAAGATCATTATTTAAGATCGGATTTGAAGCAGTTAAAATGTAATTCCCCTCAGATTTTGAAAGAATGAATTCTGGTTGATAATTATCCGGTTGATCGTTTATTTCTTTTTTATATCGTTCTTCATACTTATAAATGTTTTCAAGGATTTCGATGATGAGTGTTAATATTTTTTTAAAAATAGAAGTTTTGATTCCTTCTGTTTCTTTTTTTTCTTCCAGGTCATTGATGAGTTGATCTATTGTATCTGCACTTAGTCTTCCCTTGTGCTTTAGTATGTATCCAAATTCGTTTTTCATTTATTCTCTCCAGGTAAAATATACACACGTTTTATGTAAAATTAAATAGATTACCAAAATACAAATATTTTTTTAAAACCAATAAATTCCCGTGATTTTTAATATAACATATTTATAAAATAGTTTTGTTTATATGTTAAAAAACAGATTCATTTTCACCTTCCTCCATTGATTCATTGATGTATCCTTCATCATCCAATAGATTGTTTTGTTTTGAGGCGTGCACTGCTAACCGGTCACATATTTCATTTTCTTTGTTATTGTTGTGGCCTTTTACCCACTGAATATTTACCTCATGTTGACGGTATATTTTTAAAAATCGTTGCCATAGTTCGGGATTTTTTTTCTTTTTGAAATTTTTCTTTTCCCATGAAAATACCCAGCCTTTGTTAACCGGGTCAGCTACATATTTTGAGTCAGTATATAATGTTACCTTGCATGGTTTTTTCAATGATTCGAGTGCTGCAATCACTCCCAGTAATTCCATCCGGTTATTGGTTGTTTTTTTATACCCCTGCGACAATTCTTTCCTGTGTTTCCCGGACTTTAATACAATTCCATATCCTCCCGGGCCGGGGTTTCCCCTGGATGCCCCATCTGTATAAATAATAACCTCTGGTTGCATATAAATTAATTATTTAATGATATTCATTTCGCGGATTAATCTGTTAGCGCCGGCGAATTTATCTATTATAAATAAAATGTAACGGATGTCTACGTTAATACACCGTTGTACATCTTTCATATAACAAATATCTCCACACATAGATTCCCAGTTCCCGTCAAATGCTGTTCCAATCAGTTCGCCTCTGGCATTTAGGACAGGACTCCCGGAGTTTCCACCTGTAATGTCATTATTTGTGATGAAATTGACAGGCATCTGGCTTCCTGTTGCGTATTTTGAATATTTTTTTTTATGATAAAGGGTTGTTAACTTTTCAGGCACGTGAAACTCACTGTCTGCAGAGTCTTTTTTTTCCATCACTCCTGATAGTGTTGTGTAGTGATTATAATAAACGGCATCCCTGGGACTATAACCCGATATCTCGCCATATGTTAAACGCATTGTAAAATTGGCATTGGGATAAAATATTCTGTTTTTTTGCATTTGTTGCAACCCTTTTACAAAATAACGGCCCCCTTTTTGTTCTTGTAATTTATATTTATAAAATCCATCCATTAAACGGCCTAGTGTTTCGGTTGTTTGTCTGGCGAGGTTAAAGGCAGGGTCAGATTGTAATGTAGTGGTATCAGGATTGTCAAGAAAATTGTTCAATTTTTCTTTGGTTGAAAAAATTGAAGTGTTATATAATTTGTTTATATATGATTTCAGTGAGTCAGACCCAAGCGTATCATAATCATTTAAAATACCGGGTAAAAATTTTGATGGTACATTGTTCACAAGTAGTGGGATGGTCGCGAGTGCCACTTTTTTATCAATCTGTAAGTCATATTTTTCAAATGAATGTGTTAATTGATTTTTGTAATCAATAATGAATGCATCTAATTCTTCTTTTGGGATGGAGTCCTGTGTTAAAAAATTATAAAACGGCAAATATTCCGATGCACTATTAATGATATCGAAGCTTTTTGTTAATACTTCTTTAATGTATTGAATTGCATTGATGTATGGGCGTTGATTTTCTTCTGCTTCGTTGATTATTTGTAGTGCATCCCGGAATTTCTTTTTGTTTTTCGCCCATTTTTGAAATTCTTGTTCTAATTCTCTTCGTTGTTGCAGGATGTTTTCTTCTTCAAGGCATTTTTTTTGTCCTATAGAGTATTTATAGTAATTGCTTGATGTTGCATATTTGGTTGCATATTTTAGTTTTATTGTATCATTTTTTTCCATTGCTTTTTTCCATATTTTCTGGCGTGTACCTCTTATCAGAATTCTGTTCGGATGTACGATTTCGAGGAGGCTTTTGATTTCATAAGATGTCATGTAGCGGTTTGTGCTTCCCGGGTAGCCAAGTATCATAGAAAAATCACCTTTTTGTATGCCTTTTTGTGAAATAGAAAAATAAGATTTTGCTTGGAGTGGAACATTTTCTTCATCATATTCAGCGGGTTCTCCTTCAGGATTACAATACACCCTGAAAAGAGAAAAGTCCCCGGTATGCCTGGGCCATGTCCAATTATCCTTGTTACCCCCGTATTTGCCTATATCTTCGGGTGGCGCACCAACCAGGCGCACGTCTTTATACACTTTATACACGGATAGATAGAATTTGCTGCTCTTGTAGAATTGTTCAACTTCTGCTTGCAGATAATCTTCGGTTTCGGCTTCGGTTTCAATTTTTTGGCTTATGTCTGAAATTTTTTCTTTACGTTCCTTCTCTGTCATGGTATCAGATAGCGCAGAAAGAATTTGACCTGTAACGTCTTCCATGTGTTCCAGGAATTTTACATTCATGCCCTGGTTTGGGAGTTCGTCTTTTTGTTTTTTTGCCCAAAAACCATTCTTTAAATAATCATTTTCAACCGTAGAATGCTCAACAATGAAATCATATCCACAATGATGGTTGGTTAATAACAGCCCTTTTTCTGAAATGATCTCCCCGGTACACATGTCATCAAACCGGACCACCGCATCTTTTAAACTGGATTCATTGATGTTGTATATATCTTTTGCATCAAGTTTCAACCCCATTTTTTTCATATCATCAATATTTTTATTTTCAAGCAATGGGAGTAACCACATTCCTTCGTCGGCTTTTGATGTTAAAGTAATGATATAGAGGGTTATAAATAAGATGAGAGATGTTTTCATATCTGGATGGTTTATATTTTTATGTATGTCATGTCATACGTTTAACAATGTGCAAAATAATAAAAAATTTTCCATAAGGACTGGTTGATGGGGATAAAAATATTACTTTTGGTTGATTTATTATAAATTAGATGCACAAAGTATGGAAGATATCAGGCAAATGTCTTATTCGGAATTATTGGATATAATTGAAAACCTGGGAGAAAAAAAGTTCAGGGCAAAACAAATTTACGAGTGGTTATGGAAGAATGGATGTACCCGTTTTGATGATATGACCAACCTGCCCAAAAACACACGCGAAACATTAAAAAAAACGTTTGCATTGTACCCTGCTGTTATTGAAAAGACATTGCAGGGTAAGGATAAAACGATTAAAGCATTATTTCGTTTGCATGATCGAAATGTAATTGAAGGGGTATTAATTCCGGCAAAAGGCAGGATTACTGCTTGTATTTCTTCTCAATCAGGGTGTGTTTTTAATTGCAGGTTTTGTTCGACAGGACAATTAAAGTTTAAACGTGATTTGCAGACAGGAGAAATTTTTGATCAGGTTTATAAGCTCAATGAATTATCGAAGGATGTGTTTGATAAACATTTGTCTAATATTGTATATATGGGAATGGGGGAGCCTTTGATTAATTTTGACAATGTTATCCGTTCTGTACATCATATAAGTTCACAGGATGGGTTGGGGTTTTCTCCCCGGCGGATTACATTATCTACAGTGGGTATCCCGGGTAAGATCAAACAGCTCGCTGATGTTAATCCGGGAATAAATCTTGCTGTCTCCCTGCATTCTGCAGATGAAAAAATAAGAACAGAATTAATACCTGTTAATAAAAAGTATCCGCTTCGTTCATTGAAAGATGCTGTTCAATATTATCATAAAAAAACAGGCATGCGAATTACTTATGAGTATATCTTATTTAAAGGCATTAATGACCGCTCTACAGACGCTGAAAAACTTATTGAGTTTACCCGGTATGCACCATGTAAATTGAATATTATAGTCTACAATGAAACGAATAATACATTTTTTTGCAAGTCAGACCGTTTAAAACAATTTATAGAACATTTGGAACAAGGAAAAGTTATTGTGAATACCCGTTTTAGCAGAGGGAAAGATATTGATGCTGCCTGTGGCCAATTGGCAGGTAAGGCCTGGTGATAAGTTTATTTTTTTTGAGTGTTTTTTATAAGCCAGGTGTTTCGAATAGCTTCAGAAGCCCTGCCCAATTCTTTGGCGCCATAATTAATGTTTTCAATGGATTGTTTCATGCTGTCAGCCAATGTGGTGTCCATTAATATGGTATTCATGAATCCTTCACCTTGATTGATCTTTTCTGTAATTGCATTCAGGTTAGTGGTTAATATTTTAAGGTTTTCTCCTGTTTGTGCTATATTGTTAATGAGATTTGTATCAATAAAGAGCTTACCAAATATGCCTTTTCCTTTGTTTATATTTTTACTGATTTCGGCAAAATGCATTCCGGTTTCTTTAATTTGCTTACTGGTTGTATCAAATTCTTTAGCCCATGCTGTATCTGCAAGCAATCTTCCGAGCAATCCCTCCTGGTTGTTTATTTTACGTGTTATTTGTGCAACATTGTATGTAAGGACGGATGTGTTTTTGCTGATGTTTTCAAGGTTGTTCGTAAACAAAGTGTCGGTAAATAATTTACCGAAAATACCTTTGCCCATATTGATTTTGTTGGTTATTTCAGATAAATTATAAGTGACCTGTGTAGTGTTTTTGCTTGCTTCGTTCAATTCGGTTAAAATATCATCAATTTCAATAGGGGGTATTGTTTCAAATATGTGGCCTTCTTTAATAATCTGCTTGTTTTTTGTACCGGGTATTAAGCTCAGTACTTTGCTTCCCATTAATCCTTCTGTTTTAATGGTTGCTTTGGCATCGCGTTTTAAAAATTTTTTCACATGCTTCCTGATAACAAATGTTACTTTTACTTCTGCGTCCATAAGTATCTCAATATCTGTGACTGACCCTACATTGATCCCGGAAAATTGAACATTATTTCCTACCTGTAGTCCTTTTACATCTTTAAATATAGCATGTGCTGTTATGGTTTTTCCAAAAATATTTTGTTGTTTGCCCATTGAATATACGGTGATGGCTAATAGTATAACCCCAATAGTTACAAAAAGGCCTAGTTTTAAAGTGCTTCTTTCTTTTTTCATTCTGAAAATTTATTTGCTATTTAATTTATTTAAAAAAAGAATTAATTACAGTATCTGTACTTTTTTCAAGTTCATCATATGTTCCTTTCGCATAGATTATGCCATTATACAGGACCATGATTAAATTTGCTGTTGTTCTGGCACATTTCATGTCGTGTGTGATGATGATAGAGGATGCTTTACGTTGGCTTTGAATTTCAAGAATGAGCTCATTAATGCCCTGGCTGGTGATTGGATCAAGGCCGGTTGTAGGTTCGTCATAAAATATTAACTCCGGATCCATAATCAAAGACCTGGCCAGGCCTACGCGTTTTTTCATCCCTCCTGATAATTCGATAGGATATTTGTTTTCTGTCCCTTCCATTCCGACGCTTTTCAGTGCATCATGAATAATTTCATCATGACTGTTTTCAGGGACGTTAATGTAATGATTTCTTTTTAAAGGAAAAGCAAGGTTTTCTTTTACACTCATAGAATCGTATAAAGCTGCTCCCTGGAAAACGAACCCAATTTTTGTTCTGATCTTGTTCAATTCTTCAGTATTCAGATTCATTATATCTTCATCCAGTAAAGTTATTTTTCCTTCATCAGGTTCGATTAGACGGATCAGGCATTTGATCAGTACAGATTTTCCTGTTCCTGATTTTCCAATGATCGCAACATTTTCACCTGTATGAATTGTTAATTGTATACCATTAAGAATTTCCTGGTTTTTAAATCTTTTTTTTAATTCTGATACACAAATTGCTTTTTTCTGATTTGTATTTTTTTTCTGATCAATGGGCATTTATCAGTGATTTTATAAATTAATAATCAATTGATTGATTTGAACAGCCAGCATATCTATTATAAATATGGCAAGTGATGCTACTACTACTGCTGAATTGGCTGCCTTGCCAACACCTGAAGTGCCTTTTTCAGCGTAGTACCCTTTATAGCATGCAATAACTCCTATAGCCATTCCAAACGCAAATGTTTTAATGATAGCGGGGACGATATCTGTAAAAGACAGTGCTTCAAAAGCATTACTGAAAAATAAAAAGAATGATACATTTTCATTCATATTCATAGCAATGTATGCTCCGAATAAAGATAATGCATCTGCATATATAACTAAAACAGGCAGCATGAGTGTCGCGGCCAGTACTCTTGTAGATACCAGATATTTCATTGGGTTGGTGCCTGAAACATCCATGGCATCAATTTGTTCAGTTACTCTCATAGAACCCAGTTCTGCACCTATGCTGGATCCTACTTTCCCTGCACAAATAAGCCCGGTAATGACCGGGCCGATTTCTTTAATGATAGACAAGGAAATAATTTTCGGCATCCATGCTATTGCTCCAAAATCATTCAGCACAGGAATCAATTGAACAGAAAGCACCAAACCCAGTATAAATGAAGTAACTCCAATAATTATAAACGTCTTATTTCCAATCACAAAACTTTGATAATAGAATTCTTTCCACTCATAGGGTTTTGTAAAGTACTGTTTGATGGTTATACCTAAAAAATTCAGTACCTTACCAAATTCGATAAAAAAAATTTTCATTTTACTATCGAAATAATATTCAGTCTTGTTTACATCCATTTTTTACCACATTAAGACGAGTCAAATTACCATAATAATGCGGTTTTGTTATTTTGACGAAAGGTGTCCATAAGCATTTCTCACAGCATCTTTTAAAGAAGTGCCGGCTTCAACAAACCCTTTTTTAAGGTCTTTCCATGCTTCTCCTGATGTATTGGACAATTCATTCAAATTTTGTTGAAGTTGTTCCTTTCGTTCTTTTATGTTTTCAATTTCTTTTTTCAGGTTCTTTTTTGTCCGTTCAGAAACACCGGAAGCTTTTTTCTCAAGGTCTTTTATTTTATCATTAAATCCTGAAATTTTTTCTTGTGCTTTTTGATAAAATGTATCCCATTTTTCGTCAGTCCACAATGCCAGGTCAGACATTTTGTCTTCAAGATCAACAATATGGTATTTCATTCGTTCAAGAAAAGGCTCTTTTATGATCTCTTCAAATTCATTTCGGGCATACTCCCAGTTGTCCTCAGGCGCTTTCTTTAATTCAGCTAATTTATCATTCAGCTCGGCCCTTTTTTTTCTTAATTCATACAGTTGATTATCAAGTTTTTTTATTGTTTCATCTTTTGTTATTTGTGTTTTACTCTCCAATTTATCTATTTTTAAAAGTAATTCTTTTGTTTGGTGTTCAGCTTGTTTTAAAAAATTATTTTTAGTTTCCATCATACTATAATTTTATGTTATATATTTATTTTTTATTAATTATAAATCAATAAGTATGCCATAATGAATGATTGAATTTTATAATTCAACTGTTTGTTTTACTGTTTAAAATTTAAACCCTCAAATACTCCGGCAACTTGCGGTGTATGTTTGTTTTATATCTTGAATTTGAGTAATATAAGACAAATGCCTGATGTTTTGGACAGGCATTGATTAATAAAGGTTAAATGTATCAATTATAATTTAAAAATAATTCTTTTAAATGAGAAATATTTTATGAAACGTCCATGATTAAGTTTTAAACATACTATTTATCCCGTATTTTAATCCATAGCCGTTAACTTTAGCAAAGCAATACCGA
>CAYMKE010000091.1:0-11416 GCA_964390955.1 uncultured Bacteroidales bacterium | reverse complement strand
ATTTCCCCGATAACTTTTCCAAAGTTTTAAACTTTGGAAAAGTTTATTTAAAATACTTTGTCATGTTCGTTTCGTATGACCATTTATTTACACTAATTTCTGATGATTTATATTGATAAATTTAGCTTTTCATATACCATTCCCATGCAATTGTAATAATTATCCATACAATTGGTAATCCAACAGCCCATTTCCAAAGATTAGGCCAGGATTTCAGGCCAATGAACGGGCCTTTGATACCCGGAATTGTCCAGACTGTGAGGTTTTCTAATTCTTTGGTTGTTTTAGGAGTTTCGAACCTGCTTCCTATAAGGCTGAATACAATGGTTATAACAAAAGAGAGAGTACCAATGAAACCGAAATTTAAATCCGTAGTGAAATCCAATGTCAGGGCCAGGGTAGTACCAATAACCATACTAAAAAAGGCTGCCCAGGCAGTAGTACGTTTAAAGAACGTACCCACGATAAACAAGGCAATAATGACCCCCATGACATCTCCCATAAATTGTTGAATAACCTCCAATCCTGATCGGCTGTTCAGGTAAACAGGGATAATAATGAAATTAAGTAATATAATAATGATGTCAATGATACGAATTAGGCGCTTAAGTTTTTTCCCTTTTAATTTAGGGTTAATAAATTTTAAATAAATATCCTGGGTAAATAGTGAACTTGAGGAAGAAATTAAACCATCAATGGTGGAGAGCAGGGCAGAAATAATACCTGCTACAAGTAACCCTCTTACTCCTACAGGGAAATAATTGAACATAATGTTGATAAACGCTTTATCCGGTTCCACATCAGGCATTACTTTTCTGGCTGCCATACCGGCTAAATATGCCATAAACATTAGCACAGTGTTAAATATACCGCCCATAATGAGTGCTTTTTGGGCGTTGTTTTCATCTTTTGAAGCCAATAATCTTTGAGCCATACTAAAGTTACAGATGATCCATGATAACGCGGCGATAAGCGCCCATGAAAGAATAGCCGGCAAAGGAAAAAATTTATTGGAACTTAAAGAAAAGTCAACGGGTGGTATTATACTTCGTAGGGGCACACCTGCTTCTCCGATCTGAGACATTTCCTTAATACCGCTAAACCCGCCAAGAATATAAAATCCGGTAATACCCACGGTGAAAACAGTTAATAGTAGGAAAACAGCCTGAACAATATCCATGGATAGCATGGCACGCATCCCCCCGTAGATAACATAAAACCCTGCAACAAATCCAATTACGATTACGCTAATCCAGAATGGTGATTTGCCGGTAGCCCATGCCGGCCATACCAATAATTCTTCCAGCAACAATGCCCCCATGTATACGGCATATGTCATCATGGCAATGATCATTGCTGTCATAATAAGTGAAAAGAATCCCCGGGTATAAACATTAAATCGTTTTTCTAAATATTCGGGAGTGGTAACGATCTTTGTACGCCAGTAAATGGTCACAAAAAACATGGCAGAAAACCATCCTGCAAACCATATATTGATGGCATTCCATTGGATTACATAAAACCCAAACAAAAAGCTTAGTGTAGAAACACCCATAATGCCGGGGTCTACCATCATGGCGATTAAGGTCAGTCCGGTTTGCCACCATTTCATATGCTTTCCACCGGTTAAAAATTCTTCAGTATTGAGCTTACTGTATTTGCGGCTTAATCTCCATCCGGCAATGAATACGATAACGAAATATAATACAACAACTAAAGTATCAATAAGATGTGCTTTCATAACTGCTAATATTATTTAAGATTAATAAATTTTTAAATAAATGCCCAAAAATAGTATAAATTTAAGATTGCTAAATAGTTTTTAGTGTTTTTTTATAGTATATAAAACAAAAAAGAGGTATCATTGAATAAATATGATACCTCTTTCTTTGTTTAGACTATTTTCATTCTATTAAGTTTACTCAATGGGTTTGTCTAACACTCCAATCATTTCATTTTCAATCATGGGCATTAAACCAAGCAATCCCCCCCAATGGTAAAATTTAGCTGATGCTTTTGATTCATCACCAATTCCAGTATTTGGATCATAATTTTCTCTTACATAGCGTCTGGCGCGCCAGTCTTTAAGTAAGAGGTCTTTTGATTTCTGAACCAACTCTTCTTTTGCCGCTTTCACTTCCGGTATATGCTGATAATTTCTCAGGCCAATATACACCAGGAAGTTAACAGGAGGCCAGATGCGTCCGTCCCAATACTGTTGTTCTTCATACATAGGATGGCTTTTTGAAAGCGTTGGAAGTATCCATTTTCCTCCAAACTGTTCTGGATTATTAAAATATTTTTCAATAATTGTTTTTGCTTGCTCGTCGGTAGCAGCTTTGGCAATCAACGGATAAAAGCCATTAATGGCTGTTACATCTGAAAATTCTCCGGTTTCCCAGTTTTTATTATAAAAGAACCCGGCTTGTTCATTCCACAGGCGCTGTAAGTTTTCTTCAATTTCTTTGGCCCTGGTGCGAAGTGTTTTGGCATCATCGCTCTTTCCTAAAATATCAGCAATGTCAGCCAATGCCCGGGAGTCCATTACAAATAAACCATTCAGGGAAGCATCCCAGTGTTTTAAGATATGTTTTTCTTTATCAAACGGAACGTCTGTATATAATACAGCACCATCCCATCCTGATTCCATGGAAGCGCCAAACCATCCGTTGATTGTATTATTTTCAGTTGTTTCCCCTTTTGAGCCAACAACCGGCTCGTATGGTGTAGATCCATAACAAAGTAAGCCGTTGTAATTCCTGTTTTCATACCACCAATTGTTCCACTCCAATAAATCATCGTATACGACTTCCAATATCCATTTTTCTTTGAATTTACCATAAATTTCTCTTGCTGTGATAGAACCCACCGGTGGTTGTGAGCGGTCACGGCTGATAAATCCATTGGCTTGTTCTACATTAGGTACAAATTCGGTTCCAGCTTTTTCTTTTGCACGCGTCATTTCAACCAGGTTAAAATATGCCACTTCTTTGCTTCCTGTTGCTGCAGCCTGGTAACCGGCGAAATAAGTATCCCAGCAATACTGGACATAACCTCTGTTCCAAAAACTCCAACGACGGCTTACAGGAGATATAACCCGGTCGTATTGAGGATCAAATATGACATTCCAGGCTATTACGGTTTGAATGGCATCAAACATCTCTGCCATTTCACCGTAACTTTCTTTTCTCTTTTCCCAGGCCGTTTTTTGTTTGGTTACAATGGAATTGATTTCTTCCAAAGAACGTTTTTTACCTGTTGAAATACCAATCGGGCCGGTTATTTTAACAGCCAGGTAAGGTGATAAATTCCCTCCTGTATAATATTCTTCTACAATTTCGCCTGTTGTATATACATTGACATCTTTGTCTTCAAAATGGCCGGTGATCATGTTGTCTTTTCGTTCAACCGTACCGGGACGATTCCACATGATACCGGTCTGAATAAGAAGGAGCGGCTTTTTTAGACGGTCAATTTCTTTGGTTGGTTCGAATAAAAGAACCAGATCATCTCCGTCATGAGCCGATTGAACTTTAAAATCCATTGGTTCTCTTCCCTCGTGTTGAAGATCAGACCAGTTTTTAAGCTCAACACGTGTATACGAACCATCCCAGGCATGAGGGCCCATAACCAGGTCTTCACGGTCAAACCCCAGCATCGCTTCGGTTAAGATGTCTTTATTTAAATAATCTTTAATGCCTAAATTGATTGCAAATGCTTCCGGCATTAAAACATGCGAAAACACGCTTCTGGAATTCCATGTATTCCAACCTGAGCCATATTCGTCCTGTAATTGCTCATATTTGGCTACAGGCGTGTCAGCAGTTTTATCTTGTGTAGTTGCTGATTCTTTTTTTGTTTCTTGTTGTTGTGAGCAGGAGATGAAAGTAATAAGCACTCCCGCCAATAGCATTTTAAAAATATTTATGGTTTAGTTGTTTTTAAGTTTACGATATTTATCATTAAAAAGGCCAATTTCATCGAATGGAATGGGTTTAAATCCCGGAATCTTTTCAAATACAACCGAGTTGTCCTTTAAATTAAAGTTTTCTTCTTCCATATTAACAAAACCGGGGTCTTCTTCCGTTTGATAATTGTGATGATACACTTTAAATATAGATGTGTCAATATTGTGTTTACTGATGATCAATGGTTCATCTACGATCACATTGTTGTAAAACTCATTGTTTTTGAGGAACAAGGGGCCACCTGCTGAATCAAATGCTTCAAAATCAGGATATTTCTCTTTCCATGCAGGACTGTTCATGTTTATTTCTTTTAACATGCGTTCTCCCCACATGGTTGATTTATAATACCTTTCATTGAACTTCTCTTCGGGAATGCCGGCAAGATAAGGATTTTCTATCCATAAGGTATGGGCCCCTTTTATAAAAATGTTGTTTTTGATGATATTATCATTTCCGCCGTTCAATAGAATATCAGCAAAGTCTGACCTGGATGTTTTATAGAACACATTTCCTTCTATTAACATATCAGAAGCACCATCATCTACATGTATAGCACAATTCTTAAACCCTTTTTTGCCATTGTGTGCAATATAATTATGTCTTACCACATTGCCTCTTTCGGATGGGTTTCTTCCCATGTAAATAGCGCCCATGTCATGAACTTCCATAACAACTTTTTCAATGTGATTGTATTCAATAAAATGCTCGTTCCCGAAGATTTCGATGGCTTGGTGAGGAGCATTGTAGATGTGATTGTTTTTGATAATATTTCCGACCCCATACAGTTTAATCCCCGAACAATATGTTTTATTCCAGCGGTTGAAGTCATGAATTTCACAATTTTCGATATAATTTCCTGCAGGTGTAAGTGTTTTACGATCACCCCCACTTAATACGATTGCCCCTGTTCCTAAATTGTAAAAATCACAACTTAAAAAACCATGATTTTTTCCGGCATTGTTTTCAAAGTCAGTATTTTCATAATGATGGGCTTTTAAATTCCCTACTGTACGTGATGTGAGTTCACCTGTAAAATTATGTATGGGTTTGTCATTTCCGGAAACACCCTGGCCAAACATTGCACCAACGGTTCCAAAATTGCGGATTGTACAACCTGCAAATTGCACATCTGATCCGGCTTCGAGGTAAATGCCCATGCCTTTACCACATTCAAATATGATATTTTCAAAAAGAATATCGCTTGTGTTTTCTACAGCTAAAACAGGGCCTTCCAAAACAGAAACAGAGATTTCGGCATTTTCAAATCCTTCAACCGGGTAATAATACATGATGCCATTGTTTCTGTCAATATAATATTCTCCTGGCATATCTATCTCTTCTAAAATATTGTATGCATAATACCCGACAATTTTGCCTCCCCACTCCTGGGTTGTGTCTGTTTTGGTCATTCCAAACATATGAGCATGCTTGAGATGGATGGCTTTATTTGCCGTATCAATCTTTGCAACACCTAAATTATCATCAGCAAAACCGGCTAAAAAATATCCCCATAACCATATATTTTCAGGTTCTTGCCAGTATTGAGGCCGGTCATAATCATACGCGATGATGCCGGGCTCATAAGAGAAATCACCATGGATGGCCTTGGTGCACTCTTTAATTACTTCGGCAACAGGAACTTTTCCTTCATTTGGATATCTGGAAAGAATCTGGGGTTCTTTATTCACGAACAATTCCATAGGAGCAGGCAGAATGGCAATGGAAAACCCATGTTGTTTAAGCTCACCGTAATTTGTTATGTCCTGTTCTTTGAGGTTTATTTGTAAAATTTTATCTTTTGCTTTATCATCAATAATTCTGGAAAGAACAGCCGGATCTTCAACAGGTTTGAAATCTTCTGTCTTAAGCATTTTTCCGCCTGAAAAAATCACTTTTTCATCCTTATACGCTTTGTATGTAACAGGGGCATCAGCTGTGCCAGAGTCTTGAGCAGAAAGCTCCAATGTGCTGTTAATTGGATAAGTTCCTTCCCGGAATAAGACTGTAATGCCTTTTTCTGTTATCTTATCTTCAGCTTTTAATGTCCTGATCATATCCCGTGCGGCAGTAAAACCGGATAAAGGAGCATCTTTGCTTCCCGAATTATCATCTTTTCCATCCGGGGCAACATATATT
This sequence comes from uncultured Bacteroidales bacterium, assembly GCA_964390955.1. Taxonomy (GTDB): domain Bacteria; phylum Bacteroidota; class Bacteroidia; order Bacteroidales; family JBBRXJ01; genus CAYMKE01. The sequence continues at coordinate 5,312 of CAYMKE010000091.1, read as the reverse complement.
TCTGTTACATCCGTGCTGCATGATGCAAAGAAAAGCATGATTATTAATAAATGACAAAAGGTTAATAGATTTTTCATTTTCATAGATTTTTTTAATTTTAGTATTTAATAAAATGCCCGAGCTAAAATAATTAAAAATTTTAAATTAAAAAAACATCAAAAAATTAAATTCTATGTTTTTTGCATATTATGTTGATATGAAGAATATCTATAAAGAAAATGAACTACGATATAAGATTGAATCTAATTAATTTTTATTTTTGTAATTCTTTCATATATATATTGTCAGTAATAACTAACTTTATTTACAAAACAAATGAATTCAAAAGAACGAATACAAGCCAGCTTAAATCATAAACAACCTGATCAATTGCCAGTGGATTTTGGTTCTGCACCTGTAACGGGAATACATGTATGGGCAGTAGAGCGCCTTAGAGATTACTATGGACTGGAGAAAAAATTGGTTAAAGTCATTGAACCTTATCAGATGTTGGGTGAAATTGATGACGATTTAGCCGAAGTGATTGGAATTGACACCATTGGAGTAAGTCCGCAAAAGACAATGTTTGGATTTGAAAACAATAATTGGAAAGAATTTGAAACATTCTGGGGACAAAAAGTATTGGTGCCGGGAAATTTTAATACAAAAATTGATAAACAAGGCGATTTGTTAATGTTTCCCGAAGGAGATACATCGGCCCCGCCAAGTGCAAAAATGCCACAGGCAAGTTTTTTCTTTGATACGATCATCAGACAGGAGCCTATTGAAGAAGATAAATTAAATCCGGAAGATAACCTTGAAGAATTCGGATATATTACTGACAATGATTTAACATATTGGAAAAATACCATTGACAATATTAAAGATTTGGGAAAAGCCATAGTAGCCAATTTTGGCGGCACGGCATTGGGTGATATAGCACTGGTTCCGGCCCCCGGCATGAAATATCCAAAAGGAATCCGCGATATATCCGAATGGTATATGTCAACTATGATGAGGCCCGATTATGTAAAAGAAATTTTTGATACACAATCATCCATCGCGGTTAAAAACCTCGAAAAAATATTTAAAACCGTAGGCAACAATGTTGATGTGGTATTTATTTGTGGAACCGATTTCGGCACACAGGAATCTACATTTTGTGATGAATCTACTTACAGGGATTTATGGCTGCCTTATTATCAGCGTATCAATTCATGGATCCACGAAAACACAGAATGGAAAACATTCAAGCATTCATGCGGTGCGGTCGAATCATTTATGAATTTATTTATTGAGTCGGGATTTGACATTATCAACCCGGTTCAGATCAATGCCAAAGGTATGGACAGCAAGCTTCTCAAAGAAAAATATGGCGATAAACTGACGTTTTGGGGAGGAGGCATTGATACCCAAAAGGTGTTGTCTTTTGGCACCCCGCAAGAGGTCAAAACACAAACCCTTGAACAGTGCAACGTATTTTCGAAAAATGGCGGATTTGTTTTCAATTCCGTACACAATGTCCAGGCCAATACCCCGACAGAAAACCTGGTTGCCATGATTGAAGGGTTGAATGAATTCAGGGGGAGGGAATAGTTTAAGGGTCTACCATCTTCCATTTATGGCCGGATTCTTCCAAAAAGTAAACAAAATCTGCAAATGAAAGTGTTAATGTAGCAGAATTCACATTGGGGTGAAAAGAAATGGTCTTGTTTTGTAATTTGTTATCTATGAATAATTTTACATGATTGTCTGTGTCATTGATGATTCCATAAGTCTTTATTTTTTTCTGAAATACATTTTAAACGGCACCCCTGAAAAATCAAATTGTTTCCTGATCGTATTTTCAAGGTAACGCTTATATGAATCTTTGACAAAGTCAGGATGATTGCAAAAAAAAGCAAATGCAGGATAACGTGTTTTCAATTGTGTTACATATTTTATTTTGATATGCCGGCCCCTGACCATTGGCGGGCGGTATGTTTCAATAGCCACCTGGAGAACCTCATTTAGCTTGGAGGTAGAAATCCTTCGTTTCCTGTTTTCATATACGTGTTCAACCGTTTCCAGTACATTTTGAATGCGTTGTTTGGTGAGCGCAGAGGTAAAAATGACAGGGACATCGGTAAAAGGCTCAATCTTATCTTTTATTTTTTTTTCAAATGCAACCATGGTATTTTGGTCTTTTTCTACCAGATCCCATTTATTGGCTAATATAATAAGCCCTTTGTTGTTTTTTTGTACAAGATGTAAAATATTCAGATCCTGAGCATTCATGTCTTCATGAGCTTCAATCAAGAGCAAACAAATATCGGAATTTTCAATGGCTTTAATGGTACGCATAACAGAATAGAACTCAATATTATCCCGTACTTTTGCTTTTTTTCTTAATCCGGCTGTATCCACAAGATAAAATTCGTGATTAAATTTATTGTAATGAGTGTAAATAGTGTCCCGCGTGGTTCCGGGAATATCTGTAACAATATTGCGTTCATTGCCAATCAAAGCATTCACGAGCGTTGATTTTCCAACATTCGGACGCCCGATAATACCGATTTTAGGAATATCCTGTTCATCTTTTGGAGGAGTATCATCAATTAATTTTACTACTTCATCAAGTAAATCGCCCGTTCCGCTTCCACTGATGGAAGAAACCGGGAACAGATCACCCAGTCCGAGCCGGTGAAATTCATGAATATCATTGTGCCGTTTTATGTTATCAACTTTGTTTACCACCACGAAAACTTTTGGATTTTCTTTTCTGAGTATCTTTGCAATGGATTCATCAAGATCAGTAATACCAGTCATAACATCTACCAAAAACAAGATTACATCGGCTTCTTCAATGGCAATTTTAACCTGCTCACGAATAGCCGTCTCAAATATATCTGTAGAATTTGCAACATACCCCCCGGTGTCAATTAATGTAAATTCTTTTCCATTCCAGTCTGATTTGCCATAATGGCGGTCGCGTGTAACACCGCTTGTCTCATCAACAATTGCTTTTCGTAAATGGAGCATCCTGTTGAAAAACGTTGATTTTCCTACATTCGGCCTTCCAACAATGGCTACTGTACTTCTCATAATAAATAATGGTTATATTAAATGGTTGATAAATTTAACAAATTGTGTTTTTAGTACCTTACCGCTCAAGTTTTTGCTTTTTTTGGCAAAACGTGCCCGGTAAGATAGGAGGCACAGAATAAAAACCAAAGTTCAAAAATAATATTAATATCCGAAATCCCTGAGTGATCGTGTCCTGTACTTCCAGTCTTTGCTCACTTTAACATACAATTCAAGATATACCTTTTTATCCAAAAAATCTTCGATGTCTTTTCTTGCTTCAGTACCTGTTTTTTTTAAAGCCTGTCCCTGTTTGCCAATAATAATAGCCTTTTGAGATCGCTTCATTACATAAATGGTAGCATTGATTTTTGTAATAGAAGTGCCTTCTTTAAATTCATTAACTTGTACTTCAACAGAATAAGGTATCTCCTGGCGATATGTGATCAATATTTTTTCCCGTATTATTTCTGCTATAAAAAAGCGTTCGCTCCGGTCTGTTAATTGATCTTTCGGAAAATATGGAGGTGATAAAGGAAGGTGTTCTATGATTTTATTAAACAGCATGTCAATGTTTACTTTATTTTTGGCAGATATGGGGAGGATATTTGCATGGGGGATCATATTACCCCAATAATCAACCAATTTTTCAACCTCTTGCTGATTACTCAGGTCAATTTTATTGATAAGGACAAATAAAGATGATTTGGTATTCTTTAACAATTCAATATACTGTTGATTTTTATTTGATGTCTCTTTAACATCAGTAACAAATAAAAGAATATCTGCATCTTCAAAAGCGTTTTTGACATAACGCATCATGTATTCTTGTAATTTATAGTGCGGTTCAATGATGCCGGGAGTATCTGAATACACTATCTGAAAATCTTCACCATTTACAATTCCCATGATGCGATGCCGGGTTGTTTGGGCTTTCGACGTGATAATGGCAAGTTTTTCACCCACCAGGTTATTCATGATTGTTGATTTTCCGACATTCGGATTTCCAAGGATGTTTACAAAACCGGATTTATGTTCCATTCAATAAAATGATAATTATTTACGAATATACTTTAAAATTACAAATTGATCAAATTTAATGCATCATTTTTAAATGATTGATTTCTTTTTCATTTAAGTAGCGCCATTTTCCTCTTTTTAACCCTTTTTTTGTCAGGCCGGCAAAATAAACCCTGTCGAGCTTGCTTATCTGATAATTTAAATGTTCAAAAAGCCTTCTGACAATCCTGTTTTCCCCCGAATGAATTTCAATTCCAATTTGTGTTTTATCAGATGGATCGGCATAATCTACAGCATCGGGTTTGAAAAAACCTGTATCGAGTTCAATGCCGTTGCGGAGTTTATCCATATCAGGCAGTGAAAACGGTGTTTTTAGCACAACATGATAAATTTTCTTTTTGTTATGAGAGGGATGTGTGAGTTTCTTTGCCAGCTCACCGTCATTTGTAAAAAGCAATACACCTGTTGTATTCCTGTCAAGCCGTCCGACAGGATAAATCCGTTCATCACAGGCGTGTTGGATCAATTCCATAACCGTTTTAGAAGCATGGGAATCCTTTACTGTAGTAATGTAATCTTTAGGTTTGTTAAGTAAAATATAAACATTCTTTTCAGGTTTTATGAGTTTTCCGTTTACAGTTACTTGGTCTGTATAGGATACTTTAGACCCAAGGTCTGTAATGGTTTGATTATTAACCTTGACGTGTCCGGACTGAATAAATTCATCAGCTTTTCTCCTGGAACATAAACCCGAGTGAGCAATGTATTTATTAAGCCTTAATTGCTGGTTTTCTTTGGGTAAATCTTTGGAATTGTTTTTTTTTCCGCGAAATGATTTTTGAGGCTTGTTTTTAGAAACGTTTTTTTCTTTATTTTTGGGGCGTGAATATTTTGGACACATTGATATGTTTATAAATTAAAAATTTGAGAGTAAAATTATAAATAAATATATATTTTTGTAATAATAATTGAGTAAACTTTAAAAACTATTCATATGGGAAAAGGTGATGCAAAAACAAAAAAAGGAAAAATATTTAAAGGGTCAAGTGGTATATCAAGGCCTAAGAAACCTAAGAATAAGAATGTTCAACCAAAAGCACAGGAAACATCAGGAAAAAAATAATAACCTGAATTTGTGATAGATATCAGGTATTCAAAGCCAATAAAGAAATATTCTTGCCTTAAGAACATAGGATAATTAGTGTTTGTCTATAAAGTCATATAAAGTCGCGTAACCAAATTCCAAATAT
>CAYMKE010000090.1:3492-11488 GCA_964390955.1 uncultured Bacteroidales bacterium | reverse complement strand
TTTAAATTTTACTCATTGAATCACTTAATTTTACTTGCTAAGCTGAGTAAAATTATATTATTTAACAATAAACTATCACAAATTTGTCCTTTAAAAAGAACTATTATACGCTTAATTTTTTATATATTTGAAAAAAAAATCGTTTATAATTGTTTAAAATACCTTTATGGACTGATTATCAATAATGTTAATCATAACATGTTTGGCAGCCAACAATGGTTTATATAATAGTTAGCACACATATCATGAAAACGACATTCTTCAAAATACTACTTCTTTTATTACTGCAAAATACTGCATGTGGACAGACAGGTTTTTATGAACAACTTGCAGATTCTGCTTTGACATTGACAGAACAAAAGGTGGTATATGACCCTTCCTATTTTCAACTGGACTACCCAAATGGAGATGTTTCAGCTGACAAAGGAGTGTGCACCGATGTTATCATTAGAGCATACAGAAAATTAGGAATTGACTTACAAAAAGAAGTTCACGAAGACATGAGGGACAATTTTGAGAAATATCCAAAGAATTGGGGACTTTCCAGACCTGACAAAAATATTGATCACAGAAGAGTACCCAATCTTATGACGTTTTTCAGCAGGCATGGAACTACTAAAAAAATAACTCAGAATCCTAATGACTACCAACCAGGCGACATTGTTTGTTGGAATTTGGGAGGAGGAATTACTCACATTGGAATTGTATCAAGTAGAAAATCAAGGGATGGACAAAGATTTTTAATCGTTCACAACATTGGTGCAGGACAAGTTACAGAAGACATGCTTTTTGACTACAAAATCATTGGACATTATAAATTTGAAAAATAAATAAATACTTGTTTCCAGAAAATAAATATCTCCAAATGTTGAAAAATTAGGTATGAAAAAGGTACTTGAATACATTGAATATCTTGAATTAACATCAAATTCGAAGGCTAAACAAAAAGATGCTGATGAACTAGCCGAGGATTTAAATAAAAACTGGAGGAAAAAAACAAGGATAGATTTCTGGACAAGTGAAAGTAATCGTTGATGCCAATATGGTTTTTAGTGCAATATTGAATACCAATGGAAAAGTTGGAGATTTAATACTTAATTCAGATGGAATCATAGATTTTATTACTCCTCGTTATATGGATTGGGAAATCTTAAAATACCATGATAAAATTCAAAGAATAACAGGAAAATCTGCTACTGAGATTTAAAAAAATCATTTTAAAATTGTTACATGCCCTGTAATAGGTTTTTCATTTTCTATATCAAATTCAATAACATAAAAATAAGAATCAACTGGTAAGGCTTTGCCTTTATAAGTCCCATTCCAGGGCTCATAGAATCCTTTTTGATAGTATAACAATGTTCCCCATCTATCATAAATTTTAACTTCAGTATGGTTTTCATAAAATGAATTGTTTATTCCTTCAATAATCCATGTGTTATTTACCTCATCGCCGTTTGGAGTAAAGGCTGATGGAACGTTGAGGCAGCCTTTGTATTTAATTACAACATCAATCGAATCTTTGTTGGAGCAACCGGTTGTAGTGTCTGTTGCTTCTACCGTATAAACTGTTGGTTCATCTGCTTCTATTGTGATTTCTTTTCCTGTCTCCCCGGTGGACCATTCATAAATATATTCATTGCTGCCAATCACGTGTATTTTTTCATTTTTTCCTTCGCAAATTGATATGGATTCTTTAACATCAATAGCGGGCAGTGTTATTTCATTCACGATTATTGATGTTAAAGAATTGCTTATACAATACCCTTTTCTGGTGCGGGCATAGTAAGTTCCTGATGATGGAGGCGTAAATGATGTATCGCCTTTAAGCAATAAATTGCGTGCTGTTGAATCATACCAGTCTACAGTATATCCCTGGGGTGTAGATGCATTTATCCGGATGGATGTGTCGGCACAGTATTCGAATAAAGTGTTTGAAATATCCGGGGCAGGTATGTCAGGGCAATGTTGAGGAATGGTGTCAGGAACACATACCAAATTATTTTCTGAAGTGCTTATATTTATTTTTTCTCCTACATTAAACGGTCCAAGAGTATCAATACCCCTGTCAAATTTTATCCAATATTTCAACAGGTCTTCTGAATAAATAAAATCTTCGATATTTGCAACCGGTTTTACATTCACTTTTATGTCATCACTGACTACACACCCTTGTGAGTTGGTCATAGTAAGTGAATATGTTGTAGTGGTGTCCGGGGATACTACAATTGACTGTGTTGTTTTACCATTAGACCAATGATAACGAATCCCTTCTCCTGCATCTAAAACAGTACTGTCTTGTTGACAAATAGAAATATCCGGGCCTAAATTAAATATACAATCGGGAAGGCAAATGCTATTGTTTTCCCGTGTATTGATTGTTATGCTTTCTCCGACATTAAACGGCCCAAGCGTATCAATACCCCAGTCAAACCGGATCCGGTATGTTGATCCGTCATCAGAATAAATATATTCCTCAATGTTTGCAACCGGTTTCACCATAACAGTTATCGAATCGGTTTCAGTGCATGTGTCTGAGTAAGTGACTGTAAGTGAATAAATAGTTGTGGAATCAGGAGCCACTTTAATTGAATTGGTTGTGTTACTATTCGACCATTTATATTCACTAAATCCTTCGGGTGCTGTTAAATCAGATGTTTCACCCTTGCAGATGGTGTCATTGATTTTGCCATCATTATTTGTAATGGTGAGGCTTGTGTCGGGACATTCGGTATATGCATTCGGTATATATAAAAATATGATGATGAAAAGTGTATTGTATTTATTGTAGAGTATTGATAATAATGAATGAAAAGAAGGGCGTTTTATGGCCGTGAAATGAGTATGCATACCTTTCAGCACATGATAATATGCAGACGAGAATGGGAAAAATTTTTTTTTCTTCATGACAAAAATGTGTTAAAATAAGACTTATTAACACATGAAAAGTAAGAACATATAACTCTTGTTCTAACTTTTGTATGGTTTTTAAGTTAATAATAAATCAACAGCCATTTCAGGCCTATACTGAACTTCCTTGTATTTGACGGTTTGGAATGGGGCATATGTTATTATAAAATAATAATATATGCCTTTTGATTAGATTTTCCAAATTCGTAATGATAGATACAGGAAAATATTGAAAAGCTAAAAATAATAAATATATTATAAAAATATAAATATATTTATTGATTTTATAAACAAAATTATAATAAATTAATATATAATATGCTTTATTTCAGAAGAATGGTGGATTTTAATAAAATGACAATGGTTTTTATTGCCCTTTTTAATGGAAAATACGTCATTTAATAATTGTAACCTGTCCGGTTACAGCTTTCGTCTTGCCATCATTTAAATCAATAATAAAGTGATACGAATCAACAGGCAATGGTATTCCTTTATATTTACCATCCCAGGGCTCAGGATACCTCTTATCTGATTTGTATATTAATTCTCCCCAACGGTCATATACATATATGACTCCCTTTGGATAATAAGTACCAAAAGAAGGAATCTCCCATTGATCGTTTATATGATCTTGATTTGGTGAAAAGGCTGTGGGAATAATAACACATAATGTTCTTTCAGGTTTAACATTTAGTGTTATTGTATCCTGACAACCCACATTATCAATAACAATTGCCGTGTATTGGCCGGGGCCTATTTCTTCCAGTACATTATCATTGAAATTATCGTGCCTTGACCACAGATAAGAATATGTGCTGTCAAACCCGGAGATTTTGGGTGTACCTCCATGGGGGTTGAGTGTTATAGACCCATCTGTTGCCCGGTTGCATATGGGATGATCAATCGTATAATCAATGCGGATAGGGGATGGTTGTGTGATTATTGCACTGCTGCTGTCCTCACATTGATTGGTATCTTGCAGAGTTATATAATAGGTTCCTGCATACAAACTGTCTATTAATGAAGAGAATGCCTGGTAAGTTGTATCCGAATCCTGCTCAGAATAGAAATATGTGTAGCCGGGTGTGCCTCCTGTGCTGTTTACTTCAATACTTCCATTATTTTCTCCGTGACATCTAACATTTGTTATGTCTAAACTGGTTATTTTTAATGAATCAGGTTCATTTATTATTACCCTGGCAGAATCTGTGCGCCTGCCATCTGTAACCGTAACACTATATTCTCCCTGCGAGAGGGAGCTGATTGATTGTGTATTTCCGAATGATCCCCCACTCCAGTTGTAATCATAATTTTCAGGAATTCCTTTTCCGATACCTGTGCTATCGTCATCAAATATTACGGTAATACTCCCGTCATTGTATCCATGGCAGCTAATATCTGTTGCTGACATATCTATTCGCAGTGGAGGTGGAATCCGCAATGAAACCCAAAGGGTATCTTCACCTGAACAGGGAGTGTCTTCAGCAAGCACAGCTACAAATGCATTTATGGATTCATCAGAACCCCAGGTTACTTCTATGGAACCGGTATTATTGGTAGTGATGGTTCCGCCATTTACAGTCCACGTGTAACTGTCAACTCCTGGTTCAACACCATCAATAAGCTCGTATATTTCTCCTGTTGTTTCTGTGAAAACAGTATTGTCGCCTGTGATTTCAGGGGTAGGAGCAGGTGTTACATTTATTGTAACAGAAGCCGTGTCAAAGCATCCATGGTCACTATAAGCCGTTAGTTGATAGGTTGTTGTAAAATCAGCTTCCGTAGATAAAATAGCATTATTAGTTCCTCCTGGTTGCCAGATATAAGTTACAGCATTGGTGCTGGTGCCGTCTAAAACCAGTGGCTTTCCCTGGCACATGGACGTGCTCCCCTGTTCAATGTCAATGTTTGCCTCTGGTGTTGGGGCGAATGATATATGTATTGTATCACTGCTTGAGCAACCCAAAGCATTTTGTACAGTAACATGATACAGGCCGCTGTCAGATACTTCAATGGTTTGTGTTGTTTGGGCATTGCTCCACAGGTAACTGTCATGTGATCCGGCGTCGAGCAACAGGGTATTCCCTTCGCAAAGGGCTCTGTCATTGCCTAAATTAACCGTGGGGTCGGGTATTACGTTTATTGTTGCAGAACGTGTTGCGTTACAGCCCATGCCGTCAGATATGATTGCATAATATACTGTATCTACAGTTGGGCTTACAGTTCGTGGATTGGGAAAACTTCCGTCTGCCCACGACTGTGATACCCCCCCGGTAGCTGTGAGTGTTACGGGTTCGCCTGCACATATGGTTGTTTCTGAAGGGGTGAGGCCGGCATTGGGAATGTTTGCACCATCCTGAACTTCAAATGTGTCTGCTTTGGGGCAGTTTTCTGTATCATATACTGTCACGTGATAGGTTCCTTTTGCAAGGCCTGAAATGCTTGAATTGTTGCTGTTGTTATCCCACAGGTATGAATAAGGCGCTCCATTCCCCCCGGTTACATTATCAATAACGATCTCACCATCGGAATCTCCTTCACATGATGCATCCGTGATGGTTGCACTAATGGTCATTGAGTCGGGCGATGTAACTGAATAGGTGCTTGTATCAGCACAGCCTTTATTGTCTTTTACGATTACCTGGTAATTCCCTTTTGATAACCCGGTTTGATTTTGATCACCCTCTACCAATCCTGAACCATTTGATGTTGACCATTCAAAATTGTAAGGAGGAGTGCCAAAGTCAGTGGTAATGACTATGGCGCCATCATTGCTCCCGGGGCATTTCACCGGAGTTATATTGTGGCCGGTGATCAGGCTGTCGGGGCAAACGCAATTGAGGGTGACGTTTACAGCTGCTGTATCTGCACATGGCCCGGTTCCTAAAGTAATATAATACGTGCCTGGTGTTGTAATGCTATCAGGATTGTGCAGTGTGTCAGTGGCAAAAGAATTAGTCCAATATGAAAATTTTGCACCGGCTCCGTCGTATCCCTCAATGATTAGTTGGGGGATTGAATCCCCTTCTTTCGAGTCGTATTTTGTATGCGTTCCATTTACATTTAAAAGATTAATTGACAAGACGCCTCCTAAAGCATTTTCTACGACAGCTAATCCATCATCATTGAATGTTGTTTCATCCCATGATCTTTTTGTAGAAATATATTCTGCAATCGTATCTGCAATATCTGTAGGGCGGTTATTCCATGTAATGGTGTTTTCGCCCCAACTATTATCGTTCACATGCCTGACTTTTATATCAGCACCTTGTGACCAGGAAGAATTATATAAGCGTAAAGTGACAGAAGTAACATTTCCCAGGGGAAGACTATTTAAATCAAATTTCAGATATGCTTCGGTATTATCCGTTACGTTTAAAAATGTTTTATCTCCGTAATTTGCATTATTTTGCGAGGATGAGACATATGAATCTTCAATAGTAGTTGATGATGACGTGTATGCTGTTTTCTCAGAACGTGTCCCGATACTGCCTGAAGTAACTGCTGTGTCAGTTATATCTACTGAAGGGCAATTTGGAACAGGGTCATTAGTGACCAAATCAATATAGTGATTAACATTTACTTCAATCATATCACTTCCCTGGCAACCGACATCATCTGTAACAGTATAAGTCAGATGATAGGCTCCACCAGTAGTAGTTGAAAAATCAGGATTTACAATGTTAGTGGCTGTTAAAGGGGATGTATTGCCTGTCCATTCATGGTATGAATATGTTCCACTACCACCGGACGGATTTCCGTTCAATGATAATGTTTCACCTCCACATATTTCTGCCGAGGCTGGAGAGATAGAAGCAGTTGGATTTTCGTTTACAGTTATAGTGGCTGTGTTGTCAAGGTCCACATCACATGTATCTCCAGGTACAAGTTCAATGGTTCCTGCTTTTGAAATATCTAAATAGGATTCTCCATTTGTCCAGTTTCGCTGGCCGACACTTGGGGTTCCTGGTTCGGCAAAATCAAGATATGCATCAAATTTCATTGAAGAAGGCGGCCCGGCATATCCCAGGTCAGCCCAGGCAAGACGAATCTCTACACTCCATACATTATTTGCATCAATATTTGCCGCATAGTCATACACAACAGGTTCAAAAGAATTATTATCAATAAAAGGCACTGGAGATTGATTTGCCTGGTCATCACAGTCTACGATTATTTTAATATCATCTTTTCCCCCGGGATCTCCTCCCTGGATCACAAATTCTACTGCATCATTTCTATGCAAAGTAGTGGTATCTGTAATAGGTGCCGAGGGGGGAGACCCATCCTGTATGCGTGCACCTAAATATAAATAGTTGTCATCATATAATCCTCCCCATCCTCCATTATATTCCGTTTCAGGTGGAGGATCACCCCATGCTTCATTTGGGTAAGGGCCTAATAAATACCAGTCAGATTCATCTGGAATTCCGTCAAGAGTAGGAGGGGTATTGGTTTCATATATAGCAACATTTGATGGGCCTGCGGAGTTTCTGAATGCTTTGAAATGGATAATATTGTTTCCTATATCAAGCTGAATGGCTGGAATTATGATATTTAAATTGCTTCCATTACCCTTGAATACACCACTTATAATATTACCTCCTTTAAATGCCTGGTAATACACATCAGATTCAGTGTTTTCAATGGTCACTATGGCATAATCATTTATGCATACATCATCTCCCTGAACCGGCAGTGTTAAATCAGGACATTGGCTGTTGACAGTAAAAATATTTAACAGGAATATGAATATAAGAAAATAATAGTGTTTTAGGGAAAAAGCATACTTCATTTTGCTGTTTGTTTTATTTGTTTATTCGTTAAAATATTGAAGTCAGCACCGTTAGTGATTGAAAAACCTACAAAGATATGTTTTTTTTGAGTTAAAAACAAATGTTTAAGAAATTTTAAGTTAATTGACAAAATTGTTTATACGTTTAACATTGCATCTGATATCCTCCGTATATAAAATATGCAATAAGGTGATTTTTATCATCTGTATTGACATTTGTCCGGCCTGAAGTTTAAGATGCATAAATACTATTGAAAATAAATTTAAGATTTTGTTATTTTTATATTAAAA
>CAYMKE010000090.1:0-3392 GCA_964390955.1 uncultured Bacteroidales bacterium | reverse complement strand
ATATTAAAAAAAAATATAAATTTGTTGTAATATTTAATATCAAAAAATTATTAATAATTTAAAATTTAGAGAATTATGAAAAAAAATGTTTTATTTTTATTGTTTGCAGGAATGGTGGTTTTCTTTTCCTGTAAAAAGGAAGAGGGACAACCAGAAGAAACACAATCAGCCATTGAACAGGACAAAGAAAACCTTGAAAATAATGGCATTAACATGGTGAACCAAATGGAGGAACTTTCTTCCACAGAAGCAGCAACTGCTACTGCTAATTTTTATAATTTGATAGAGCTTGATGACCCCATGGAATCTAATTTAAAAAGTTCCAATTCATCATCATCCTTTTTAAACATTGTCAGGTCACTGGCTGTTTTTACTTCTGGTAAATCCAGTGCAGTTGATGTTTTCAAATCACTTAAATCTACAGCAAGTACAAAAACAGAAGGCGAACAAAATTTTGATGACATTAAAGCAACTTATACATGGAACAGTACAGAGCAAAAGTGGGATTCAACAGGCAATGCGAATGCTTTGGTGTTTAAATTTCCTTCACCAGAAAGCAGTAGTACAAACAATGCTGTTTTTTCTTATACTACTTATGAGGCGCAATATATCTTCCCCATAGAAGATGAAGATACAGTAGAAATACCAACTGACATATATTGGGATCTTAAGGTGGATAACAATATTGTAATGTCTTATGATTTTGATTTAACACTAAATGATGATGATATTCCAACTGATATTTCTTCTGAATTGACTGTTTCCACTTTTGTATATTTGGTTAGTTTTACTGGTTCAAGTAGTTCCGTGGACCTTACCTATACACTTAAAAACGGAGACAAATTATTATTAGAACTTTATGGTGCTGCTTCCGGTGACTGGTCTAAAACCAATATTGAAAACAACACATACACCATTGTTGATTCCAATGAGTATTATTATGATGAATATGATTCCTTAGATGCAGGAAAAATATTATATTCCTCAAATGCATCGTTTACCCTTATGGACATTAAAATAGAAGGAAGCATTAATTTTGAAGCGCTTTGGAATGATATGCAGGAAATTGGTCCTTATGAAGGAAAGGAAACAGAGGAAAAATATGCTGAATTGGTTAATGAATACATTAATCTTAAACTTAAATATGTTTCAAATGATAAATTAATTGCCAACACCGAAGCATACGTAGAAGAAGAAACTTATACGTATTATGATTATTGGTTAGAAGAAGAGGTTACTGAAACGGATTATTATGTTAATCTGCGTTTTGTTTTCAAGGATAATTCCAAAGCAGATATTGAATCATATTTTGAAAAAGGATTTGCTGACCTGGAAGCTGAAATAAATGATTTTATAGACGATTTAAATGCAGACTATGACGCTGAAATAGGGTATGTATATTTTGACCCCGAAGCAAAATAAACAAACAATACAATCCATAAAAAGGCTGTTTTTTTAAGCAGCCTTTTTTTTATGGATTGGTTATAAGATAATAATAGGTGGCACCATACCCTCCCCATATACCTAATCCACCGTTTATATTAGAAGGAATCGGGTTGGTTGAAGACACAGAAAAAGAGGTTGCATTTAGAATCTTTCCCTGATATGCATTCCAGAATTCAAAATGTTGCTTGTCCAGTGAGCAAAATTTAATCATAAGAGTATCATTTTGCCGGAAATACTTATTGTTTTGATGTATTGAAGAAATTGCAGCAAATCCTTTATATAAAATAAATTCGATCGTCTCTCCATTAAAATATTGATCATCATAAGTATTAAGATAAGTAGGGAAAAATTTATTGTCTGTATTCAATCGTTTATAAAAGGTACGATAATAATTTTTTTGCCCGCCATTATCAGTAAACCTTATATGAATTCCTCCAAGGGTATCTGATATTTTTCGAGGCTCATACCAAATACTGTCAAAAACAGGAGGTTCGGGAATGGTTGTTGAAGCTGTTACTTTTTGGTTCTTAAGAATTACTTCTAAACTATACTGTTTACCCACCTGCCCCATTATTTCAGTTCCTTTATAATAATAGGGCGGAAAATTAGTGTTGTCTTTTGTGAGGGTAAGGACTTCTGAGGCTTCGTTTGTACTAATTGTTACTTTTGCTTTTGTGATTATGAGATCAACTAAATCATTAGAATCTATCTCTTGTATAAATGGAACAGACCAGGTTAAATATATTTTAGGGTATTTGCCTTGCTCAATGCTTCCGTCCACTACAATTTTAGGCGGAGGATATTCAAAATCATTGATAATATTATCTTCACATGAAATACAAAACATAAAAACAGGGAATAAATTGATAATAATAAATTGTTTCATGCTAATACAATTTTAAAAATATTATTTAAAATTTAAAATTCCAGGTAAGAGAAGGTAAAACCGGGAATAGCGACACTTGTTCAATGTCAACATTCATAAAATCTTGTGAGACCTGGTAAAAAAGATAAAATGGATTTTTCCGGTTATAGACATTATATACAGAACATGTTAAGCTAGAGTTGAATTTAGCATCCTTTTTTAGTATATATGTAATGGCAATATCAAGGCGGTGATAGTTTTTCATTCTGTAAGCATTTCTTTCTGTAAATTCATTAATAATGAATCCATCAATTAAATACCTGTAGGCAGGCAGGGTCACTGCCTCACCAGTACAAAAAATAAAATTACAGGAAAACGCCCATTTATTGTCTGGTTGATATTTGGCCACCATTGTAAAATCATGAATCCGGTCATGTTTTGCCGGAAAGGGGTTACCATTATTGAACTCTTTAAATTTTTTAAGCGTGCGGGATAAGGTATAACTTACCCAACCTGTAATTTTTCCTTTTGTCTTTTCCGTATAAAATTCGGTTCCATAAGCATACCCCCGCCCCTTAGCTATATTTCCATAAAAATTTTGTTCAAAAGCACTATTCAACACACCTTTTTTAAATTCGATTTGATGGTTCATATGTTTATAATAGATTTGAATATACGATTCAAACATATTGTTATTGAAGTTCCTGAAATACCCTAAAGAATACTGGTTACCAGATTGAGGTTTAAGGTTATGAGAACTGGGCACCCAAACATCTGTTGGAAGTGAAACAGAGGGAAGGCTTCCGAGATGAATAAACTGGAAGTTTTTCGTATAAGATGCTTTAATAGATGCCGTAGTATTTAACTGGTACCTGATGGCAATTCGTGGTTCTATACGGTTATACCTTGATATGCTTTCAAAATCGTTGAAGTAATTTGTATCTTGTGGAATGCCCTGTCCATCTTTAATAATATTTTTGTAAGGGCCTATATGTTCATAAAAAGTATATCGTATGCCGGTATTTGTTTTTATCTTATCAGACCACTGAATATCATCTCCGGCGTAAACAAATGCTGCATA
>CAYMKE010000089.1:0-11579 GCA_964390955.1 uncultured Bacteroidales bacterium | reverse complement strand
ACTGAAAATCAATAATACTTTTTTATATTTGGGTGTTGCAATGCGGAAAACAGGATGACGTTTACAATTGTAACACAGCAATAAGCTCGTTCTTTTCAACTTGTTAATGTAAATATATTTTTAACTTATAATTTGTATTTTATGTAATTTATTTAAAGTTATACTTTAAGCAAAACATAATATTCCGGTATTTTTAATTAAAAATAATACTGTAAATATACAATTATTTAATGAAAATCAGTATGATAGAAACATTAATACAAGTGGATGTTTAAATATTATATTCTAAATGTTATATTTAAGTCCAATAACTATATCATTCAGCATATATTAGAATAAGGTAAGTTGTTTTAAGTCTGTTTATAAAGTGTAAATCTAATGCGTATGAACCAGATAAGTGAGCATATGGACATTATCTGTAGAATACTATATGTGAATACATTTTTATGCAGTATACATGGTATTCGTGTACTTGGTATAGCGAAATGCGTATTGTGAATAATTCAGAAATTCTATTAATAATTAAGATACAGTCATACTTCCTTACGGGGAAGCCTTCGTTACGCTTGCCCCAAAATTGCTCATTTACGCCAGTAAACTGCGCATTTTGGGGCTTCGCAAGCCTCATTACCGGACATTCTGATCCAAACACTCGACTTATGGATGGCCTCTACTTAAATTGCAAAAAATGATTAAACACATCTCCTGATGTTTACAAATGTAGACGTTGATATGTAATATCTTAGCGGGTTTAATAATGAGCACAGATATTAGTAGAATATTGTTGGTTACAATTGTAAACACCAATACCGGTTTGATATGTTGGTTTTTTTGTTTATTTTTGTAAACAAAAAATGAAAGAACGTATCCATAAAATATTGACAGAAAAAGGGCTTTCGGCTGCTAAATTTGCGGAAATATTGGAAATACAAAGATCAAATGTGTCTCATGTCTTATCAGGAAGAAATAATCCGGGATACGATTTTATAAAAAAAATCATGGAGCATTATCCTGATATTAACCCTGAATGGCTAATCCTTGGCAATGGTCAGATGTATAAAGAAGAAAAAAAATCAACAACCGATTCAGCAGACCAATCCCAACGTGATCTTTTTACATCTAACAACAATCCGTTTATTGAACGCAAAGACGATAACAAAAAAACGCCATCAGATGAAAATAAAGATATTATGCACGCTTCAGATAATAAAACGTCAAACTCTTCACATTATATTGAACGAATTGTTATATTTTATAAAGGAAACACGTTTAAGGAATATAAGCCTGAGTCTGACGATATCCAATAAGCCTTTATTATAAAGAATTGTGATGAGATGCTTTATTAAAATTGTATTTTATAGTCGTTCAGCATTAAGGAATTCAGCCCTGAAGATATAACTTTAAAATTGTGGTTCTACTACCATTTTAGTGGAAGTTGATTCTGAGTATCCAGTATCAAGAATTCAGAAAAATATTCATTTGATATACTAATTTAATAAAAAATTTTGTTTTTTTGATGTCATAAAAGCATATATACATTTAAATGAAAGTCATTAAATATCTTAAAGTCTTAAAAAACAGCCGGCTTCCCGGCAATCAATTTTTGCTTACTTTATCATCCGGTGAGGATTTGCCTTCAATTCTTCCGGGACAATTTGCTCAAGTAAAGATAGATAACACCCCGGGCACTTTTCTCAGAAGGCCTTTCTCAATTCATGATGTTGATTATGAAAACCGGACCATTACTTTATTTATCAAATGTGTTGGAGAAGGTACACGATCACTCTCTCAGGTACAGAAAAAAGAAACAATCAATGTTATTTTTCCCCTGGGAAATACATTCACCCTTTCTCCTGAAGGTAATGTTCTGCTCATTGGAGGTGGATGCGGTATAGCTCCCTTGTATTTTTTATGTAAATATTTGCGGGTCAATCAGCATATTAAACCAAATGTACTCATTGGTGGAAGAACCAAAGATGATATTGTTCATGCTAAGAAATTTTCAAAATATGCAACTGTCAATTTTGTTACAGAAGACGGATCAGTCGGAGAAAAAGGAATGGTAACAGACCATCCGGTGTTAAGTACACATCAATTCGACAGAATTTATTCCTGCGGCCCTAAACCAATGATTCAGGCAATTGTGAACTATTCATTACAAAATAACATTGAAACAGAGGTCTCCCTGGAAAATACCATGGCATGTGGTATTGGCGCATGCTTATGTTGCGTCACCGGTACTCATCATGGAAATCAGTGTGTGTGTACAGAAGGCCCTGTGTTTAATATAAAAGATTTAAAATGGGAAAATTAAATATAGATATTAACGGATTAAACCTACAAAATCCTGTTTTAACAGCATCAGGAACATTTGGTTATGGTGAAGAATATGACGATTTTATTGATGTAAATGAACTGGGAGGGATCATTATTAAAGGCACAACTGCTGATAACCGCGATGGGAATCTTTATCCGCGTATGGCGGAAACAGCATCAGGAATGCTAAATGCGGTCGGGTTGCAAAACAAGGGGGTTGATTACCTGGTTAACGAAATATATCCGCGTTTACAACAATATAACGTGCCGGTCATTGTGAATGTTTCCGGTTCAACTGTTGATGAATATGTTGAAGTAGCAACGAAATTAAACCCGTTAGAACATGTAAGCGCCATTGAATTAAATATTTCATGCCCGAATGTTAAAATGGGAGGGATGTCGCTGGGAACATGCCCTGAATCAGCTGCTTCCGTTACTGAAGCGATAAAAAATGTATATAACGGACACCTTATGGTAAAATTATCTCCCAATGTCACAGATATTATCTCTATTGCTAAGGCTGTTGAAAAAGCAGGAGCTGATTCCGTTTCGTTAATCAATACTCTGATGGGAATGGCCATTGATGCTGATACACGTAAACCAAAACTTTCAACCATCACAGGCGGGCTTTCCGGACCGGCCATTAAACCTGTTGCACTTCGTATGGTCTGGCAGGTTAGCCAACACGTCAATATACCGGTTATTGGCATCGGTGGCATCATGAATGCAACAGATGCTATCGAATTTTTCCTCGCCGGTGCCTCTGCCATCCAGGTGGGAACAGCGAATTTTATTGATCCCCAAATAACAATAAAAATTATCCGGGGAATACAAGACTACATGGATAATAATAATTTGAATTCAATGAAGGATATAATTGGGAAACTTGATTTATCGTAATACGTGTTTGTTTAAATGAATGGTTTAGTGTTTTAATAGTTTACCTGTTAGATAAGATTTAATGTTAATTTAACATATTATTCATTAATTTTCAATATCTTTATAAATATATCAATTAAAAAATGCGATGAATATACCCAAAGCAATCGAATTCATTGAAAGCTCTAATGATCAGGTATTGATAAGTTTAGCATACTTTTTGATAAGAAGGCAAAGCAAGGAAGAAACATTGAATACCATTTCATCATACCAACTTCCTGATGGAGGATGGACTGCTACAGATAAGGATTTTAAGGAAAAAATATCTACCATTTCGTGTACGTGGCCTGCCATACAATGGATGATATGGTTAGAAATTCCTTCTGATAATATTTTATTAACAAAGACAATTGATTTTATAAAACGAAAACAAACCATTGACGGGTATTGGGATGAACCTCAAAGCATTTTGGTTTACAACCCAAAACAATGGATGAAACCGGAGATATATGAAAATCAGCTTTGGCTGACTTCTGCTGTTTGCTGCAAACTTCGTGAACTAAACCTTGAAGAAGAAGTGGATTATGATAAGGCCATATCGTTTTTATTAAGCGGGTGGAATGGCTCATTTTTTCCTGTATACGCGCATACACACTGGATGAGTTTATGTATTTTCAGTGGACATGATTCTCCCTTATATAAAGAGATATTTGAAGGATGCAAAGCATATCTTATGGATGCCATTGAGAATAATACGACAGATATAGGTAATTATGCAACCATTGCATATCATAGTTACTCGTGTGGCAAACCTGCCAACGAATTATTTCAACTGGCTTACAACAAGTTGAACGATATACAGTCCGGCGATGGCGGCATCATGTCTCTTTACGGCGAAATGCACAGGCCGGGAATAACACTTGAAGCACTGGCTCTCGAGAAAGCAATTAACAATATATAAACAACGTCTGAAAAAGAAAACAGATGAAGAATTCATTTTCATTAAGAACAGCAACAAACTTAGATGTTGAAACAATATACCGTTTCATGTATGAACTTTGGTTTTTCTTATAGTAATTCCTAAAAACACAATTTAAATTTATCAACCTTTTATTAGAATAGAGCCTGAAGATACAATCCGGTCGATTGTTTTTTTATCACAATTATTAATGATTTTATTTATAATTTTATAAATTTAGTATTTTATTTAATGGGAAATCTTTAAATGAGTAAATATTTTTCCACAATCAAACAATGGTTATTATTTGTCTTTATATACCCTCTAATGCTAAATGCTAACGTTAACGGAGAATATTCGTTTCAGCATTTGACAACAGAACATGGCTTGTCACAAAGTTATATATTTTCTATTTACCAGGATAGCAAAGGGTATATGTGGTTTGGCACTTGGGATGGACTGAATAAATATGATGGATATCAATTTACAGTATTCAAACCCGATCCTTACAACCCGAACAGCCTCAGTAATAATTGTGTTACAGCAATTTATGAGGATCGTTTTGGTGTCATTTGGATCGGGACAAATGGAGGAGGCCTCAACCGTTTATTGCATGCCACGCCTGAAACCCCAAGAACACCAAAAGAGGCAAACAACAGAAAGACAAATTTCATGCATTTTAAAAATATCACTAAAGATACTTCCTGTATTATCGGTGATAATATAACAGCCATTACAGAAGATAATTATGGAAATATTTGGGTTGGTACATATGAAAATGGAATCAATATTATATTCCGTGATTCTAATAAAATCAAATCATGTATTAATTACAGGAAAGAATCTAAAAGCATCGGGAGCATTTCTGATAACCGTATAACATGTTTATATAAAGATCATACAGGCATTATATGGATAGGTTCACAAGATGGACTAATGAGGGTTAAACCAACCAAACTACCTCAAAATAATTTTTTTTATACCTATTTACATCAACCTCAAAAAGAAAATAGCATCAGTGGAAATCATATCACATCCATATTGGAAGATCATCAAAATCAGTTATGGATAGGAACAGAAAGAAACGGGCTCAATAAAATGATATCCTCTAAAAAAACACATCCGAATAGGGCCGCGTTTATAAAGTATTCTCATAATCCTCATAATAAATATTCTCTTAATAACAATAAAATTAATACATTATGTCTTGACAGGCATAATAAAATGTGGATAGGAACAACAAAAGGTATTAGTATATTGAATCCTGATTTTTTTTCAGCAAAAGAAAATGTTAAATTCATTCACATTGAAAGCAACCCGGATAATCCTAACAGCCTGGTTGAAAACCATGTTGAAACAATATATGAAGACAGGTTTGGTATAGTATGGGTGGGTACATTTAAAGGAATTAATAAACTGGATCTTAATAAAAAAGAATTTGAAATTATTGACGGTACACATCATCAAAACCTTATTATTCCAGACAATAATATTACGTCTGTCTCAAAAGACACACTAAACAATTTATGGATTGGCGGTGAATCAGGGATATTAACCCGGTATTTAACAAAACAACATAAGACAATTAATTATTTATTAGCGAACGGACGCGCGCTAAAAATAGATGTTAAGGTACCACAATACGAAAACACATCCCAACGAAGGCTTACGCCTACACCCAAGTTTTCCAGTAATTTATTTACTGGTAATTTCATAAATTCAATTGTAAGTGATAATCAAAATAATATTTGGATTGGCGGGTTTGGGTTATATCAATATAAACATGAGAAACAACAATTTGAATACTACAAGCCAGGCCGAAAAGTTGAAAAAGGAATATCCGGATGGATCGTATGGGATATTCATCACGACAGCCAGGGGAATTTATGGATTGCTACTTCTAATGGGGTAAATATTTTCAACAAAAAAAAGAAACAATTTATTGTTGTCCGGCATGACCCGGATGACTCTACGAGTTTGAGCAATAATAAAATATGGGATATTACAGAAGATATTGCAGGCAATATGTGGATCGGAACAGATAATGGATTGAATTGTTTACAGCATGAATATATTTCTGATAACCAAATTGAACAATCAAAATTGAATTTTATCCGGTTTATGCATAACCCTAAAAATATTAAAAGCATTAGTTCAAATAAAATATGGGTTATTCATGAAGCAAATGATAAGTTATACATAGGAACGGAAGGCGGGGGATTGAATGTTATGGAAGTAGGCAAATCATTTAAAAATATTGATGAGATAACCCCTTCTTTTAAAAATTACAGGGAACAAGACGGGTTAGCCGGGAATATTATCTGTGGAATCCTTAGTGATCAAAAAGGAAATTTGTGGATCAGCACAACCAATGGCCTCTCTAAGTTTAATCCGGAGAACGAAACATTTAAGAATTTTACTGAAAAAGAAGGGCTTCAGGGAAATGAATTCAATAAAGGGGCATATTATCAAAGTCATGACCATAAAATGTATTTTGGCGGCATCAATGGATTAAATGCATTTTATCCCGATAGCATTAAAAATAATCCATTTCCCCCACAGGTACAGATCACCGGACTTAAAATTTTTAACGAGTATGTGCCTGTAGGTATTTTTAAAGATGATAGAGTGATTTTAAAAAAACCATTATCAGAAACTCAAAAAATTCAGCTTGCTTATAATGATGATGTCCTGACATTTGAATTCGTTGCACTTCACTATTTAGAACCTGAGAATAATAAGTATGCTTATAAGATGAAAGGGTTTGAAGAAAACTGGAATTATACAGATTATATTAATAGAAAAGCAACTTATACAAATCTTCCGCCGGGATATTATTCCTTTTTAGTGAAAGCATCAAATAGCGATGGAGTATGGAGCCAAAGTACATCCCTTGAAATAAAAATATCTCCCCCGTTTTGGGCCACCTGGTGGGCATACATAATATATATAATAGTGGGTGGTGGCCTTTTTTATGGTATTTTTTTATATATTATAAGCAAAGAGCGTTTAAAAAGCAATTTGCAGGTTGCTATGCTCGAAGCCAAACAAAAAGACGAAATAGCAAAGAAAAATGATGAGATACATAATATGAAATTAAATTTTTTTACCAATGTATCTCATGAATTTAAAACACCTTTAACACTGATCTTAGGCCCGTTAGAAAATTTAAGAAATTCAATTGAACGTAAACCCGAACGCCAACAACTGAATTTTGTCTATCGCAATGCACAAAATCTTTTGCATCTTGTTAATCAGTTAATGGATTTCAGAAGACTTGAAACCAGCAGTATACAGGTGAAAGCCCGCCTAACCAATGTGAATAAATTTACAGGGCGCATTGTTTCTGCATTTTATTATTTTGCAAATGAACAGAACATTAAATTGTCTGTTGAAAATAAGGTGAAAGACATTCATTGTTGGTTTGACAGGGATATGATGGAAAAAGTGTTAAATAATTTATTATCCAATGCATTCAAATTTGTTTCAAATGATGGTGAAATTAATATTATTATTAATCAATACAGCAACGAAGACAAACGAATAAAATCTACTTTTAAAAACCCTGAAAAATATAAAGAAGGATTTGTGTCTATAGAAGTTAATGACACAGGTAAAGGGATGAGTGAAGAACAATTAGAAAGAATCTTTGACAGGTTTTACCAGGCCGGGGATGACGATGACAGCAATAAATACTATGGCTCGGGAATCGGACTTGCTTTAACGAAACAATTGGTTGATCTTCATAAGGGGGAGATAATTGTGAAAAGTAAACCCGGCAAAGGGAGTTCATTTAATGTATTATTACCTTTAGGAAAAGAACATTTCAAAGAAGAAGAATTAATTGAAGAGACCTGTCCTACAGAACCTGTTTTTAACACGTATCAGTCTTTATTTAAAACAGTATTGATGGAAGATATTGATGAAACCGAAAAAGAACTGATCAGTAATGAAAAAGCACCATTAATCCTGGTCGTAGAAGATAATGACGACCTCAGGTTTTATATAAGAACCTGTTTAAGTGACCAATACTGTATCATTGAAGCAAATAATGGGTTAGAAGGCAGGGAAAAAGCACTTGAGGCAATTCCTGACCTTATTATCACGGATATCATGATGCCTGATATGGATGGGTATGAATTATCAAGTCAACTTAAAAACAATGAAAAAACAAGCCATATTCCCATTATTATGCTAACAGCTTTGAGTTCAGAAGATGAACGAATTAAAGGATATGAAAAAGGAGCTGATGAATACATTAATAAACCGTTTACAACCTCCGTACTACAAGCACGAATCAAAAACATTATTGAATCCAGGGAAAAACTGAAAAAACGGTACTCCAAAAGCATTTTATCAGACGCTGATGAAGAAATAATTGAACAAACCGATAAAAGCTTTATAGGTAAAGCAATTACATTTGTGGAAAACAATATCTCGAATAGCTCCTTAGGGGTTAATGAATTTGCAAACGAATTAAATTTAAGCAGAACACAATTATACCGAAAAATAAAAGGCCTCACGGGTCAGGGGGTGACCGAATTCATTCGGTCAATAAAATTAAAAAAAGCATTGGAGATGATGAAAGAAGATGATTATACAATCAATGAAATCACATATAAAACAGGTTTTAATTCCCAATCTTATTTTACCCGTTGTTTTAGAGAAGTATATGGAAAATCTCCAATAGAGTATATGGAAGAGTTAAAAGAATGATGAGAATGCCACTCCACAGCAATAAATAGTGTTTATCAAAATGCAACGCTCTCTTTTTTTTTTGTTTGTTTTTTTTTTGTAAATTTGATGTCTAAAGCTTCAAAATAATGATGTATAATAATAAACTAATTTACTAAACCAAAAAACTATATTTATGAATACTTTTAAACTATTTTATTTTTTCATACTGGGGTTATCATTCAGTATTTCAGCAAATTCAGCCGAACTACATGTTGGTTCGGGTCAAACATATTCAACTGTGCAGGCAGCTGTAGATGCTGCATCATCCGGTGATATAATTGTTATTCACCAGGGAACATATCGTGAAGAAGTCAATATTGGCGTAAATGGTTTAACCATTCAGAATTATGGCTCAGACGAAGTCATTATGAACGGGTGCGAACCGTTGTTAAGCTGGACCAGTGAAGGAAGCGGCGTATACAGCACCACGATGGACTGGGATGTGATGGAAGGGCTTCAATGCAACCAAATATTTGTAGATGGTGTCATGATGCATGAAGCGCGTTGGCCTAAACAGCCTGTAAGTAATGACCTGGTATCGAATCCGGTATTTGGTATCTTAGAAGGCATTCACACGAACGATGAAGATACCAGGGACAGGGACCTCGTGGACGATGACATAGCGGGTGAATCTGATGCCAGGTGGGAAGGTGCAAGGATTTATATTAACCTTTCCAATCCAAAACACATGAAAGATGGACAAGGATGGACAGGTGTCGTGTATTCCAAGTCAGGAAATGAAATCAATGTCAGGACAACAGATGACACGATGGGAGTTAAATTTACCGGGGATAATAACTGGGGTGTAGATTCTGCCACGCGATACTTTTTATTTCGCCCCACGGCCTCTGCTGTTGCAGCTTCAGGCGGTGTAACAGCATTATTGGGCAATGGTGAATGGTGGAAAGACGGCAATACGCTCTATGTTAAAACACCGGACGGGTCAGCTCCTGCAAGCAGTGTGTCAGGATCAAATCTTGTTGAAGCCAAAAAATATCCCTATGCTTTCCGTCCAACCGGTGTATTGGGCACGACTAATGTATTAAAAAATGTAACAATCAAAGATTTGAAATTATTTGCCACATCCATCACGACTGATAATGATTACAACTATTACAAACACGATAACACGAAAGATCCACAGACATCCACCCCGATTGGAAAAAGCCTTTCAAGCGCGGAAAATGTGATCATTGAAGGGATTGATGCTGAATACGTGTATCATACCGTTGATGCTTTTGGCGACTGGCAACACATGTATAACGGGCGAACAGGCATTATCCTGACAGGATCTAATTGTGTATTACGCAACAGCACCATATCATACAGCGCGGCTTCAGCAATCTCCATCTCAGGTCAACAGAATAAAGTGTTGAATAACATAATTTCAGGTGCAAATTACATGGCCGGTGAATGCGGCGCCATCAATAATGGTGGTAAATATTGGGATTCTTATGACCATGAAATCGGGTATAATACTATTTACAATACCCCACATGCTGCAATTAGCATAAGAACATTGCAAAATTCTGATGTAAATAACAAAGGTGTTGCAAGACTTCATCATAATCATCTTTTTGATGCATTGCGTTGGATATATGATGCAGGTTATATTGATGAAGCCGGTGAACTCGGTAATTGGGTGCGAGTTGACCATAACATTTTAATTCATGACAACGATCCAGCGGGTGATGAGGTGCCTATACAACTCGGTATATACATAGACTTTGGGGACAATAATAATGGGTATAAAGCCAGGTACATTATCGATCATAATGTGTGTGCTTTTTTCAGGCACGCTCCAATCTGTGTCAATCATGCAAATGAAACCCAGTTACTCAACAATACTTTATATGGCAGAGATTGGTGGGCTGATTTAAATGGGCTTGGTAAATTAAATGATAATGCTACAGCAGTAAATAACCAGGGACTGGTTACTCTTAGTTCCGACAACGGGCTGTTAACAAAAAGCAATAATCATGATGTGAAGGGAGATGAAACCAGGGATGATTATTTCACCGACTGGCGAAATGGAGACTGGAGCCTGACTGCAAATGCTGAAGAAGATTTAATTGACAAGGGAATTACTACTGATTGGGACGATCCGATCTCGGGAAGTGCCCCGGATATAGGTGCATTTGAATACGGTGCCGATGTATGGGAAGCTGGCGCTGACAGCACAAGTGCAATTACATTGATTAAAAATACTCCGATCAACACTTCAGGGGAACTCAGTTGTTATCCGAATCCTGTAAGGGATGTGCTTAATTTATCAGCCACGGAAAACATCAATAAAGTAACTGTAACGGATTTACAGGGACGAGTCCGGACGAGTTTAAATGATGCCGGGAACATTCAACAAATTAATGTATCTGCCTTACCCAAAGGAGTATATGTTATCTCCTGCTCAACAGAAAACCGTTCATTAAACCAGGTGTTTTTAAAAAAATAATAAATCATGTAATTTCCCATGAGTGTATTATGTTCAGTTATTTCCATGTCAAATGACCCGTTCCCCTGTTGTTCCTGAGCTTTCTACATCAATATCGAGCAGAACGGGATAATATATTTTCCCGTTCTGCTCGAATTTTAATAAGAAGTTGTTAACCCGGAACATTTATGCCATTAGCTTTTTCCAGATGCAAGGCGCCTAAGCCCGCAGACATAGCCTTCTATTTACTCACAACAA
>CAYMKE010000088.1:0-11863 GCA_964390955.1 uncultured Bacteroidales bacterium | reverse complement strand
TTCTTCTTTTTTTCCCGCTAAAGAGCGGGATTATATCTAAGTAAAGCGCTATTTCATTTCACTCATACCGCATAACTTAGCTATAAAAAGCAAAAAATCAAGGCTGTCAGGTATTTTTTGACATTAAAAATTGTATCTATATTTTTATAAGTAATTGATTCACAACACTGGGATCAGGAGTTCTGAAATTTTTTTGAAAAGATCTTTCTGATAGACCAATGATACACAATCCAATGAAGTAAACCCATAAAAATTTTGATAGATAGATTCTTATGATGTTCCACGTGGAACAATCATTATCTTCCCAAAAAAACAAGAAGAACATTAATATCTGAGGGTGAAACACCAGAAATACGGCTGGCTTGAGCAATATTTGCCGGTTTAATTTGATTCAATTTTTCACGCGCTTCTGTTGAAATAGATTTAAACTGGTGATAATCCAATTCTGGATGTAGTTGAATTCCTTCTAAGCGTTTAATCTTCTGGGCTATATTTCGCTCTCGATCAATGTAACCCTGATATTTAACATAAATTTCAGCATTAATGAGCGCTTCATTTAAAATTTCATCATCTAAACCTTTTTGAAAATCAACCAAGGGTATAAAATCTAATAAATCATTTATAGAAATTTCCGGCCGCAATAAAATATTTTGGAGTTTGATTTTTTGTTTAATCGGACTGCTATGCTTCTGGGTCAATAAATCATTCACTTGTTCAGGACTAATACTGGTTTGCTTGATAGCAGTAATAATATTTTCGATTGTTTGTTTTTTCTTTTCAAAAAGATCAAGCCTTTTCTTATCAACCAATCCAACACGGGCTCCCAAACGGGTCAAACGATCATCAGCATTATCCTGTCTTAATAATATGCGATATTCAGCGCGTGAAGTAAACATCCGGTAAGGTTCATCTACCCCTTTTGTTACCAGATCATCAATCAAAACACCAATATAGGCTTCATCCCGTCCCAAAACAAAAGGATCATCTCCGGATATTTTCCTTTTCACATTAATTGCAGCCATTAAACCTTGTGCAGCAGCTTCTTCATAACCTGTTGTCCCATTAATCTGACCAGCAAAAAACAAATTGCCCACAGCACGTGTCTCCAAAGTAGCGTCTAAATCAGTTGGATCACAATAATCATATTCAATGGCATATCCAGGCCTTAAAATTTTTGCATTTTCAAACCCCGGTATAATTCTAAGTGCCCGATATTGTATTTCCCATGGTAATGAAGAAGAAAATCCATTCAAATAATATTCAATAGTATTAAAACCTTCTGGCTCAAGAAACAACTGATGATCTGATTTTTCAGCAAAAGTAACCAATTTGTCTTCGATGCTGGGACAATAGCGTGGACCAACACCATGAATCGTTCCGCCAAATAAGGGAGATAAATTAAACCCTGAGCGTAAAATATCATGGACTTTGGAATTTGTCCGGCCAATGAAGCAACTACGCTCATGTGTTATTTTGCGACCATGATTTAAAAAAGAAAAACTTCCTTCGGATTCACCTTTTTGCTCAATCAAACAAGAAAAATCAATCGTGCGCCCATCAATACGAACAGGAGTTCCTGTTTTCATACGCCGGACATTAAAACCAAGATCAAGAAACTGTGCAGAAAGCCCAAGGCTGGAACGATCTCCGGCTCTGCCTCCAGATACCTGATTTTGACCAACGTGCATAAGACCATTCAAAAAGGTGCCTGTAGTGATAATAACGGCATAAGCAGGAATTTCTATCCCTAATTCAGTAAGAACTCCTACAACGATATTTTCCTTAATCACTAATTTGGTTACGGTATCCTGCAGAAAATCAACATGTGAATTATTCTCGAGATACGCCCGCCATTTTAATGAATAAATATTCCTGTCACATTGAGCTCTGGGACTCCACATTGCAGGACCTTTAGACCGATTTAACATTTTAAATTGAATCGTAGCATCATCAGTCACAAGGCCCATATATCCACCTAAAGCATCAATTTCTCGTACAATCTGCCCTTTAGCAATGCCTCCTACAGCAGGATTACAAGACATTTGAGCAAGCTTATTAAGATCCATTGAAACAAGCAGAGTCCGCAACCCCAAATTACCTGCTGCCATCGCTGCCTCACAACCAGCATGTCCGCCACCTACAACAACACAATCATAATGATCCCACATCCTTAAACAAATTTAAATATGTATTTTCCTGACGATGCATCTTCATTTTTTCTTCCTCGGTAGTATCATTCCATCCTAATAAATGTAAAATACCATGTATAATAACACGTCGCATTTCATTATCTTTTTTAACCCCGAATTTACATGCATTTTCACCTACCCGTTGATGACTAATATATAAATCACCCTGGATCAGGTCATCAGTATTGTAATTGAACGCAATAATATCTGTGAAATTATCTTTATGCAGATATTCCTTATTCATAGCGAGCAAAAAATTATCATTCGTTAAAATAATATTAATGTCACCCACTAACTTGTTATTCATATGAATAACCTGAACGATCCACTTTCGCAATAAACGTTTATTTTGTAATCTATAAGAAGTATCCTGATTGAAAAAAAGAATGGCCAAACTTTAAGAATTAAAATGAAATTCGATATTCACTTTGGATCCATTATCTTCAAATTCAATATTATCAGATAATTGATTCATAAGGAAAATTCCACGCCCATGAATATTTTCAAGGTTTTCCGGTGAAGTAGGATCCGGTATAACCCGATAATCAAAACCAGGACCTTCATCTTTTACACTAATAATAAGTTTATTATCATCAGAGAGAACAGATAACAAAACCTTTTTAGAAGTATCTTGCTGATTACCATGAATAACAGCATTATTCACAGCTTCTATAACAGAAATTAAAACATTCCCATACAATGAATTAGGTAGATCTAACTCATTAGAAATCATATCTATCAACTTTTCAACTTCTTTTATTGATTCGATTCTGGAAGGTATTTCCAAATGTTTTTCCATTCTTCCCGATTTAAAGGGCATAATAATAATGTCTCTTTATACTCACATTTTTAAAATTAGTTACTAAATTAATCATAAAAATCATTGTAGCAAAAAGATCTAGTTATTTCCTTGTACTAACCAATCACTTGGATCCAGTTTTTCAAGTTCTTTCCAAATTTCAAAATGAATAACACAATTATCGTCATCAGCATTATAAAACACATCACCAATAATATCTCTAACTTTCAATTGATCACCTTCATTAACACGAATATTTACTAAATTCTGATATACACTTAAAAAATTACCATGTCGAAGGATAACAGTAAAATTAGCTCCTTTAATAGGAATAATCTTAGAAACAACCCCATTAAAAACAGCCCTGACTGATTCACCTTTAACCGTACTTATATCTACCCCATTATTATTAATAAAAACACCATCTAAAACAGGATGTTTATGTTTTCCAAAATCGCTGGTAATAACTCCACGCTGTGTAGGCCAGGGTAATTTACCTTTATTTTGGCTAAATTCATCAGATATTAGTTTTTCTTCGGGGGTAAGTTTGGCATAAATTTCTTCCCCATCAGCTTTCCGTGCTTCTTCAGCAATGATTTTTTGAATTTCATCCTCCAGATTTTGAGCAATCCTTCTTTTTTCTTCAATCCTTTTTAACAATTCGTCTTCTTTGCTTTTAAGATTTTGAACCATTTGCCGCGATTTGTCTTTTTCATTGGTTAACTCCTGAACTTCATCCTTTTTAGCAGCCATTAAAATTTGTTTATCCTGCACTTTATTTTGTATATTTTTAACTTCGTCGGCAATAATCTGTTCCATTTCAACAATAACACGTGCTTGTTTTTTTCTGTAATCCGCATATTGCTGCAAATATCTGAGTCTTTTAAAAGCCTGATTAAATGATTCTGCTGATAAAATAAACATTAAATTATTTTGCGTTTTACGGTTTTTCCAGGCATATTGAATCAATTTAGCATATTCCTCTTTAATGTTTTCTACATCATTTTTTAACAAATTAATCACAAAATATTTTTCTTCAAGCTTATTATTTAAATCTGAAATCTCCTCGTCAATATTAGAAAGCAGATTTTTCCTTAATTGAACACGTTTTTGAATAATTCTTAGTTTACTAAGCGTCTGTTTTTTATCCGAGCGAACTTCTCCAAGCATTTTGTTAGTTAAAGCAATTTCGCGTTGATTTTCCTCTTTTTTCCGCTGAAGATCTTCTTTAGTTTGAGTAAACCCCCCATGAACAAATAAGCTGAAAATCAGTATACAATATAAACGGACGAAAAAATATTTCTCCTTTAATAACATTATTATCAATCAATTAGATAAAAACAACCATATTTCAAATAATAAGATTATTTTAATGAATCCCGTGTATTCTCCATTTTTTCTTTCAGATCCTTTTGATCCTTTTCAGAAACAGACAATGCTTTATTATAATAATCAATCGCTTCTTCTTCATGACCCAGTTGAACAAGAATATCACCATAATGTTCTAAAATATCAGCATGTTCATCTCCACCATTATTCAAAGCACGTTTAACAAACTTTTTAGCCTTTTTCACATCCCCCATTTTAAAAAGAATCCAGCCATAAGTATCAAGATAAACAAAATTATCAGGTTCATTTTGAAGGGTAGCCTGGGAAAGTTCTTTAGCTCGTTGGAGATGATCCCCTCTCAAGGATAAATAATAAGCATAATTGTTTTTACTGGTATAATCATGCGGATGAAGTTGAATAGCCTTTTCAAAAGCAGAGTCAGAAAGGGTATATAATTCCGCATTATGAGCCGATTCACCCAAGAATGAATAAAGACTGCTTAAAACTTCAATATTGCCAGAATCAGCCTTTAAAATGCCTTTTTTCAAAGCATCAACAGATTTCTTGTAATCTTCTTTTTGACTAGCTGCAATTCCTTTAAACAAATAAGGTTCAGATTTATCCGGAAAAATAGAAATGGCTTCTTGGGCATAATGATACAATGAATCAAAATTTTTAAGTCTGTTATGAATATAAAATAATTGACTCCAGACAAGAAAATTGGATTGATCAATCTCAAGCAATTCCATCATTTGCTTCTTAGCACTCAGAATTTGATCAGTCTTAAAATAATAATCAGAAGCCAAAGCCCTCGTATTAAAATCATCCGAATATTGTTGAACAAACAATTGGCTAAGTGAATCAATAAACGGATCAACACTATCAACATCACTAATTAAATCCTGATAAACCTGATACTTTGTTTGCTTTTCAATATCATGATTATCAAAGAAATGAAACATCACTTTATTGGCTCCCACCACATCACCTTTGGCTTCAAGAAACAGATAATAGCTCAATAAAACATCAGAATCAGAACTGTCCCTGGAATTTAATATTTGTTTATAAACATTGTCTGCCCGATCATAATGTTCATTTCTAACCAAAAATTCAGCATGCTCTAGTTGATAATCAACATTACCCGGAAACGCTTCATTCAATTTATTAATTTCCTTTTCAGCCAGATCATCCTTTCCTTGTCTTCTAAAAATACTATAACGTATCTCTCCAATTTCCTTAAGGTACCCGGTGCGTTGCATAAGCGAATTACAAAGGTCAAGGGATTTTTGATACTCTTCATCTTGAAAATAAATTTTTGCTAAATTAACCCCGAATTGAGTACGATCATCAAATTGATCAACAATGCGTTTATAAACCTTTTTAAGTTCTTCACGATTTTCTGTCATTTCATAAAGCCTTGCCTGATGTAATAAATACCAAAAATTGGATGAATCATATTGTTCAGCTTTTTGGCCATATTTTATAGCATCATCCGGTTGATCCAGCATCGCATGTATCTGCGATAATTGATAATAGACAGCTGAAGCAGTATCATTCACTTTAAGGCATTCCTGATATAATTTTTCAGCATTTCTTAAATTGCCAAAAAGTTGATTTTTGTTAGCTTCTGTAAAAACATATTCATACGATCGACGATCTGTTTTTTCAACATTATTTAAATTTTTTACCTCCATATTCTTTTTTGCTGCACCACATCCGGCAAGAAATAAACCCAAAAAACATAATAGAAGTCCCTGAAGCAAAAAAGAAAGAAAAAAATTGAATAAACGATGCCCTATATACCTCATAAATAAAAAATTAAATATTAATTTTTGAAAAATCACCAATATCCAATGACATTGCTTTTTGCTGAACAACTGTATCAGCACCAATCATACAATCACTCCCATTCAAACGAGAAATTTCAGCCTGATCGTTCACAATACTATTATCAATACGAGAATCATAAATAACAACATCATCATGCACACTAACATAAGGTCCGACTATAGAATTAATTAATCGCACATTATGACCAATATAACATGGTTCAATAACAATACTGTTAATCATATCAGGATGATCATCAGTATTTTCCCATTTATTCAATTCAAGCATTCTTTTATTAGCAAAAAGCG
The DNA here is from genome assembly GCA_964390955.1 of uncultured Bacteroidales bacterium. GTDB lineage: Bacteria > Bacteroidota > Bacteroidia > Bacteroidales > JBBRXJ01 > CAYMKE01. The sequence goes on along the minus strand of CAYMKE010000088.1, from coordinate 5,408 downwards.
TGACCGACACATTCCCACAATCCAACCACTCTTTAACAACAGCAGTTATTAATTTTTGTTGCTTATTTTTTAAATTTTCCAGCGCATCAGTTAACTGATATTCTCCATTAACAATTATTCCCTGATCCATAAGGTTATTCAACTCATAATATAAATGCTGTGCCTCTTTAAAATAATAAATACCAATGATCGCTTTATTGGAAACAAAATCATCAGGCTTCTCAATAAACGCTGTTATAACATGATCTTCATCAGTACTAACGACCCCAAACTGACTGGGATCATCGACCTCTTTAACCCAGATGATTCCATCAGCAGCATCGTCAAGATGAAAATCAGCATCAAAAAGCGTATCTGCAAAAGCAACAATAACGGGTCCCTTAAGCAATTCGCCAGCACAAAATACCGCGTGTCCTGTACCCAAAGGATTATCCTGATAAAAAATATGCCCTTGTGCTCCATGTTGCCGGGCAAGATCAAGCAATTCATTTTCGACATCGTCACCAAATTGTCCAACGACAAAACCAATATGCTCAGGTTGTTCACCCGCAACAGCAACAATGTCTTCAACCAATCTTTGGACAATGGTTTTTCCGGCAATCTTAATCAACGGTTTAGGCCGTGTTAATGTATGAGGGCGCATTCTTTTACCCATACCAGCCATCGGAATAATGATATTCATAAGAATATATATTTAGTTAAACATCTGTATTTCAATCAAATAATAATATCATTATTATGCCGGTCACTCGGTAACCTAAAGTCTTTTTCATAAACGATTCATTTTTGGGTTTTCCGGTAGCCTCTTCATTTTTTTTGTCATTCGTAACAAAAATCAGTCAGTAGACGGACAAGAAACGAACCAAAAAAAAATACTCGTGAATTATGGCATCCACACAAGCCATGGCTACGCCCTTTCCTTCCCAAATTCACTGGCCACACACAAGAAAATTAAAATTCAATCTTAATTAATTTACTGCGAAACTTTAATATATCATCAATAATAAAAACGTTTAATCTAAAATCTTCAAACCAAGAAGATTCGCGAATCACATAATTAATTGTGCCCGGTATGACCAAATCCACCATCTCCCCGAACAGTTTTATCAAGGACATCGACCTCTTCAAGGCCGGCTTTGGTATAAGAATGAATCACCATTTGACAAATACGATCTCCGGAATGAACAGAAACAGATTGATTAGACAAATTAACCAGTATAACACCAATTTCTCCCCTGTAATCAGCATCAATAGTTCCCGGTGTATTTAGTACGGTTAATCCCTTTTTAAGTGCTAAACCACTTCTTGGTCTGATTTGAGCTTCATATCCTTCAGGCAATTCAATAAATAAACCCGTTGGAATTAATTTTCTTTCCATAGGCGCCAAATTAACAGATTCCGCAAGGAATGCCTGTAAATCCATACCTGCTGCATGCTCCGATTTATATTCCGGTAACGGATTATTAGATCGATTAACAATTTTCAACTTCATGTATAAGAATATTATGTTTGTTTCCAGTTAATCTATAAGTAAATAAATCGTTTAAATTAAAATTGGATATATCAATATAAATCATTTCAACTCAAAAATAGGTATTTCAAAATTGACACCCTTAAAACAAATAAATTTTGTTGAATTTTCCTTTAAAAAGAAACAACCCAACAAATGATCACTAAATGATTCTCATTGAATTAGAACCAATATCCTCTAAGCTGCGATTATATGAAAGCAAAGCATCATTTCGCTTTACTCATATGGTTAAACTTAGATATTAAATATATTAACTTCACATAACCCATCCGAAAAACAGCTCTTTCTTGCTCTAAATTTCAGACCAACATTTATAAAAATTAAATTCCAGGAAATGGTTATAAAATAAACCCCCAAAATCATAATGCTACTTCTTTAATAATCTTTTCAAAAAATGTTCTTTCTTATCAACCACAAAAATATAAATAATAATAAGAAGCGTGTTCAAACTAAAAAAGATCAATTTATTATGATCAGGAAACAAAAAATGAATCCCATAAAAAACAAACCCCAACGCCACATAAAATCCAATATCTTTTAAGCAATAAGGGATTTTCATAAATTTCCTGCTTAACCAATAAGAAACAACCACCATGCTACCATAACAAACCACCCTTGCCCAGGCGCTGACCATATAACCATAATCAGGTACAAAAACAACATTAATTAACACAGTAAACCCAGCACCAATTAGGGTTAAAATAGCCCCATACTGCGTTAAATTTTTAAGTTTATACCAAACAGACAAATTAATAAAAATACCATACAATAAATAACCAAACAAAACAACCGGAACTAATTTCAATCCTTCCCAATAATCAGGATCTTCAAAATATTTAATAATATCCATATAAAAATTGATCCCCATAAAAATTAACATCCCAAAAATCACGAAATATTTCATAATATCAGCATAAAGCTTTTTTGCATCATCATAATCCCCTTCTTTAAAAAAGAAAGGTTCAAAAGCATAGCGAAACATTTGAATAAATAAAGTCATTAAAACAGCAATTTTAATATTAGACCCATAAATACCTAACTGCTCCAGGGGAGCAGAATCAGGTGGTAAAAGATGTTTTAACAATACACGGTCCAAGGCCTCATTAATATTACCCGCCAAACCAGCAACGAGTAAAGGCAATGCATAACGTAACATATTTTTGATTAACCCGCGATCATAAACCCAGGCATTCCCTTTAACAATTTCAGGAAACAATAGAATAAGCGTAAAAATATTAGCACATAAATTAGCTATAAAAATGTAGCCAACACCAATACCCGGATCATAAAAAGTAGTAACCCAATGAGCAGGATTATTGGCAACGAAAGCAGGAAGGACAGAAATCAATAAAATATTCAAAGCAATATTTACAAGCACCCCACTTATTTTTAAATAAGAAAATTTCAAAGCTTTCCGGTCACGCCTCAATTTCCCAAAAGGAATACTCATAATGGCATCAATAGAAAGGATAAAAATAAACCATCGGATATATTCCGGATGATGCCCATAATCGAGTACATTCGCAATTTCATTTTGAAATAAAAGACCAATAGCCAAAAAAGAAAAAGTAGTAAAAAGAATATTAATAAAAGAAGTAGAAAAAACCCGGTCCCTGTCGAACTTTTGATCCTCACTATAACGGAAAAAAGCAGTTTCCATGCCATAGGTAAGTACAATGATCAAAAAAGTAACATAAGCATACAACTCTGTAACAACGCCGTATTCAGCCGGGGCAAATTGACGGGTGAAATAGGGTACTAACAGCCAATTTAAGAACCGTGGGACAACAGTACTTAAACCATAAATAGCCGTTTCATTAGCCAGACCCCTAATTTTGTTCAAAACCACTGATTTTACAGATGTTCCACGTGGAACAATTGTTAATAACTAAAAAATTTTTAACTTTTAAGACTATCTTCAATGCATGTTTTAATATCCGGAAAACGAAAAGTAAATTGCCGGTTAAATAACTTTTTTGGTAAAACTTTTTTCGAATCAAGAAGTAATGTTGAACGCTCACCCATAAAAAATTTCATCATAAAAACAGGAACATGAAAGGTACACAATCTTTTCTCTTTACATTGAAATAAAGTATCCATAAACTTTTGCATTGAAATAATATCACCATTGACTCCATTAACTGGGCCAGATACATCACGCTCTTTCATACAAAAAATAAAAATACTTATTAAATCATCAATATGAATATAACTAATCTCTTGATTTCCCGATCCAAAAAAAAGTTTAATTCTTAAGCGCCTCAACATTTTCATAGGTTTAAAAAATGCACTATTTTTCCCAATGATATTGCCAATACGCACATGAACAATTCTTGTAGAAGGTAATTCTCCTAAACTATTTTCCCAATCCTCCACCAATCGGCCGAGAAAATGCTGATTAAAATAAACACTACCATCATGATGTACATGATTCTCATCATAAATACCAATAGCAGAGGCAGCAATAACAGCCTCCGGATTAATCAATCCCTCTCTAATCAATTCCTGGAAACGTAAAGCTGGCCGGATCCTGCTATCATAAATTCTTTGTTTATTCCGCTTTGTCCACGGCTTAATGATGGAAATACCACTAACAAGAAAGATATAAGACACATCTTTGGCTACAAGATAAAAATTTCTATCATAAATTTCATCCCGATTAAACAAAATAACATCATAATTTAAAGCTTCTAAACGCCTTTTAATGCGTGACCCAATATAACCACGATAACCATAGATGCCAACTTTTATCATATAATCACGAATATTTTATATTTTTGCACAAAATAAAAATCCAATGATAGAAAAAATTAACCAATTAACAGAGGAAATCAAAGCTTATCCAATTACAAATTTATCCGATCTGGAGGAATTTCGATTAACATATTTGATCAAAAAAGGTCCTGTAAACCAATTATTCAATGAATTTAAAAATGTTCCTCCAGAGAAGAAAAAAGAAACAGGCCAGCAAATTAACAAATTGAAACAACTGGCCCAGGAAAAATACCAACAGAATAAAGAAGCATTATCACAGTCAGGAGCAGATATCAATGAATATGATTTAACAGCAACAAGCGAACCACTAAAACTGGGATCCCGTCATCCTATATCATTAATCAAAAATCAAATGATCACCATTTTTGATCGATTAGGTTTTTCCATTTCTGAAGGACCAGAAATTGAAGATGACTGGCATGTTTTTTCTGCATTAAATTTTCCACCAGAACACCCGGCAAGAGATATGCAGGATACATTTTTTATAGAAATGCATCCTGATATCTTACTTAGAACTCATACTTCGTCGGTACAGGTAAGGGTCATGGAAAGCAGCAACCCTCCAATAAGAACAATTTGCCCGGGTCGCGTATTTAGAAATGAAGCCATATCAGCCAGATCTCACTGCATATTTCATCAAATTGAAGGTTTATATATTGACGAAAATGTTTCTTTTGCCGATCTTAAACAAACACTTTTACATTTTTCCAAAGAATTATTCGGTGAATTGACAGAAATAAGACTGCGGCCATCATTCTTTCCATTTACAGAACCTTCGGCAGAAATGGATGTCTCATGCATGATTTGTAGCGGTAAAGGATGCCCGGTTTGCAAATATACCGGATGGATAGAAATATTAGGATGTGGGATGGTTGATCCAAATGTTTTAAAATCTAATAACATTAATCCGGAACAATATACGGGATTTGCCTTTGGATTAGGTATTGAAAGAATAGCAATGAATATGTTAGGGATCAATGATATTCGTTTATTTTTTGAAAACGATACGCGATTTTTGAATCAATTTAAATCTTATATAGCCTGAAAAGATTACCTCTTCATTCACCTTTTTATTTTTTGTGTTAATCCGGTCAGTACCTGT
>CAYMKE010000087.1:0-11870 GCA_964390955.1 uncultured Bacteroidales bacterium | reverse complement strand
TTAAAGCTCTGGGAAGACTTTCAAATCTTGAGATAAAAGAATTAAAAGAAGTTCTGAAAGAGATATACGTTGATTAATACATTATTGATAGTATTATTAAATAAAATATATAAAGGTATTATATTATCAGATATAGTTAGTATGAGTATATAATACTAACATTATCGCGGATAAGCACTCTGACTTGTTATACAAATAACACTGTTAAATGTTTCACGATTTTGAATTTGTGTGTTTTTTTTGTGAAAAAATTCACAATTTTTTTGGGTTTATTTTGCAATTATTTGGCTTGTAATTGGTTAGATTAAAAATAAGGGGTAAATTAAAAAATATAAATTCTTTCCCCTTTTTCAATAAATTTTGTTAATATTGCATTGTGAAAAAATTAACAATTTAAAAAAACAATTAGTTGATTATGGAAAAACAGGTGCAATCCATTATTGATCGGTTTAATAAGGATAAAACAAGACTTATGGATATCCTTATTTACATCCAGGATGAAGTTGGTTATATATCCGATGAAGCCATAGAATTAATATCAAATGAAACAGGCTTATCAAGAGCGGAAGTAGAACAAACAATGTCATTTTATCATTTTTTCTCTGATAAACACACTGGAAAATATACCGTATATTTAAATAATAGTGTAGTAGCCAATATGATGGGCAGAGACGCAGTAGCCAAAGCGTTTGAAGAAGAAGCTGAGTGCAAGTTCAATAGCGTATCCAAAGACGGGTTGATCGGATTATTTGATACACCATGTATTGGAATGAGTGATCAGGAACCTGCTGCATTGATTAATGGTAAAGTATTCCCGAATCTCACCCCGTTCAGGGTGCAGGAAATTGTGGAAGACATGAGAGCAGGCAAAGATGTATCAGAAATGTACAGGGAAGGCTATGGCGACGGCAATAATAGTTCTGATGACATTAAAGCCATTGTGCGGAATAATATCCGTAAAATCGGCTCTGTTTTAGACCCCAACTATGTCTCGGGCGAGGCTATTAAGAAGTTAGCTTCTATATCTCCCCAACAGGTGATAGATGAAATGAAAGCTTCTTCTATTAGAGGCCGTGGCGGTGCAGGATTCCCAACAGGATTAAAATGGGAATTATGCCGCAAAGCCCAGGGCGAACCAAAATATATCTTCTGTAATGCAGACGAAGGCGAACCCGGAACATTCAAAGACAGGGTGATCATAACCGAAAGGCCAATGCTCCTGATTGAAGGGATGGCTTTGGCTGGTTATGCAGTAGGTGCAACAGTAGGTGTTTTATATCTGAGATATGAATATAAATATCTCGAAACATTTCTTGAAAATAAATTACAGGAAGCAAGAGATAAAGGATATTTAGGAAAGAATATCGGCGGAGTAAACGGATTTGATTTTGATATCCGTATCCAGTTTGGTGCCGGTGCCTATATCTGCGGTGAAGAGTCAGCACTCATCGAATCAGCAGAAGGAAAACGCGGCGAGCCAAGAGACAGGCCACCTTTCCCGGTAGAAAAAGGATACCTGGATAAACCAACGGCCGTGAACAATGTAGAGACATTCTGTTCTGCTGTAAAAGTTTTATTAAACGGGGCAGATTGGTATAAATCTTTGGGAACAAATGATTCTACCGGAACAAAAGTATTGAGCATTTCCGGCGATTGCAGGTACCCGGGTGTATATGAAGTAGAATGGGGCTTTAGCATAAGCGACATTCTAAAAATGGTTGGCGCTGAAGATGTTCAGGCAGTACAGGTAGGAGGCCCGTCAGGGTCATTGGTAGCCCCGGTTGAATTTGACAGGGTATTGTGTTATGCAGACCTTGCAACAGGTGGTTCCATGATAATCTTCAATAAAAAACGCGACCTGATAAAAGACGTAGTTACCAATTTTACCGAATTCTTTATTGATGAATCATGCGGTTCTTGTTCAACATGCCGGATCATGCCGATCATCTTGTTAGGTAAGGTTGATAAAATCCTCAAAGGACATGGTGTGAAACAAGACCTGGAAGATATGAAGGAATGGGCTAAAACATTGCTTGCCAGCAGGTGTGGATTGGGCCAAACAGCAGGAAACCCTGTTGTAACCAGCATTAATAATTTTCCACATTTGTATTATGAAAGGCTTCAAACCGACAAAACTTATGATACCGGTTTTGATATTAACACAGCTATTAAAGATGCAAGTGAAGCTTCTGGAAGAAAAGTGGAAGCCTAATATATTTTAACTATAGCATATTATTAATTATTATATAAAGCAATATCTATGAGTAATTTAGTAAAATTCACGATTGACGGCAAAGAGTGCATGGCAAAAGAGGGTACATATATTGTAGACGCTGCCCGTGAAAATAATATATTCATTCCTACATTATGTAATATTGAAGGATTGAAACCCAAAGGCGCATGCCGTATTTGTACAGTGAAAGTCAATGGCAGATTGATGACATCGTGTACTACACCTGTGACTGCTAACATGGAAATCGAAAACGATGTTCCGGAGATCGAAGAATTGAGAAAAGAGATCATTGAAATGTTATTCGTGGAAGGCAATCATCTCTGTCCTTCGTGTGAAAAAAGCGGAGGATGTGAATTGCAAGCCCTGGCATACAATTTCAGGATGACTTCGCCACGATTCAATTATTTTTATCCTGTACGGGAGGTGGACGGATCCAACCCGAAACTTATTAAAGACCATAACAGGTGTATCCTTTGCAAGCGTTGTATTCGTGCCATCAAAGATGAAAACGGAAGAAGCTATTTCGCATTCAAAAAACGCGGACACGAAGTAGAGATCAATATTGATCCTGAATTGTCTGAAAAAATTACAGACGAAATAGCCCAACAAGCCATGGATATTTGTCCGGTAGGAGCATTATTGAAAAAAGAAAAAGGATATGATGTACCTATTGGAGAACGGAAATATGACAAAGAAGCCATTGGCAATAATATAAAAGAACAATAAATAATAAACCGGAGGAATAAACAATGAGTAAACCAGTTGTAGCTACCACATCATTAGCAGGTTGTTTCGGTTGTCATATGTCATTTTTAGACATTGACGAGCGGATACTGAAATTGGTTGAATTGGTAGATTTTAATAAATCACCTGTCGACGATATCAAAAAATTTACACAAAAATGTGATATCGGATTGATTGAAGGTGGATGCTGTAATGATGAAAATGTACATGTATTAAAGGACTTCCGTAAAAATTGCAAAATCCTTATCTCTGTTGGTGAGTGTGCAATTATGGGTGGCCTTCCCGCAATGCGTAATGGATTGCCTGTAAAAGAATGCCTGCAGGAAGCTTATTTAAACTGCCCAACAGTACAGGATAAAGAAGCAAATCCTAATCAGGTTATTCCCAACGATGAAGAATTACCTGTTTTATTAGATAAAGTATATCCTTGTCATGAAGTGGTTAAAATTGATTACCACCTGCCAGGCTGTCCCCCCAGGGCAGATTTGATATGGGAGGCGTTGGTTGCTTTAGTAACAGGTGATGAATTGAAATTGCCTTATGAAGTATTTAAATTTGATTAATCAAAATATTTATAAGAAAAATGTCAAAAAAGATAACCATAGAACCTGTAACCCGTGTTGAAGGACACGGTAAGGTAACAATACATTTAGACGACAACAACCAGGTACAACAAAGTCGCTTACATATTGTAGAGTTTCGTGGGTTTGAGCGTTTTGTACAAGGGCGCCCTTATTGGGAAATGCCTGTACTCGTACAACGCCTCTGCGGAATATGCCCTGTAAGCCATCATCTTGCTGCTGCAAAAGCATTGGACGTAATCGTTGGTGCAGGAACAGGAAACGGATTAACCCCTACCGGAGAAAAAATGAGAAGATTAATGCATTATGGGCAAATGTTTCAGTCTCATGCATTACACTTTTTCCATCTGTCAGCCCCTGATTTCTTATTGGGTATTGATGCTGACCCGGCCATTAGAAATGTAATAGGATTAGCCAAAACACCGGAGTTTACAAACCTGGCAGTACAAGGTGTGATGATGCGGAAATTCGGCCAAGAAGTCATTAAAGTAACAGCCGGTAAAAAGATACATGGAACAGGTGCAATACCTGGCGGAATCAATAAAAACTTATCCATTGAAGAACGTGACAGCCTCTTAAAAGGAACCGAAGATTTTAATGCCGATAAAATGATCGAATGGTCACAAGCTGCATTGGACCTGTTTAAAGATTATCAAAGCAAAAATAAAGATGTTGTTGATAATTTTGCTAAATTCCCTTCAAACCATTTGAGCCTGGTAAGGGAAGATGGTGCTTTGGATCTCTATCACGGCGTCATTCGTTCTATTGACCATGAAGGAAATAAGATTATTAATGATGTTGATTATCAGAACTATTATGACTATATCGCGGAAGAGGTGAAACCATGGTCATACATGAAATTTCCATTTATGCGTGAATTGGGAGCAGAAAAAGGATGGTATCGTGTTGGCCCGTTGGCACGGTTAAACAATTGCGACTTTATCCCGACTCCAAAAGCCCAAAAAGAATTTGAAATATTTAAAGCGTATACCAATGGCAAGCCCAATGGAATATGTTTACATACTCACTGGGCACGGTTGATTGAGACATTACACTCAGCCGAAGTCATTAAGCAATTACTTGAAGACCCCGACCTGCAAAAAGATGACCTTGTAACAAAAGGACAAAAAACAAATGAAGGGGTTGGATTGCTCGAAGCGCCAAGAGGTACATTATTTCATCATTATAAGATAAATGAAAACGACCAGATCACCATGGCCAACCTGATTGTATCTACTACAAACAATAACCAGCCTATGAATGAGGCTGTGAATTATGTAGCCAAAGCACAAATGAACGGACAGAGTGAAATAACCGAACCCATGATGAATGCTGTGGAAGTAGCCATCCGGGCTTATGATCCGTGTTTGAGCTGTGCAACACATGCACTGGGCAAAATGCCACTGGAGATTTCGCTTTACGATCAAAACAATAATTTGATAGATAATAAAAAGTCTTTGTAAGTGAATAAATATTATAAAAAAAGCCCTGTCCATTCGTTGACAGGGCTTTTTTTATTGGCATAATTATTGATATAATAACTTTAAACAATTGAATAATGGATTATAAGATTCTTGTATATGGATATGGAAATCCGGGGAGACAAGACGATGGGGCAGGAGTGGAAGTAATTAACAGGCTGGAAGAATGGAAAAAGAAAAATGATATACCTAATCTTTCCCTTGATGCAAATTACCAATTAAACATTGAAGATTCGGCAGATATGCAGGATAAAAATATCGTGGTTTTCGTGGATGCTTCCCTGGAAGAGAATGTTGACGGGTTTATATGTACACGGGTCAAGCCGTCTTCTAAAGCCGAATTCACAATGCATAGCGTATCTCCCGGTTTTTTGCTTGATCTGACTCAAAAAATTTATAATAAGGACCCTCAAACATACCTTGTTCACATAAAAGGATATGAATGGGAGTTTCAGAAAGAGATGACTTCCAAAGCATCTGAGAATTTAGATAAAGCTGTAGCATTTATTAAACAAGCCATATACAAACCGGAACTTTTTCATGAAGCAACATTAAAAAGTTCTGTGGATGAACCGTGAAAAAAAAGTTTATTAACCAAAACAGAATAGAACCATGGACTTAAAAACGAATTATTTAGGGTTATCATTAAAGAACCCCTTGATCGTGAGTGCTTCCGGCCTTACCGATGATATTAATAACATTAAAAAAATAGAAGAATACGGAGCAGGTGCCGTGGTGCTTAAATCTATTTTTGAAGAACAAATACTGGCAGACATAGATGCTAAAATTGAACCCAATGACATGTATTTTTGGTATCCTGACGCTGCCGAATTTGTGAAAAATATCTCAAAGCCGCAAGGGGTGCAACAGTACCTGGAAATGATCAAACAAGCTAAAGCTTCAGTTTCCATTCCAGTTATTGCCAGTGTAAATTGTATTCATAGCAAAGAGTGGATTCAATTCGCTAAACAAATAGAAGAAGCCGGTGCAGATGCTATAGAGCTGAATGTTTCTACGTTGATACCGGAGGATGTTGATTTGGATTGCCGGTTGATTGAAGGCATTATTGTAGAATTGGTGGAAAATGTGAAGAAGAATTGCAACATCCCGGTAGCTGTTAAATTGGGCAAATCATATACGAACCTGATTAAACTGGCCCATGCACTTCAAAAAGCAGGGGCAGAGGGGCTGGTGTTGTTTAATCGTGAATTTCGCCCAAATGTTGATATTGAAAAAGAACGTGTGATAGCAGACCAATACCTGAGTCAGCCCAATGAAATTAACGAATCCCTGCGATGGATAGGCATCCTTTCAGGACATAACATCGGGTGTGACCTGGCTGCCAGTACCGGGATACATGACCATACAGGTGTGATCAAACAATTGTTGTCCGGTGCTTCGGCTACAATGGTGTGTTCTACGCTTTATAACAACGGACTTGCCTACATTAAAGAAATACTCAGCGGACTGGAACAATGGGTGGATGAAAACAATTATGGTTCAGTCGGCCAATTTCAGGGCAAACTGTCCAAAAACAAAGCCAATACTGCTGCATTCGAACGTATCCAGTTTATGCAAAAAAACATGGAAGATTGAATATTTAATATAACATTATTAAACGCGAAGCCACGATGGATAATGCCTGTCGTGGCTTTTTTAATTCACTAATATCATCAGCAGGTTTGTATATTGAGTCTATAGATGTTAAATAATTTAATATATTTGTTAATTGAAAAGTAAAACATAATAATAAATGTTAAACAAAATGAAAAAACGAAATCCCATTTTATTATTTATCGTTACCTGGTGTAATATAACAATTTTATGTTCCCAGAAACTTTATACCGACATAGATGTAGGATTTGGCCTTGGTATCAGTAAACAAGATTTTGAAGACTTTTATGATTATAATTATTGTGATGAAGAATATAGTTATAATCAAAGAAGCATTTCATTAGGACAAGGGTTTAATATGGGTGTATCTTTTGGGAATATGTTTTCTGAAAATATAGGTGTTGAGGTAGGGATTGTAAGTTTTTTTAGTGATTGTCTTCCTTATACTGATCAACAAACAGAAATCTGTAAGGAGGAGGATGATACAATAATATGTAGTTGTTTTCATAATATAAGAGAAGATTATTTTTATGTTCATTTATTTGGATACACGGCTTCATTTATTTTGGAAACAGAATTTAAGGGAGTAGATATATATGCTAAATTCGGATTAATTGCAGTACATGGTGTGATTAAACATCATATTGAGTCATCTTTTTTTGATGAACACAAGGTATGGGAATATACAGGCGGGTTGTCTTTGGGAATTGATGCTAGCCTGGGGGTAAATGTGATGCTCTTGCCGGATAAACTTTCTGTTTTTGGAGAACTGAATACAGTTAATGTATCGTATGCACCCACTAAAGGGGAATTAATAAAACTTGATATAGAGGGTAAAAATAGATTGCACGATATAACACGACATGAAAAGGAAATAGAATTTGTAGATCATTATTCTTATGATGAAAACAATATCCCTCCTGATTCCGAACCCCGGAAAGAATTAAAAAAATATTACCCGTTCAGTACATTTGGACTTAAATTGGGATTTAAATACACGTTGATTAAATAGTGTATTATTACATTTATGGTGAACTTATACAACATGTTAGCTAAAGTAGAGGGTTTTACTTTTGAACATACACCGGAACTTATTCTGCCTGCTCTTTCTGTTCTTCTATTATATTTTTATAATGATCAAATCGTTTTAAAATTTCATTTACATAATTATAAGGCTCTTCTCCTCTGCAATAACCATAACGCACTACAGGGTCTTTATAAAATGCTGGTTTTGATTTGTTTAAAAGAAAAAAGGCTACATTTTCATCCCATATTTGTGGGTCTTTGCCATATTTTTTTGCTAATTGCCTGGCATCAAGTATATGCCCTAATCCAACGTTGTAAGCACCTAGTATAAATTTAATGCGTTCTTCCTCATCGGCTATTTTGTCCTTTAATTTTAAATCTAACCATTTGATAAATTTAGCAGATGCCCATAATTGAGAAGTCACGGGCGATTCGATAGTTACATTGTATCTAACTGCTGTCTCAGGCATTAACTGTGCAATACCAAATGCACCAGCCCATGATTTAACGTTAGGATTAAAACGTGACTCCTGGTAAATCATTGAAGCGTACAAACGCCAGTCCCAGCCCATGATTTTACTGTATTTTTTAAAAAGTTGATCATAAGGAGATATTTTACCGCTGGCAATAGTATAATAATTACTTTTTACACGAATTACCGATTTCCTGTTTTTAAAATATTTATTATAAATCAGTTTATATTTTAATGTTTTTTTAAAATCAAGTAACCAATGATTCACGATATTCAGGAATTCATTTGAATTTTTGTCAACAGCCCAGGCAATGTGCTGGGGAAAGCTTATAGCGGTTTGGACATCAATATTCGGATAATATGTTTTATTGACTTTTGCAACATTTTCATCACAAATGGTATATTTAATATTTCCTTTTGCAACCAGCTTTATAAGTTCCTCAACAACCATCGGTACTTCTATGATGTTTATCCGGTTGCCTATTTCTTCTGATAGGTTTTTCAGGCGTTGTGCATGAGATGAATTTTCCTGAACATAAATAGTCTCACCTGCAAGATTTAATTGGTTGCGGATGATGCCGATGTTCATTTCTTCTTTTGTTAATTTCCTCCAATTTTCCGGTTTTTTTTGTACAAGCACTTGGTGGGTTTGTAGAATAGGGACAGTAAAATCAATGCGTTCACTTCTTTCTTTTGTTATAGTTAAGTTAAAAGCAAGCAAATCTGTTTTCCCGTTTTCAAGCATCTTAAAGCTGTCTTCCAGTCCGTCTGCTACTTTTAGTTCCAGTTCTACACCCAAATGATCTGCAAGTTCTTTCAACAGTTCATACTGGTAACCCATTGGGGTGCCACGATAAATGAAATAATTTATAGAATTGTAATCTGTAACAGCTCTTAATTTACCGCGTTCTATAACTTCTTGAAGATGACTCGGTAAATGATTTTTATTCTTATCTTTTTTTCTTCCGCAAGCTGTTAGCAATACAATACTAAAAAGAAATAAAATAAAATATTTCAATATTTTTAAATAATTAAAATTCATTTTAAACGGACATGATCAGGTTATTACTCTAATAATATTTTGGTACAGCTAAAATAATTAAAATTATAGAATATTAATCATAAAAATTCCATGAAAGTCCAAACCGGAGATTTCTCGGATTCATAGGGTAATGCCATACTGTAAGGTAATTTTTGCCAAACCATCCTTCATTGATGTGATTCATTTTTAGAAAAAAGCGTAATCTTTTAATTTTCATTCCTAAATAAGCATCAGCAAACAGGTAATCTCCCATTTTATTTTCTTTTTGTAAATAAAACTGGTTGATCACAGGATTGTAAGAATAGCCATGATAGGGAGTAAAATAGGAAAGATCAAATCCAATTTGAAATTGAATATTTCCACCGGTTTCTTTGAAATATATGTTTTGATTAAAACGTGTTGAGTTGTATAAAATCCATCTTGGAAGATGAAGTATGTTTTCATTGGTCACATGATGATAAATGGCTTGATTTTGTATGATAAATTTCCATACATGAAATGCTTTATTTGCATTCAAAGAAATGATTTTTGTCCCTTTGGCAGATTGTCTTGGTATGCTGTTGGTATCAAAGTATATATATTGTTCATTTTCTTCATAATTCAGGCTGATATTTATATGATGTGATTTGTTATGGAAAGATAAAGTAAACGCCTGTTTTTTTTCACGTTCAAACCAATTTGTCCATTTTATATGGTTTGATGAATAACGACGGTGAAAATAATCCGGTTTTATTTCTTGATATTTTGCCCGGAATTTAAAATATGAATTGAACGCTTTATTAAGGAAATAAGTCATATCCGAGTGAACCCGGGTATCTTGTTTATGGTATCCCAATGCACCATGTTGTGCATTTACTTCCCATTTTAATCGGGGAAAAAATGTTTTAGACAAATGTGCATGATAAATCACATCATAAAAGTTTTCATTGACCAGGGTGTCAGTATCTGTTGAATCAGAAGGGAGACGGTTGAAGCCATACTTGCCAAGATTATAAGATAGTCCGAACATTCCTCCAAAACTTAATAATTGTTGTTTTTTCTCATAAAATTTAACGTGTAGCGAGTTATTAAAGCTCTTTAAATATGCAGAATCGAGAGTTGAAGTCGTATCGAAAACATAATCATAGAATGATAAATTATTTTCAACATGGTTGTCAATATAATTTCTGAAATTATCATTTAAAGAAAAGCGGTAAATAATTGTTGCTTTTTTATGAAACGTATCATGTATAATCGTGTCTTTTTGTTGTTTTGGTGTTGCTGTATCATTGGCTATTGTATTTGTTGTATCAATTGTTTGATCCGAAATAACTGTTTTTCCGATATGAAATTTTTGAATGAGTCCTACACTGCGATTTCTGTTGATTGACTCAACACCTGTAAGCAAAACAGGGTATGTTTTTGTATTTTCATCGTTATTTTGAAAAAAATCAACTTCGAGGCCACCGTTTTTAATTGGGCTGATTTTATTAATATTCAGGCTGCCGTATGCTTCGTATTTTCGTGATTGGTAACTTGAAAACAGTGAAAAAACACCGGTTTTATGTATTTCATCATAAAAGTTGTAAAAACCTCTTGAAGAAATATGCTTGTATTTTAATCCGATATTTAATTTTTCATTTATATTTTGCGTATGCAAAACACTGATCATTTGGTTAATTTCTTGTTTATTACCAAAATTAGCTGTATAAAACAGATTCGTAAATGGTTTTTTTGTATTATAATAAATGGTGTTTTGGGGTAGATTCAGGTAAGGTGCAAAAGGTTTTAGAAATAAAAAATCGGGAGTTTGGAATGTGTCTAAAAAATAATTGATTTTATTTGCCGGTGATCCAATGAATCCGAGATGTGCATAAGAGAAACCATGTTGGTTGAGGATATTGTATATATGAAATTTATTAATATTTGTGTCAATTTCGGTCCGGATAAGATCAAAAGAGTTTTGGTCTATTTTCCATGCAAATAGAGTGGTATCGTTTTTTTGTATTGAGTCTGGATGTTGAGAATATCCATTAAGACAGCAAACAATAAAAACAAAAGAACATATGCAAATTAAATTTTTCACCTGGAAAATATAAGTTTTTTATATTAACTTCTTGGTATTAGCTTATATATATTTACGTTAATAATGGAAAAATATTATATCAAAGCGAATATTGCAAAAATAAAAAAATCCCGTTCTGAAGTATTCAGAACGGGATTTAGATTTAAATTAGGCAGCGACCTACTCTCCCGCTAATGCAGTACCATCGGCGCAGATGGGCTTAACTACTCTGTTCGGAATGGGAAGAGGTGTTTCCCCATCGCTATAACTGCCATAAAGTCATCAATATTTTAAGAAGTATTGGAAAGAATTTGCAGACAATAACAAAAATACAATTGCATTAAAAGTTTTGGGTAATTAGTACTGCTCGGCTTTGACATTACTGCCTTTACACCTGCAACCTATCAACGTTGTAGTCTTCAACGACCCTCAAAGGAAATCTCATCTTGAAGAAGGCTTCGCACTTAGATGCTTTCAGTGCTTATCCTTTCCAGACATAGCTACCCTGCGATGCAGCTGGCGCCACAACAGGTGCACTAGAGGTCTGTCCGTTCCGGTCCTCTCGTACTAAGGACAGCTCCTCTCAAATTTCCTACGCCCACAGCAGATAGGGACCGAACTGTCTCACGACGT
>CAYMKE010000086.1:0-11940 GCA_964390955.1 uncultured Bacteroidales bacterium | reverse complement strand
ATAATGTCCGCTAACCCCGATACAGTCATTCTTCCTTACGGGGCAGGCTTCGTTACGCTTGCCCCAAAATTGCTCATTTACGCCAGTAAACTGCGCATTTTGGGGCTTCGCAAGCCTCGTTATCGAACATTATGATACAAACACTTGACTCTATGGAAGAACACTATTTATAGTATGTCCTAAATATACACAAACAAAAAGGGCAAGAAACCATTGTTTCTTACCCTTTTATTACTAAACCATTAAACTATTACTTAACTAAAAACCATTAATTAAGTACAAAACAAAAATATAACGAACAAAGGCATTTGTTTTTCATCTGCTTGTATTTTATTTATACCTCTTTATATTTCTATATATTTTCAAACAAAAAAAGAATCTGCACAAAGCTAATGGCATAAATTTTCCGGTTTAAGGCAAAAAAAAAATCAAAAACTTTTACAAAAAGCCTCTTTAACGTCTGGTATCCTTGCATACCCTGCACGGTGAATGGAAAAACGATCCAAAAAACTAAGCTGCAAACAACAGAAAAGAGGCCACAAAAAAAGCCTCCCGCATCCGGGAGGCTTTTTTTGTGCAATCTACTACTAACCCAAATAAGGTTTGAGAAGCTTATTCTTTGATGATTGTCTTAATCTTCTTATTGCTTTTTCTTTAATTTGCCTTGTTCGCTCTCTGCTAAGGCCAAATTGATTGCCTATTTCTTCTAAAGACATCTCGGGTCTCCCTATTCCAAAAAAATGTTGAATAACCCGTTTTTCTTTATCAGATAAAATATTCAATGTTCTTTCAATTTCTTTGCTTAAAGATTCGTGCAATAATGTATCATCAGCAACTGGTGATTCTTTATTTTCCATGACATCCAGCAAATTGTTGTCTTCATCTTCTTTAAAAGGTGCATCTACTGAAATGTGTTTGCCTGATATTTGAATCGCACTTTTTACTTTTTCTTTAGGCAAATCAATATCTTTTGATAACTCATCAGTAGAAGGAGCCCTTTCGTGTTCTTGTTCTAATTTACTGAAAGATTTATTGATCCTGTTTAAATCACCTACCTTGTTAAGAGGAATACGCACAATTCTTGATTGCTCAGCAATGGCCTGCAAAATTGATTGACGTATCCACCATACTGCATAGGAAATAAATTTAAAACCTTTTGTTTCATCAAATTTCTCAGCGGCTTTAATTAGCCCAAGATTACCTTCGTTAATCAGGTCAGGAAGACTTAATCCCTGATGCTGATATTGCTTGGCAACAGATACAACAAATCGTAAATTGGCTTTGGTTAATTTTTCAAGTGCAATTTTATCTCCTTTTTTAATCCGTTGTGCTAATTCAACTTCTTCTTCAGGAGTTAATAGTTCTACCTTGCCAATTTCCTGTAAATATTTTTCTAAGGAAGGGCTTTCCCTGTTGGTTATAGATTTAGTAATTTTTAATTGTCTCATATATTTTATGAGTTTAAAGTTATGAAAGAGTAAAAAATTCTACATTACTATATTACGCTGATGGTGTGTTTTTATTATCCAAAAAGCAGTAAAAAATTTTCGCAAATTTAAAAACCTCCTTTTATTTGTAGAAAAACTACATTAAACTAAAGCTGAAGAATAACTTCCCGATCAAGAAATTTTGCGTTTATCAGAAAAAATCTATAAGTTTCCTTATCTCATTCTTAAAGAAGAACAAAATTACATTTTTTTATTGATATAAACAAATATAATTATCATAAAATATTGAATTCATATATTCACAACTCTCCAAATTGATAATTACCAAGGGTGGTAAATTGTATTTTTGTTATTATAACAAAAATAACCCAATAAAAATATAGTATAATGTGATTAAATACATAAATATACAATAATAACACATTTTTATGTGGGGTATAATAAATTTTTAACAAAACTTTATTGTAATTTTACAATACATTACATATATTTGCATTTTACTTACATTATTTTATAAAATAAATTTATTTAATTACTAAATTCATAAAATGTCATGAAAAATTTAAAATTTATTAATTTTATTGTGTTGCTTTTTTTCAGTATGCCACTCGTTACATTTGCATCGGAAGGTGCGAATATAGATTCGGGTTCTACTGCATGGATGTTAACGTCTACAGCACTGGTTTTATTAATGATTCCGGGCTTAGCTATGTTTTATGGCGGACTGGTAAGGACAAAAAACGTGTTGGGCACCATGATGCATAGTTTTGCTGCTATGGGTATTATGGCTGTATTGTGGGTTGTTTTGGGGTATGCTATGAGTTTCGGGAGTAACGTTTTGGGTGGATGGTTCGGATGGAACAGCGATTATCTTTTTCTCCGGGGAATAGACCAGACAATCATGGAAGAAGGAGTCCCTGAATATGTGTTTTCTATGTTTCAGGGTAAATTCGCTATAATTACTCCTGCACTTATAGCCGGTGCGTTTGCAGAACGTGTTTCATTTAGAGGGTACGTCGTATTTATTGCTTTATGGGGAATAATAGTATACAATCCTCTTTGTCATTGGGTTTGGGCCGGCGATGGCTTTTTATTTAATATGGGGGCTATGGGGGCCATTGACTTTGCTGGTGGTACTGTAGTTCATATTTCTGCCGGAATTAGCGGGTTAGTTGCGGCCATTTATTTAGGTGCCAGAAGGGGATATCCTAAAACAAACATGCCACCGAGCAATCTGGTTTTAACGATGATTGGTGCAGGATTACTTTGGGTTGGATGGTTCGGTTTTAACGCAGGCAGTAGTGTGTCCAGCGGGTTAAGTACAGCCCAGGCATTAACGGCAACCCAGGCAGCAGCTGCTTCCGGTGCATTGACCTGGATGATCGTTGAAGGGGTTCATCTTAAGAAAGCAACTGCACTGGGATTTGCAAGCGGTATTTTGGCTGGTTTGGTGGCAGTGACACCTGCAGCCGGTGTTGTTCAACCAGCTGGAGCCCTGGCATTAGGTGCCATCGCCTCAATAATCTGTTACATCGGATTAATATTAAAAAACAGGATGGGGTACGATGACAGCCTTGACGCATTTGGCATACATGGAATCGGTGGTATTGTAGGTGCTATTATGCTTACATTTTTCATTCGTGACAGTTGGATGCAGGAAGCTTCAAATGCTGTTGAAGGATCGTGGGGTACACTTCAGCAATTAGGAGTTCAGGCTGCAGCTGTAGCAATTGCTATTGTATATGCAGCAGTTATCACATTAATCCTGCTGGTCATTATACAAAAAACAATAGGCCTCAGATCATCTGATAAAAATGAAATGCAAGGCCTCGATTCTGCTTACCATGGTGAACAAGGATATGGCATGCTGAATCCAAGCTAATTTTTTATGGTTTAATCTCAATAAATAATAATAATGAAATTAATCACTGCAATTATTCGCGAAAAAAAACTGGATCAGGTAAGAGAAGCTTTGATTCAGGCAGGTATAACCCGTATTACTGTACACAGGGTATCAGGTCACGGCCGGCAAGTAGAAGTAGAAATTTACAGGGGCAAACGAATAGCTCCCGGCCTTATTCCAAAAATAAAACTTGAAATTGCTGTAAACAAAGAGTTTGTTCAAACAACTGTTGATGCAATTATACAATCTGCTAAATCAAATTCTGAAGGTAAAATTGGGGATGGAAAAATATTTATTACTCCTTTGGAAGAATGTATCAGGATCAGAACCGGAGAAAAGGGTGGTAAGGCAATTTAAATCTCCAATTTAAATACATACTTGCCCTTTTCTTCTTAAAAGGCTCCGGTTAATTGATTTATCCGGAGCCTTTTTTATTCTTCCTGTTTATACGTTTAAAAGTTTAAACAATAAAAGCGGCTTAATGAGAATTATAAGCCGCTTTTTAAATAATTATTATCCTTTTTTCCACAATAATTGCAGTAGTACCATAAATAATATGATTTGCATTTTATTTAGAACCTGTCCATAAAGTCAAGTGTTATGGACAAACACTTGACTTTATGGTACTTTCCCAGAAAGAAAGGAATTAATAAAAGTCCTCTTAAGTAATTCGAAAGCCTGATGATCGAATTACTTAAGAGGACTTACAAATGGTTAAATCAATGCTCCCCTGATAAGGAAAGCTGCTGCAAGTGCGATAATTGCATATAATTCAGGAAATACAGCGAGGATAAGAGTTTTACCGAACACATCATATCCGTCTCCGATTCCTGCAATACCATTTGCACATACCATTCCCTGCCGTATAGCAGACAATAATCCAACCAAACCAAGGGCTAACCCGGCTCCCAAAACAGAAGCTCCGGCAAGCATTGTCATTTCCGGATTAATAATGGCTTCGTTGTTCAGAAGGAAAAAACCTGCAAAGCCATAAAGTCCTTGTGACCCTGACATAGCACTTAATACCATATAACTCCCAAATGCTTCTTCATTCTTTTTTAAAGCGCCTAGTGTGGCGTTACCAGCTATAGAAACCCCAATAGAACTGCCACTTCCGGATAATCCTACCATTAATCCAAGGCCAATGTAAGCAAGAATAATTGCTAAACTCATAATTTGTATCTCCTAATTTTAATTATTAAACAATGTAAATTTATTTATTTTACTTTTGTAAAAGGTTTATATTCTTTTCCTCCACCGGTAAATCCGGCGTTTTTATAAAATTCCACAAAGATCAGACGCATTGGATGCACCAATGATCCAAGCGATGACATAAAGATATTAATGCTGTGGCCAAATACCAGAATAATTACAAAGACAAGCTGTCCTATTACAGGTACATCCGGGCTTAATGAGATAGCCATTTGATTAAACACAAAACCAAGGATGGCAGTTGAAATCCCGATAGCAAATAATCTGATGTATGAAAGAAAATCGCCAAGCAATCCGGTAACATTGGTATATATATCCCATATCCCCTGTCCTAAATTAACAAATACATTTGCTTCCGGTTTGCTGAAAAAGATGATCATAATACCGCTTAATACAACCAATCCAATATATAAAGGCTTTAGTACCGGCCGGGTATTTTCAGGCAGCAATAAGTAAAATACGACAGAACTTATTGCCAACAACAACCATCCCATGGTAGATACCCCATAAATAAATCCTTTTTGTTTTATTCGATTGAAAACCTTTAAACACATTCCAAATATAATATGAAACCCACCAACAATAACCGATAAATCAAATAATTGTTGATTGGTAATAAACAAATCCTCAATACTACTAAAAATAGCCTTTTCATATAACCTGATACCAAACAATGTTCCGGTAAGCAGGCCAAAAACAATGGTGGCAATTCCAAAATATTGTATCATGGTTAATGCAGACTTTGTCTGCTTTTTTACCCTGGGTTTAAAAAATGTAGCTGCCAGTATAAAAATCAATCCATATCCTGCATCTCCCAGGCAAAATCCAAAGAACATCACAAAAAATGGTGCAAAAAACGGGGTAAGGTCAATTTCTTTATAATTCGGGAGGAACATATTCCCTATCAATTCAAAAACCCGTGCAAAACGATTGTTTTTTAATAAAACAGGAATTTGTTTTGCTTCTTGTTCTTCTTTGGGTTGGGGAGCTTCTTTGACAGATACAACACGTTGTCCTTCCAGGAAATCCACCAATTCTTTTTCTTTTGTAGCCGGCACCCAACCTT
The DNA here is from genome assembly GCA_964390955.1 of uncultured Bacteroidales bacterium. Classification (GTDB taxonomy): domain Bacteria; phylum Bacteroidota; class Bacteroidia; order Bacteroidales; family JBBRXJ01; genus CAYMKE01. The sequence continues at coordinate 6,311 of CAYMKE010000086.1, read as the reverse complement.
CTGTAAGCATCACCTGGCCATCTACTTCTGATTCGGTGTTGTATATTGCATCTTTAAATTCTATATTCTCCTGTATGTTCAAAATAGTGTCATGAATTAAATCAATAGAATTTGCTGCATATTCATCCAACTCTTCATCAATCTCTTTAATATGTTTTTCCAGGGCTTCCCTGTCGTTTTGCAACTGGGTAATTGATTTTTTGGGTGATTCTATTTCTTCAATGTTTAATTCAACTTTTTCGTCATCACGTGTGATCAATACAAAATAAATATCGCTCTCTTTTTCAATTATTTTTTCAATATAATATTGTTCTTGCCATTTTTCATCAAATTGTTTAACGGGACAAACAAAAAAATGAACATATATCCGGTTCTGTGCGAGTTGCTGAATGTTCTCCGGGGAAAAATCACCCCAGGGTTCTTGTTGGATGATTTCTTTATTAATAGCCTTGATGTCTTGTTGGAGTTTATCAATTTCTTCCCGTTTATTTTGAATTTCATGCAAAACATCAATTCCTTCTCTGTTTTTTTCTTGCTTGTGTGGTTTAATATCTCGTTTTTTAAGGAATTTTTGTGCATTTTTTAATTGTTCAATTTGTTGAAATGCTTGTTTTGCTTCGTCAGAGAACTCCCCTTTTTTTTGCATAATATGCACCACTCCTATTTCACGAAGATTTTTAAGGAATTCTTCATGATCCTGGTGATAAATCAGGAACGAATATTTAAGCATTGGTACAATCATTATGTTATTGCTTTTCTTTTCTTAATAATTTTTTGTGACGATTTGGACAGGTTTTCCTGGTCCTCCAAAAATCGTTTTATCTTTCGGAGTGCATCCTGAAATTCAGGTATTTGCACTTTTTCATATAAGTTTACTTTTTGAGTTGTTTTTTTTCTGGCATACAAAAGGATTTCCATCTTTTTTTGGAAAAAATCCCGCTCAATGGCGAGTTTTATATATTCCCTTAATGTTTCAATACCATCCATAAACCATGCAGGATTATGGAATATACTGAATGGTTTAATATCCAGGTCAACATCTTGTAATACAGGGGTTTGTACTCCTGCGATTTTTTTTGTCGTATATTTCACTTCTTTAACACTCACCAATTCAGGGTTAAATTCAGACCAAAGCGCCATCATTTCCTGATAGCTTTTCTTTTTGTCTTCTAATTTACGATCCAAATCTTCTACAGTGTCTTTAGCTTTTTTTACTTCAACCCTTAAAGCAGATTCTTTATTTTTCAACGTTGGCAATGCCTTAACACGAGTGTCAAGCATCTTTCGGACACGCTGCATAAATGTTTTATTATATTGAATCTTCATTGCCATAAGTCTGAATTCTTTTCTTTTTTTATTTACTAATTATTCGTCTTTAGGCCAATATTTTTCAACCATTTCATTTTTAATGGCAACTTCTTCTTTGTTAAAATGTCTTTTAAATAATTGCCATGCAATGTCCAACATTTTTTCAGTATCTACGTTCACATCCACTGCAAGCAATTCTTTAGAGTATTCTTTAGCAAAGCTCAGTGTCCGGTTATCGTAATCAGTTAAATCAAACCCGTTTTCGAGTTTTGTTTTCGCGTTTGCTGCATCGGCGAACAAACGCACACCTGCATTCATCACCTGAGGATGGTCTTCTCTTGTTTGTATTCCAATGACCAATTGTTTTAATCGTGAAAGACTCCTGAACGGGTCAACAATTATTTTTCCAATATCTGAATCCATACGAAGGAAAAGCTGTCCTTCTGTGATATATCCCGTATTATCGGGGATGGCGTGGGTTATGTCTCCACCTGATAATGTGGTTACAGCTACAATGGTAATAGAGCCTCCATCGGGAAATTGTGCTGCTTTTTCATACCTGGCAGCCAGGTCACTGTATAATGAACCGGGCATGCTATCTTTTGAGGGGATTTGATCCATCCTGTTGGATACGATGCTTAGTGCATCGGCAAAAAGCGTCATATCGGAAAGCAATACCAGTACTTTTTGGTTTTTCTCAATGGCAAAATATTCTGCGGCAGATAATGCCAGATCGGGTATCAGAAGTCGTTCAACAGGAGAGTCTTCTGTTGTATTGATAAAACTGATGATACGGTCGAGTGCACCGGCACTTTCAAAAATATTCTTGTAAAATAAATAGTCGTCATTTGCCAGTCCTATTCCTCCCAAAATTATTTTATCGGCTTTGGCTCTTAATGCCACGATAGCCATAATTTGGTTATATGGTTGGTTTGGATCGGCAAAAAACGGAATTTTTTGGCCTGTTACCAATGCATTGTTGAGGTCAATTCCAGCAATTCCTGTAGCGATCATTTGTGAGGGTTGTTCACGTTTTACCGGGTTAACGGTTGCACCGCCTACTTCAATTTCTTCTCCCTCAACAGCAGGCCCGCCATCAATGGGTTCGCCATAAGCGTTCAGGAAGCGTCCTGAGAGCTCCTCTCCCACCTTCATCGTTGGAGTTTTCCCAAGGAAAACAACTTCTGCATTTGTTGGTATTCCTTCTGTTCCGCCAAATACCTGCAAGGTTACTTCGTCGCCAATTATTTTCACAACCTGGGCCAACCGATCATTTACAATTGCCAGTTCGCTATTACCAACACCCTTTGCACTAAGCGAGCAGGTTGCTTTGGTAATTTGGTTAATCTTTGTGTGTATTTTTTGAAAAGCTTGTGTTTCCATTATTTAGCTTTCTTTTCTTCGATTAAATTATCTATTTCTTTTTCTTCTTTTTTATATTCATCTGACTCGAATTCAGAGTAATTCATTTGTTTGAATTGGTTGATCAGTTTTTTAAAGTATTGGATTACTTCTTCAAATCCTTTGAATTCAAAATCGGTATCAAGAACACTTAATACTTTATCCATCATATATCTCTGACGTTCAATAGACGAAGAAGCATCAATCTTATCAAATGCATCCTGTTGAAGAATCACAAAGTCAATAACTTCTGATTTCCAAAAGGTAATATGATAGTTCAGCGGCACCCCATCATCTCCCAGGATATTGATTTGTTCCTGTGCTTCCTGTCCTCTCTGCAGGGCTGTTCTGGCTTTGTTGATCTTGTCAACCCATGCGCCTGATATTTTTTCTTCTACATATTCCTTGAATTCATCGTATTCAAGGTATTTGGAATAACTATCAATAGGATCAATGGCCGGATACCGTTTACTATCGGCGCGGTCTTGCGAAAGGGCATAAAAACATCTTGCTACTTTTTTGGTGGATTCAGTTACAGGTTCTTTCAGGTTACCCCCGGCAGGCGATACTGTACCGATAAAAGTAACAGAACCTGTTTTCCCATTGTTTAATTTCACATAACCTGCTCGTGAATAAAAGTTGGCAATAACAGCAGATAAGTCCATCGGATACGCATCAGGCCCGGGTAATTCTTCCATTCTGTTTGACATTTCTCTGAGTGCCTGTGCCCAGCGTGAAGTTGAATCTGCCAAAAGCAGTATTTTTAAACCCATTGCCCTGTAGTATTCTGCCATAGCCATGGCTGTATATACAGAAGCCTCCCTGGCAGCCACCGGCATATTGGATGTATTGGCAATAATAATCGTTCTTTCAATCAATTTACGTCCTGTACGCGGGTCATCAAGTTCCGGAAATTCTTTAAAAATTTCAACCACCTCGTTAGCACGTTCGCCGCATGCAGCCATAATCACTATATCGGCATCGGCTTGTTTTGAAAGTGCGTGCTGTAAAACTGTTTTACCGCTTCCGAAAGGGCCGGGAATAAACCCTGTTCCGCCTTCTACCATAGGGATCATAGAATCCATTGTCCGGATACCTGTCTCAAGCAATTTAAACGGGCGGGGTTTTTCTTTATATGCTTTATTGGCCACTTTTACCGGCCATTTTTGGATCATACTGACCTCATGGTCGTCACCATCCTGGTCTGTTAAAACTGCAATGGTTTCATTGAGTTTGTATTTGCCTTCACTTTTAATATCTTTAACTGTATATTTTCCTTTGAATGTAAAAGGTACCATAATCTTGTGAGGAATCCAGTTTTCTTTTACTTCTCCCAGCCAAATAGCCGTGGTGACTTCTTCTCCTTTTTTCACAAGGGGCTTAAATTCGTATTCCTTTTCTTCATCCAATGCCGGGGTATAATCTCCTTTATTCAAAAATATGCCTTCTTTCAGGTCGAGGTCATTTTGCAGTCCATCGAAATTCTTTTGCAAAAGACCGGGGCCCAATGTTACTTCAAGCATATGCCCGTCAAAGGTAACCTGATCACCTACCCTTACACCACTGGTATCTTCAAATACCTGTACATATGCATACTTCCCCATTACTTTAATCACCTCTGCCATTAAATGATTTTTAGCCCGCTCTACATAGCAAATTTCATTTTGTTGGACAGGGCCATTTACTTCTACTGTTAGCAGATTCGCAATGATCCCCGCTATTGTCCCTGTGGTTTTCTTTTTTTGTGCCATTATACTACAAAATATTCTGGAAATTCGTAACTATTTTTCAGCTCTTTAATAATTTGTTCAAATGTTTCCCTGCCTTTTTCTTCATCCAATAATGTCCATCGTTCTAAAATACGTACCTTAATAAGGTATGCCAAAACATTTTCTATTGAAAAATAGAAAAAGGTTGTCATTTGATTGAGTTTCTCCCATTTGATCTGATCAATGCCTTTTTCCCGTTCTGTGATAGTAGCATTTTCAAACAGATTCAATAATTTATCAATGAAGTCGTATTCTCTTGCCAATCCGAAATCTTTTGCTCTTACACTTTTGATGGCTTCTGTCACTTCATTGGTTCCAATTAGTTGTTTCTCAGTATTAAGATTATATAAATCTGCAATGATTCCTGTAATTACATTATTAAAGTTCATTTCAAATGTAAACCACTCACGGATAAATTTATTTCTGCATTTGAATGCGAATTCATAATATTCGGAAATAAATTGATTTTCCCAACTTAATTCTGCATTGAAAGGAGTATCATTGTTATAATGAATGGCCAGGTTTTTTAAATAATCATAAAAATGACCCGAAGATACATCAACAGACCCTATTTCTTTGGTATTGGCTAATACTTCAATTTGTTCTTTATCCAATATACCCCTTTCATCAAAGGGTTTTTCATTTTCTTTAAGTGTATTTAATAAATTATCCTGGTCATATACTATTAAAAAATACTTAACCAACTCAAAATCAGATGACTGAAGATATGTCTCGAGTAAAGAAACATAATCGTTTTGAGAGATAGAAAGTTTTTTCTGTCCAAATGATAGCTCAATCAATCCGGCAACAAGGCAATAATATTTATTTTTTTGAGTGATTTGAATGGTCATATAGCAAAACCTTTATTTGTCTCCGAATAACAATTCAATTGTTTTAGGACGTATATATTTTCTGAATAGATTCTGAAAATCTTCTTCTTTGAACGTAATTTGATATGAACCGTCAGCCGGCCCTATTTTGAATCCTGATTTAAGATCAGGGTCTATTTCAACATCAAGTGACCCGTTTATTAATTCTTTGGTATGTGCTTCAAAATATTTTGTCAAATCTTTTTCTTGATTTTCAGGAAGTAATAATATCAAATCGACTTTTGATTGATCTTGCACCCAATTTTTCAGGGCTGTTTCAATTATTTTTTTAATAAAATCATTGTCTTTAAAGGCATCTTTAACGGGTTGCTTTGTTACTTTTGTTACAATCAGGCCTGTTATTTTTTGCTGTATCTGACGTAATGTTTGTTGATACGATTGTTTTAATTCATTTTCCACCTTGCGGTGTGTGTCTTCAGCCTCATTTTTGGCATTATCTTTAATTTCCTGTGCTTCTTTGTTTGCCTTTTTAATAATATCTTCAGCCTGTTTTTTGGCGTCATTGATAATTTGTTCCGATTTCTTGTTGGCTTTCGTTACACCATCCTGGTATATTTTCTGGGTCAGTTCTTCAAGTTTGCCGGCCATGATTTATTTCATTATATTGTTTATATAATCACAAAAAGAAAAGGCAAAAATATAAAAAAAAAAGAGTATCCTATATAAGATGAAATATAAATCTTTGAAAATTCATATTAATTTAACATTGGTTATTGAGATACAGAATTTTAAGAAAAAAATAATCAAAGTTGTCCCGTAACATGCTGACCAATAGTAATAATTCATTATATTAATCAACCATTTATTAGAATAGAGCCACACTCATTAGAGTTCGTCTATAGCGTCAAGTGCTTGGATCATAATGTTCGGTAACGAGGCTTGTGCAGTCCCAAAATGCGCAGTTTACTGGCGTAAATGAGCAATTTTGGGGCAAGCGTAACGA
>CAYMKE010000085.1:0-12002 GCA_964390955.1 uncultured Bacteroidales bacterium | reverse complement strand
CTGCATAAAGCTAATGGCATGAATGTTCCGGGTTAATGGAGTATTGTAGGCTGAAAGGAAAAAAATGATGGAGAAGCCCGTTCTCAATTTGTACAAACAAAATAGATTATGGGATATAATAATAAACAGATGAACCAAGCATGTAAAAAATAATCATATAAACACCTTGTTTCTTTTGCCTCATTTCTTAATATTACAAGTTTATTAATAAAGCAAAACAGAAAGAAAAATACCTGCAAATCCAATAACAAACCCGGTATATACCTGCCATTGGGTATGGGCTTTAAACCATAACCTTGAATATCCGATAAAGCCTGCAAGTAAAATGGAAACAATAAAAATATAAAAATTCAAATCACCGGTTTTGATTAAAATTGCCATTATCAAACCTATAATACCTCCTATACCACTCATGTGAATGCTGATCTTAAACTTCAGGTTAATAATAAGAATTACAAACACAACAATCACTGTAGAAAACATAAACGAAACCAAAACCAATGGTATGGTGAATTTTGAAATTAAATAATAACCTATATAATAAAAAATGGCTGACAGAAATAAAGGAATAAATCGTTCTTTTCGTGAGCTCATTTCAAAATCCTTTATTATTTTTTGAAAATAAAAAAAGGGAATAAAACTCAAAGGTAACAGGCATGTAGAAATAAAAACGATTAAAAAAACTGCACGTTTCATCTCAAATGGTACGTATACCATATATTCAATCGAATCAAATATTATTAAAATACCCAAAGTTGGCATTAATAAGGGATGAAAAATATAAGTGATCGCTTTAGTGAAAACTTTTTCCATGGATTTTCGTCATATTTCAAACTATAAATATAGTCAAAATTATAAGCAAGGCTTAATTTATTGATTAAAATCGTTATTCCCATCAGTTTATTTTTAATAAATTGATGGATTGTATTTTCTTAATTGTTTTTGTTTTTCTTTTGCATATGGTTCAATTGACAATAAACATGCCCAAAAATTATTTGCATGATTTTTATGTACTGTATGTGCCAATTCATGGCACAAAACATAGTGTATCAAATCGTTAGAAAGACGCATCAAATGAAGGTTTAAATTTATATTATTTTGATGGGAACAACTTCCCCAACGGGATTTTAAATTTTTAATATAAATATTATTATACATGAACCCATGCTTTTGTGCTATATCTTGTAGCCATCCGGGAAGATGGCATTTTGCTTCTACCCGAAGAGCTTCTTCAATGGTTTTACGGATTGTTAATTGAACCTGTTCATTTTCACATATTATCATTTCAGGAACCTGGATACTTATTATCCCGTTTTTAATGGATGTTTTGACAACATTTACATTTTGCCTCGATATTTCCAATTGATGATATTTTGTTGAAAATCTGGTTTCCGGGGTAAATATCGTGTATTTTTTTTCATTTAATCTGATGTTGTTCAGATGTTTCGTAATCCAACCTTTTTTTAAATGAACAAAAGAAACAGCTTCTTTTAAAGGCATCCTTCCCGGAACAGTTACCCTGATCATGTTGAACTCTTTTAAACGGATACTTAACCTGTTTGCCCGTGTATTCCTTATAAAGCAGACATTACCTATATCCGTTATATAAAGTTTTTTTACATTTTCCATGAAACACTATAAGTTATATTGAATATGGATTAAAAATAATAGATTCCGTTCAGGTTATATTAATTTTGTATAGTTTTTTTTTAATTAAAATTTATATGTCTGCAATATTAAACATAGAAACAGCTACAGAAGTATGTTCTGTAGCTTTGGGAGTGGATGGGAACTTAATTGACATTAAAGAGACAGAAAGAGATAAGTCTCATGCATCGGTTTTAACCCTTTACATAGAAGAAATACTCCACAAAAACCATATCAATAAAAAAAATCTTGATGCAATTGCCGTGAGTAAAGGGCCGGGATCATATACAGGCCTGCGAATTGGCGTTTCTACAGCAAAAGGGTTAGTTTATGGGTTCAATACACCTTTAATTGGTATCAATACATTGGAAACCTTAGCCAATGTAATGATTGAAGACCATCATCCTTCCGGGAATTCACTGCTCTGCCCAATGATTGATGCAAAACGCATGGAAGTATATACCGCACTTTTTGACACAAAAGGAAATACCATTCTCAAAACATCAGCTCAAATTGTTCATGAAGATTTTATAAATGATTATTTGAATGAGCATAAAGTATACTTTTTTGGAAATGGTGCATTAAAATGTAAAGATGTCATAAAGCATGATAACGCATATTTTATTGAAAACATTAAAATGTCTTCTAAATATATGGTTAAACAATCGCATACCGCATATTTGGAGAAAAAATTTGAAGACATAGCTTATTTTGAACCTTTTTATCTAAAAGATTTTCTTGCCACAAAACCTAAAAACAAAATATTCGATACGTTAAAAAAATAGGTACTACCATTTTGGTGGAAGTTGATTCTGAGTATCCAGAATTCAGAATGGTTTTATTATAAGTTTCAATAATTTTGCTGACTTTTTCAGCCAAAGGAAATAACTGCTCACCATTAGCATAATTCAAATTTTATGCTAACAAAAAATAATACATTAGATGATTTTTTTATCTCTTTTTCTTACTTTTGTATTAATTAGTTTTTTAAAATCATAAATAAACATGGCAGATACTTCAGATTTTCGAAATGGCTTATGTATAGAATTTAAAAATGATCTTTATGTCATACAACAATTCCAGCATGTAAAACCAGGGAAAGGCGCAGCGTTTGTAAGAACAAAACTCAAAAGCCTTACAACAGGGAAAGTTTTGGAAAACACCTTTTCATCAGGAGAAAAAGTCACTACAGCGAGAATAGAACGCAGGCCTCATCAATTTTTGTATAAAGATGATTTGGGATACCATTTTATGCATAATGAGACCTTTGAGCAAGTCTCCCTTGAAAAAGATCTGATAAATGCTTCAGAATTCCTAAAAGAAGGGCAGGAAGTAGAAATTTTATATCACGCTGACACGGAAAAACCATTAATGTGCGAATTACCACAGCACGTTGTTCTTGAAATTTCATATACCGAACCGGGGGTAAAAGGAAATACTTCATCTTCTACTGCAATGAAACCGGCAAAACTTGAAACAGACACAGAAATAAATGTGCCTATCTTTATTGAAACAGGAGAAAAAATTAAAATTGATACCAAAAGCAAATCATATATTGAAAGAGCATAATCATATTTTTGCCTCAATTAAATAAAATTATTACCTGTTTAATATTGAATACAGGTAAAGAGAAATTTATTCTCAATACCAGAAAGTATTTTATATTGTTCTTTATAGCAAAAACCTGCAACTAATGGCAATCACAAAGTCAAAAAGACTTAACCTAGTAAATTTCAAATTAAACAGCCTTTTAAGCATAACCCGTGCTATCAATGAATATCATAATACAGAAAAGCTCGTTGAACAATATGAACAATTATTGCGAAATGACCTGGGTATTGGTAAAATCATTGTATTCAAATACAATGATAATGATAAACAATGGATACGTATTCTTAATTCAGGATCAACAGAAGAAGACACCTGGCATAATCAAATAGATGTTGATCAACATCTGCTTCAATATGATAATATATCATTTGTCACCTCTTCCCCAAATCCCTTTTTTAAAAAAATAGATATTATTATTCCTGTTATACAAAACGAAAAACCATTGGCATTTGTTTTAATTGGTGATATAGACGAGAATAAAGAAGGGATTAGCCCGGCCATTAAACACCTTAAATTTGTTCAAACACTATCCAACATCATCATTGTTGCCATAGAAAACATCCGGCTTTTTGATGAAAGTTTAAAACAGGAGGCAATAAAAAAAGAGCTTGAATTGGCATCCAAAATGCAAAATATGCTAATCCCGGACAAAGATAAATTGCCCAAAAATAACTTAATTCACATGCACTCTTTTTACAAGCCTCATTATGAGGTAGGTGGAGATTATTATGATGTAGTACAATTAAATCAAAATGAGATAGGTTTTTGTATAGCTGATGTATCAGGCAAAGGTATTTCTGCCGCGTTATTAGTGTCTAATTTCCAGGCAAACCTCCGGGCGTTATTTACATCCAGTATTTCATTGGTAGATTTGATGGGTATCTTAAATGAAAGGGTCTTAAGCAGTGCAAAAGGTGAAAAATTCATTACATTCTTTGTTGCAAAATTCAATTATCAAACAAAACAATTTGAGTATGTAAATGCCGGACATAATCCACCTTTATACTATGAAAAAGAAAAAGAAACATTGCACTTTTTAAATAAGGGATGTGCCGGAATGGGCATGCTTGAAGAAATACCGATAGTAAAAAAAGGTGTTTTCACTATCAATGAACCATCAAAATTACTCTGCTATACTGATGGGTTAGTAGAGCTTTTTACAGAAAATGGAATTGAATACGGAAACAAATTATTAGAGAAAGAAATTTCAAATAAATTATCTATTTCTAAAAACATTGATAATATTATTAAAGATAATAAAATAAAAGAAGGAAGTGATCTCATTATTGATGATATCTCTATTCTTGGTGTGGAATTTTTTTAGCATCCCGACTCGCTAATGAGTCCTGATCTTTATGATAAATATCAATTGCCACTATGATCCCAATAAATCCCCAAAAAAGTGCCGAAGTTTTATCTGTTGTCAAAAAATTATTTAATATTCCATGAATAAAATAGGTGAACAAACCTATTAAAACCCCCATTGTAATATTTTTCATTTCTTTGGTTTTACATCTATAGTATACCTTTATTCCATAACTGGCACTTAATATCACGATTAGCAAGAATGTCAGCATCCCGAGAACCCCTGATTCTGCAAGTGCCCCCAAATATTCACTGTGTGCATCCCCCCTGTCTCCAAAATTGGTGCTAATGATTGTTTTTTCATAGGACATTTGATAAGGTGCATATTGAAACATATAAGTATTAGGACCAAATCCCAAGTATGGTTTTTCTTTAAACATTCTCCAGGCCGATTTCCACCTGTTGATTCGTTCGAGGTTTGAAGCATCGGTCGTGATATTTGCAATAGATTTTGCATGTTTTGCCAGGTCACCTGTTGATTCCTGTCTGTTTTTTTCAAGGTACATCATTATCTTATGGTTATTAAATAATGCCACAAGAAGTACGATTAAAATACCTGAAAAAATATATACAGCATTTATTCTTAGCCTGATGATACCCCAGACAAAAACACCTAGAATTATGCTCACCCATGCTGCCCTTGTATATGATAGCACCAATGCAAAAAGGTATATAATAATTAAAAAAGTAATTAAAACTTTAGAGATTCTCGTTTTATAAATGGTTAAGAAAGCAATTAAAACAGGTAACACAAATGTTAATGCAGCACCATAAGCTGTATGGTCTCTAAAAAAAGGGGTAACAGCATAATGTGCTACTTTTTGACTTAAAAAACCCAATTGAAATTGTCTAAATAAGGTATAAATAATTACTGCCAGTAAGCCAAATATATATACCCAGGCATACTGCTTAATATTCTTTTTTTCCTTAAACAGATATATCCCAAAAAAATAAAACGGAACAATAAACCAAATTTTTGTAATAAAAATTTTAAAAGAAACCAATGGCATGGTACTGGTTATACTGGTAATGAATAACCAAATCAAATATGCATATATTGCAAGACTAATAGGGTGTTTTGTAACACGATAATCATATTTTTTCTCAAAAAACATTTTCATTAAAAAAAGAAGCGATATCCCTAACAATAAAGGTTCAGTGGGCAAAAAGAGGTTATATTGTGATTCAATACCCAAATCACTTAATGTAACCGACAATGGTGCCATAAAAACAATTGCAAGAAGCAATTTGTCCAATGCTAAAAATGCCCAAATAATAAAAATAAGTCCTATGGGGAATGCGGCAAATAAATAATTATCCCGAAATAAAAAGAATAAATTTAAAATTACAAATACCACACAACTAGATATGAATATAATTAATTTTTCCTTTTCTGATAATCTTTTGCTCACGTTAAATAATCTTTTTTATTTTAAGATGTTAGGTCATTAATAAAATCTTTATGTTCAATAACAAATATCACAATTAATGCAAGTACAAAGGTTGCTGCAAATGCTATTATCATATATAAAAACCGGTTTGGGTATGATGGTTCATGGGACTTATGAGGGCTTTCAACCAAATAATAATAAGAAAGGTCTTTTTCATATTCAAGTAGAATATCTTCATATTCTTTTTGAATAATGTTGTATTGATCTAATAAATCATAGATCCGTTTATGATAATAAATAAAATCACCTCCCTTTTCCTCGAGACTCTTCTTTAATTTATTAATATCTTTTTTATTGAGGTTTCCAGGATTTAAATTATCAATTGTCCCAAGATGTCCTTTTGTTACTTCTTCTGCCTGAACAAGATAATCAAGAAGGCCATATTTCTTGCTTAATTTCCGATGCATCGACAATGCCAAATCAAGCTCACTTTTTTTCCGGTTAAAAAACTTCTCTTTAACTTCTACTTCACGTTTATACTTCTTTTTGTATTCATTATTTACCTTTTCATCATACAAATGAAGAATGCTATAAACTATATCAAATGCAATGTTTGGGTTTTTATCAAACACTGCAACTTTTATGGCCTGGTATTTTGTCATTGAAATGTCTATCCATTGATCATATTTATCAAGTAATTCTGTATAATAGCCGGGGTTGGAAGTATCAATTTTATAATGTTTTACCAAATCATGTTTTGTAATAACCCGGTCTTTTATTTCACGACTGTTAAGCCACTGTAACATCTGTTCAGTATTGCTTTCTGTAGATCTTGATTTAAGATTGGCCGGGTATGCTATGGCCTCTGACTGATAACGAGGTGTAATAAAATTTTCTCCTGAAAAACAGAACGTTCCAATTGCTGCAATAACAGAAACTGATAAAATATACCATTTCCATTTTAATATTATTTTTAATAAATAGTAATTATCATGCCTTTCCATTGCTTGTAAATAATATTTTTTAAATTATAATGAAAATTACAGTGGAATATTTCCATGTTTTCGTTGTGGTGTATTCAGATGTTTATTTGCCAATGCATCATAAGATTTAATCAATTTAACACGTGTATCGGCCGGGTCAATGACTTCATCAATAAATCCTTTTTCGTCAGCAATATAAGGTGTCGCCACCTCATTTCTGTATTTTAATGTAAGTTCTTTTTTAATTTTTTTTGGATCTTCGGCTGCCGCCAATTCTTTTCTGTTCAGGATAGACACAGCTCCTTCCGGCCCCATCACGGCAATTTCTGCTGTTGGCCATGCAAAATTAAAGTCTCCACCAAGATTTTTGCTGTTCATCACACAATACGCGCCCCCATATGATTTTCTTAAGATAACAGTAATTTTGGGAACTGTTGCATCGCTGAATGCATATATCAATTTTGCCCCGTGCTTAATAATTCCCCCGTGTTCCTGGTTTATTCCGGGCAAAAACCCGGGCACATCTTCTAATACAAGTAATGGTATATTAAAAGAATCGCACGTTCTTACAAACCGTGCTGCCTTCATTGAAGAATCAATATCAAGGGTTCCGGCTAACACTTTTGGCTGGTTTGATACGATACCTATTGTTCTTCCATTTAATCTGGCAAAACCAACAACTACACTTGGTGCATAATTTTCATGAATCTCAAAAAAATTACCATTGTCTACCAATAATTGAATGACATCTTTGATGTCATAGGGTTTATTCGGATCATCAGGAACTACATTCCTTAATCGTTTTTCAATCCGTCTGGTAGAATCCTTTGTTTCAACATATGGAGGATTTTCCATATTATTAGAAGGAAGGAGTGCTAAAAGCTTTTTTAGTCCAAGTATTAAATTTTCTTCATCTTCGTAACTAAAATGTGCCACACCACTTTTGGCTGCATGTACTTCACTTCCTCCCAGATCTTCATAACTCACATCTTCGTTAAGTACTTCTTTTACAACATTAGGCCCGGTAACGAACATATAACTCGTTTTGGCCGTCATAAATACAAAATCGGTAAGTGCCGGTGAATAGACTGCACCACCTGCAGCAGGTCCTAAGATGACAGATATTTGAGGTATAACACCGGATGCCTGAACATTTCGATGAAAAATTCCTGCATATCCCGATAAACTACTGATCCCTTCCTGTATTCTTGCACCCCCGGAATCAATTAATCCAATAATAGGAGCTCCCATTTTCAGTGCTTTGTCCTGGATTTCCTGTATTTTCCTTGCATGAGCAGAACCAAGAGACCCTCCCATAACTGTAAAATCCTGGGCATAAGCAAAAATCAATCGTCCATTTACCTTTCCAAAACCAGTTATCACACCATCACCATATGCTTCTTTTATAGTGCCATAACTAGCTTTTGAAGGTGTAACAAATGCACCGATTTCTTCAAAACTGTCTTTATCAAATAATAAATTGATTCGCTCCCAGGCTGTTAATTTGCCTTTTGAGTGCTGTTTCCTGATGTTATCTTTATTCTGATACTGCTCGCTATGCTTTTCCTTGCGGTCTAAATATCTCCTAAATAATTTGCCGTTTATATCCATATATTTTCATTTAGGGTTATTAATTCTCCATCCCATTATTTGCTTTTTTTAAGAAAATCCCTTATTCTGTTAAAAATAAGCATAAAAACAAGCGCTCCAATAACAGAAGAAATCACTGTAATAACTACAATTAACCACCGTATCGGATAACTTTTCTTTTCAGCCACATCAGCCTGATCCACTATAAATACATAAGAGATGTATCTCTTTGCTTCTACTTTTGCTTCTTTATATCTGGCTTTTAAATCGCTAAGTTTTTCTTTTTCAAATTCTAAAAATTGTGTAATCGCAAAAAAATCACCACCGTATTTACCCAGCTTATTTAGTTTTCTTTCCAGTATGCCGGCTGCCTTATTATTATTATTTGCAATGGCATCAGCATATGCGGCACTATATACTTCAGCTTGTTTTTCATACTCATAAACACCATATTTTCTGAGCATAGTAAGAGTATCTTCCATTTGATGAATATCATTTTTCAATGAAAAATATTCGTTTTTAACAATATTAAACGCCTTTTCTGCCCTTTTTTGATGCATAAAATTCATTATTGAATCTAAAACTTCTGCTGTATAATTTGCCATTTTTGCAGCCATTTCCGGGTCTTCATCCATAACATTAATTTCTATGGCCATGTATTTTGTCCGTTTAAATGTAAAATTATCTTTGAATATCTTGACAAATCTTGTTTTGGGATATTTTGACTCCAATGTGTCAATATTATAATGTTGGATTAAATTGAAACGACTGTTTATTATATTCATTAACCTTGATGAATTTAACACCTGTAACAGACGTTCAGCTTCTTCATCTTCTCCGAAATTCAGTACATCGCTTTTACTACTTATATTCCTGCTCAAAAGAGATTTTGATACAGACGAAGAGGAAGCAGGAAACAGTATGACACTGGATTTATATTTCGGCGTGATAGACATTGAGACAATAGAGGATGCAATACCTGCAATTATCACTACAATCAAAAACATTTTCCATCTTCTGTAAATAAATTGTACTATGTCCATTGAATCGTAAGAATGATTATTGTTTTTATTTATCACGATATTTTAAAATTTTTATCCAGTTGAAAAACTGACTAAGTTTGTATAATTAATAGTTTTATAAGTATCATAACAAAACGTCAAAAATAACTTTTTTATTTGATTTTTATCAAAAAATAATTTTTTTTCCCTTTTTGTATCAACATATATTTATTATTAATTAGCATATCAGTGGTTAAATTTATAAACGGGTCATTCATCCGTTGTTTATTTATCTGGAGTCCGTTATCCTTGGTCAAACGCTTCAACTCACCCTTTGAAGCAAATACCCTGCAGTGTTCAGTCAATAACTCCAATAAGGGAATGCCTTGTGATAATTGCTTCCTGTCTAATTCAAACCGGGGTACTCCTTCAAATATATCCAGGAATACTTGTTCGTCTAATTTTTCTAATGACTCTAATGTTCCTTTTCCGAATAATATTTTTGATGCCTCTAATGCTGCTGTATAATCTTCTTCCGAATGCACCATTGTTGTGACTTCCCTGGCCAGCACCGATTGCAATAATCGTTGATGTGGAGACTGGTTGTGTTCACTGATGATTTCTTCAATTTTTTTTCGCGAAAGCAGTGTGAAAACTTTAATATACTTTTCAGCATCAACATCGGAAACATTAATCCAAAATTGATAAAATTTATACGGGGATGTCATCCCGGAATCCAACCAAACATTGCCTTCTTCTGTCTTGCCAAACTTCCCTCCATCGGCACGGGTAATTAGCGGGCACGTGAGTCCATAGGCCGACTTGCCTTCTTTCCTTCGGATCAATTCAGTACCTGTTAAAATATTTCCCCATTGATCAGCTCCTCCTACCTGAAGTTTACAATTTTTGGAAGTAAATAAGTGATAAAAATCATAGCCCTGTACCATTTGGTATGAAAATTCAGTAAATGACAATCCGGTTTCAAGCCTTGACTTAACAGAGTCTTTGGCCATCATATAATTTATGGTTATATGCTTTCCAATGTCACGGATGAAATCTATGAAACTAAAATCTTTCATCCAATCGTAATTATTCACTAATTCACCAGCATTTTCTCCTTCATCAAAATGCATAATACTGTTAAGCTGTTCTTTAATTTTCAACCCATTATTGCGAATATCCTCAAGTGTCATCAGATTACGTTCTTTGGATTTACCGGACGGATCTCCTATCATACCGGTAGCGCCGCCCAAAAGCAATACAGGTTTGTGCCCGGCTACCTGTAAATGCCTCAAAAGCATAATGGATGCCAGGTTTCCAATATGCAATGAACCAGCCGTGGGGTCAATGCCCAGGTAAAATGTTACATGTTCTTTATCCAGCACTTCATCAAGGCCCTCAACATAATCATATAATAGCCCCCGCCACTGTAATTCTTCAATTAATTTGTTCATATGTTTTCTCTTATGTGTTCATTTTTTGATGATTCTGTTCATGGTTCTCTTCCTGTTTTTCTTTTTCCCTCAATTCTTTTTCCCTCAGTTCTTTTTTTTTCTCGAGCGAATCTCGTAATTCATAAAATCTCAAATATGGAAATATGTTTGGAGCAAATTGAGATAAAGGGGTATAAAGAACAGATTTATTGATTTCTTCCTCAGGCAGAAAAGAAAATTCCTGATCTACTCTGTTCACAATAATCAGCAGTACGCTTATGATAAAAGCATATAAAGCAATTCCAAACACTCCACCGATCAGGCGGTTGAATATATTCATGGAAATGCTTTTGATCACTTTTGTCAAGAGTCTTGCCAGTAAATGAATCAGAATAATGATGGCAACAAATGTTATTGCAAAAGATATGATGGGAATGTATTGATTATCAGAATTTTTAAAAATAACATTTGCTGTATAAGCTGAAAAATGATAAGCTCCCCATATTCCAAGAATAAGTGCCGCAAACGAAGCAACCTGAATAACAAACCCTTTAGAAAATCCCTTATAAGCCCCCCATAAAAGGACTACAGCAATGGCCATATCAAAAATCATAAAAAAACAGATATAAAAGTTTTAACGGCAAAAATAACTTTGTTTATAGAAAAACGAAAATTTTTTATTTCAATTTCTTTTAAATAAATTTGCACCTGCCCGCTGGTACCATATTTTAACCGGCCTCATAGTTCAAGGGATAGAATAGGAGTTTCCTAAACTCTAGATCCAGGTTCGAGTCCTGGTGAGGCCACTTTCATACCGGACAATTTTACAAAAAAAACCTTTAAAAGGCTTTTTTTATGGGCATTAAATTTAGTATGTCAACATTTTGAAATAAAATTGAACCGAATATTTTTCCATGCATTGGCGGCAACGTTTGGCGGTATGGCCAGTAAGGGAGTGCGGGCTAATTTCCTGTCCACCGA
>CAYMKE010000084.1:0-12032 GCA_964390955.1 uncultured Bacteroidales bacterium | reverse complement strand
TTTATAGAAGACCCCATTAAATATTTCCGGGATAAAAACAAAAAGAGGGTGTTCAGACATCTGAATACCCTCTTTATATTTGTTCTAATAGAATTTATTTTTGAGGCCTTAATTCTCTTACCTTAATGCCTGTTTGCCACATTTCAGAATTGTGAATTTCATCAAGTTCTTTTTGCAGCTCTTTTTTGTAATCAGGGCCGCTGGTTTTTTCCAATACAATGCGCGTCTCCTCTCCTGTTTTCACACTGTTATATAAGTTATCAAAAACCGGGGCTACTGCTTCACGGAATTTATGACGCCAGTCTAATGCACCGCGTTGTGCTGTTGCACTGCAATTGGCATACATATAATCCATTCCTTTTTCGTCTACCAGGCGGATAAGGCTTTGTGTTAATTCCTCAACCGTTTCATTGAAAGCTTCACTGGGGCTGTGGCCGTTTTTACGCAATACATTGTACTGTGCTTCCATCATACCTGCCAAAGCGCCCATTAAAACACCGCGTTCACCTGTGAGGTCACTGAACACTTCTTTGTCAAACGTGGTCGGGAACAAGTAACCAGACCCAATGGCTATGCCTACAGCCAATGCCCTTTCTTCCGCTCTTCCGGTATAATCCTGAAAGACGGCATAGCTGGAATTGATTCCGCTCCCGGCTAAAAAATTCCTTCTCACGCTGGTTCCTGATCCTTTTGGAGCCACTAAAATTACATCAACATTTTCCGGTGGTATTACACCTGTTTGTTCTTTGTACGTGACTGAAAAGCCATGTGAAAAATACAATGCATCGCCTTCATTCAAACGTTCTTTGATGGTTGGCCATACAGCTCTCTGGGCAGAATCGGATACCAATACCTGGATGACGGTTCCTTTTTCTGCAGCTTCTTCGATTGAAAACAGGTTTTTACCAGGTTCCCATCCGTCATTCACGGCTTTGTCCCAATCTTCTTTAAATTCAGGAGCTTGTCCTATGATTACATCAAACCCATTGTCTCTCATATTTAAAGCCTGTGCAGGACCTTGTACTCCATAGCCTATAACTGCAATGACTTCATCTTTTAAAACTTCTTTGGCTTTGTCCATTGAAAATTCACTACGTTTAACAACGTTTTCGGTTACTCCACCGAAATTTATTTGTGCCATAATGATTATAATTTTAAGTTAATAATTATTTATTTGATTACTGAATATGATTTTGCCTCATCCAATTCTTTCAGATATGAATGCAATTCTTTAATTTCTTTTGAAATGGCTACCCGTCCGGAACGAACAAATTGCAATATTCCAAAAGGTTCAAGCTTGGAGAACAGGTCTTGCGTCTCTTCTTTATAACCTGTTTTTTCTATAATGATATACTCCGGTTCTACTGTAAGGATATGTGCATTGTTCTTACGGATAATGTCTTCTACATTAGAACCATTGGCCAATGCATTGGTTGGCACCTTATAAAGCGCTATTTCCTGGAAGATGATCTCATCATTCCTGTAATACCTGGCACGAATGACCTCAACCAGTTTTTCAATCTGTTTGACAACCTTTCTTACATTTTCTTCTTTATCTTTAACAACGATGGTAAATCGGTGTATTCCTTTGATTTCAGAGGCTGAGACCGTCAGGCTTTCAATGTTCAAATGCCTTCGCGTAAAAATAATGGTTATACGGTTGAGTAAACCAATATAGTTTTCACTAAAAGCGATGATCGTGAATTCTTTATCCATTATATGTGTTTTTTATTGTTTGCAAATATATAATTGTTCTGTGAGTGTACCAAAATTACTTCAAACGAATGTCTGAAACAGCAGCACCCGGTACAATCATTGGCATAATATTGCCTTCTTTTTCTACTTTTACTTCCAGTATATACGGTCCTTTATGGTTCAACATGGTGGTAAGGGCTTCGTCTACTTCTTCACGTTCCGATATGGTTCTTCCTTCAATGCCATATCCTTTGGCAATAGTGATAAAGTCGGGTGTGATCATATCTGTGGAAGCATAGCGTTTATTAAAAAACATTTCCTGCCATTGACGAACCATCCCTAAATAGTTATTATTGAAAATAATCACTTTGACCGGGAGTTTATATTGCATAATGGTTCCCATTTCCTGCATGTTCATCTGAAAACCGCCATCGCCGACAAATAATATCACTTCTTTATCGGGTTTACCGATTTTTGACCCAATTGCAGCCGGAAGTCCGAAACCCATGGTTCCGAGTCCGCCCGAGGTGATGTTTGTATTCGGATATTTAAATTTGTAGTACCTGGCTGTAGCCATTTGTTGTTGTCCAACATCAGAAACAATGATGGCATTGCCTTTGGTACGCTCGGATATCTCATTAACAACTTCACCCATTTTGAGTGCTTTGGTGGTTGGATGAATATCTTCTTTTATGACGTTGTCATATTCTGCCTGTGCACATTCTTTAAATTCATCCAGCCATTCCTTATGGTCGGTTTTCCTGATCATTGGCAGCATGGCATTCAGTGAGCTTTTGGCATCTGATGTAATAGAAACAAGTGTTTCAACAATTTTATTTGTTTCAGACGAATCAATCTCAAAATGAATGATCTTAGCTTGTTTTGCATATTTCTGCAAATTACCTGTTACCCTGTCATCAAAGCGCATTCCAATGGCTATGATCACATCTGCTTCATTGGTTTTGATATTGGGTCCGTAATTCCCGTGCATACCCAGCATACCGGTAAATAAAGGATGGTCTTCGGGAAATGATGACAATCCTAATAATGTTGATGCAACCGGGATTTGGGCTGTTTCTGCTAGTTCAAATACTTCTTTTTCTGCATTGGAAAGCAGAATACCGTGTCCGGCTAAAATCATAGGTTTTTTAGCCTGGTTGATGACTTCTGCAGCCTCTTTAACTTTATCCATTTCCAATGGCGGATAAGGTTTATAGCTTCTTATCTCAGGATATTTGAAATATTGAAAATCAACTTCTTCAAGTTGGGCATTTTTGGTAATATCCAACAATACCGGTCCTTTCCTTCCTGTATTGGCAATATAAAATGCTTTTGCAAATGCAGAAGGGATTTCTTCGGCCTTGGTGATCTGGTAATTCCATTTGGTGATGGGCATTGATACCCCAACCATATCTGTCTCCTGGAAAGCATCTGTCCCGAGCAGGCTGGCAGGAACTTGTGCCGTAACAAATATCACCGGGATCGAGTCAATATTGGCATTGGCAATTCCTGTAACCAGGTTTGTAGAGCCAGGCCCCGATGTGGCAAAGCAAACACCCTCTTTCCCGGTAACCATGGAATAAGCCTGGGCAGCATGAGCCGCACCCTGTTCATGCCGTACAAGAAAATGGCTTAATTCTTTATCAAAATCCATTAATTGGTCGTAAATGGGCATGATGGCACCGCCCGGATAACCAAAAATGGTATCTACATTTTCTTCCAAAAGAGAAAGAATAATAGCTTCTGCCCCTGTAACCCGAACGGGCTCTTTCGAATGTTTTTTCTTCTGGATTTTTTTTATTAATGGTTCTCTCATTGTTATATAATTTTTTGCAAAGTTAATATTTAAAATATTCTAACCGCACCTTTATCAGCAGATGAAACAAGTTTAGCATACGCTTGCAATGCAAAAGACACGTTACGTGTGCGGTTCGGAGTAAATGCTTTATTGCCTTTTGCCATTTCCTCTTCTTTGCGCCGGTTTAATTCTTCATCACTCACATCAACATTAATAGATCGCCCGGGAATATCGATTTGAATGGTATCCCCGTCTTTGATTAACCCGATTGCTCCACCACTGGCAGCCTCAGGAGATACATGGCCAGTAGAAAGGCCTGAAGTTCCACCTGAAAAACGGCCGTCAGTGATCAAAGCACAGGCTTTATCCAATTTCATGGATTTGATGTATGAAGTTGGATAGAGCATTTCCTGCATCCCGGGGCCTCCTTTGGGCCCTTCGTAGCTGATGACTACTACATCACCTGCATTCACTTCTCCGTTCAGTATAGCGTCGCATGCCTGGTCTTGTGAGTGATATACCCTTGCTGTTCCTGTGAATTTATAAACAGAAGGGTCAACACCGGCGGTCTTCACAATGCAGCCGTCGCTGGCAATGTTGCCAAACAAAACGGCGAGCCCTCCTTCGGTATCATAACAACTTTCAATATTACGGATACATCCTTTTTCACGGTCCGTATCCAATTCATCATACATAGTATTTTGAGATCCCATGACCAGGTTACGTCCTGTTCCCCCGGGTGCACTTTTGGCATTGAAAAAAGCTTCTTCCATGGCCGTGTCTCTCATGATATCAAAATTATCCAATGTTTCTTTCAATGTTTTGGAATCAACACGTTTTACAGTGTTATCTAAAAGTCCTGCACAGTCGAGTTCTCCAAGTATACCCATGATGCCCCCGGCCCTGTTTACATCCTGTACATGATAGGATGAACTGGGAGCTACTTTGCATAAAACAGGTATTTTTCGCGACAATTTATCTATGTCTTCCATGGTAAAGTTGACCTTTGCTTCGTGTGCAATAGCCAGGAGATGGAGTACCGTATTGGTTGAACCACCCATAGCAATATCAAGGGTCATGGCATTGAGAAATGACTCACGAGTTGCAATAGAACGGGGTAAAACAGAATCGTCCCCTTCTTCATAATATTTACGTGTTATCTGCACGATGTTATCTGCAGCTTTATTAAATAATTTGGTTCTGTTTTCGTGTGTAGAAACAATGGTTCCATTGCCGGGAAGCGCTACGCCCAGTGCTTCGCTCAGGCAATTCATGGAATTGGCGGTAAACATGCCCGAACATGAGCCGCATGTAGGGCAAGCCGATTTTTCCAGTTCGGTCAGCTCCGATTCGGAGACAGACAGATCACCTGCTTTTACCATAGCATCAATCAGGTCATAATGTTTGCCTTTTACAACACCTGCTTCCATAGGCCCTCCTGAAACAATAATAGCTGGAATATTAAGGCGCATTGAAGCCATGAGCATGCCGGGAGTGATCTTATCGCAGTTGGTAATGCAAACAAGGGCATCAACCTGATGGGCATTACACATGTATTCTACACTATCTGCTATGATGTCACGCGATGGCAATGAATATAACATGCCTTCATGTCCCATAGCTATGCCATCATCAATCGCGATGGTATTGAATTCAGCAGCAAACCATCCGTGTTCTTCGATGCGTGCTTTGACTTTTTGTCCGATCTCATGAAGATGAACATGCCCGGGGACAAATTGGGTAAATGAATTGGCAATGGCAATAACCGGTTTGTCAAACTGATCTTCTTTCCGTCCATTGGCACGCCATAAGCTCCTGGCTCCTGCCATCCTTCTGCCTTGCGTTGATTTAGAACTGCGTAACTGATGTTTCATTATTTTAGTATCTTTTAGATTATTTTATAGTTGCAAAAAAAATTATTTATATAAAAAAAAACCATCCTGCAGAATCTGAGAATGGTTTTTTATATTTTGCTAAAAAGATATACCATCCTCAGTCAGGTTTGTAATACCACGCTCACCACCACTAATAATATGGTGCTCACTAATATGTTTACTAAGGTATTCTGTATTTTCATTATTGTTAATAGTATGTTTTGTTTTTGACAAAAGTAATTATTTTTTAAAATATAAAAGGAATATTTCAAAAAAATTATTAAAAACTTACCAAATTATTTTGTTTTCACGATTTCTTCAAGTGTCAGCCCGGTTATTTTTTTCACCCTGTTGAAAATGTTAAATAATATAAACATTAATATAATAGTAGAAGGAAGAGCGATCACCGGGAAGCTGAGGGCTGTCATCCGGCCTATTTCCTGGTTAAAAGCAGTGGTGCCTGAGGGGCTTTGCACTATTATTTTGGCCAGAATAAAGTTAAGTGTAGCAGAGAAGAAAAAAGACAATGTAAGCCAGTATGAAGAATTTTTTATTTTATCTTCAAATGCCTGCCGGGTGTTATTTTCTTCAAGGCGCTGGTAAACAAGTTCTGTATCAATAAAGGTGTCATTGAAAAGTATTTTTTTGACCAGGGGGTATCGTGCCCGCATAGAAATAAGAATGAGTAAACCAATGACAAATGGAATGGCGGCTTCTTTTACAGCGATCCATTGTGCATTAAGTTCTAATAGCCCTATCACTCCTGTAATAAGCACACTCACCAGTCCAAGAGCAGACATGATATTGGCCTTTTTCTTTTTGATGAAGTCAATTACACCATATCCCAAAGGGAAAGCCAGCGCTACTATAAGTCCTGTAAAAGCACCTAAATGCGCTTCATCACTGAATTTGGTTAATATGATCACCGGAATGACAATATTCAATAATAAACTGTACAACGGGTTTTCTCTCTTTTGGTCCATAGTATTTTTAATGGTGTTTTGTTTTGAATTCAATATTACTAAAAATTGAATAAATAACGTTTTTTATCAGGGAATATTATTGAAATTGAAAATGGCAGGAGAAATCGTGTATGGAAGATTCGTTTGATTTTTTGTATTTCATTTAAGAAATTTACCATTAAAGCCGCATCAACCCCTTGTAAAATATTATAATGAAAACTCAAATACCACTGTATCTTCTTCTATAGCTGTTAATTCTGATATATTTGTAAACAGATGAGGAGCAGAATATTTTTTCTTTTCATTGTCAGGTATTGCTTTGCCATGTATTAAAACCACCCATTGTTGTTCTATCTTTATGGATTCTGTTTTATTCGGAAAGACAACTTCTCCTTTCTCTAATGACATTTTAAAATTCTTTTTCTCCAGCATCTTTGAAAGATCAGAATCAGCAATCAATTGTTTTGCAAACCGTTTTCCAACAATTTTCCATAATTTATGTTTAATAGATGGAAAATCCTGCATCAGACGTTGGAATTTTAATACTTTAATTTTCAATGTTGTCACCGGAGATTCTGCTATTACTGTTGCTTTGCGGCTCATTCCTGTCATTACCGACATTTCGCCAAGTGTACTCCCATGCCCCAGCACTTCAAGCAGTTGCTTTTTATGTGTTATTTTAACCGTTCCTCTTAAGATAATATGAACACTGTCTCCAATGGCACCTTCTTTCATAATCTGCTCACCCATAGAAAATACCTGATGTTGAAATTGGCTTATAATTTGGCTTAGGTCTGAAGAATTTAAGTCTTTTAACCATGACACTTTATTTACAACATCATCCACTTCCGGGTATGTTGCTCGTGGTGGTTTTTGGATCAATTTTTTCATACGTTCTTCGATACCGGCAACCATTTTCTCTGCTTCATCTTTACTAATCTGACCGTTTTTCTTAAGCCTTTCAACGGTTTTAATTTCATAATTCAGCATTGAGCGCGCAGCCTGCCGGGTAGCAATGGCAGTATATATTTCGGGATAATTTTTTCGCAGATTTCTGATGAATGTTTGGCTATGAATCTGATTTTCATT
Organism: uncultured Bacteroidales bacterium; assembly: GCA_964390955.1. Lineage (GTDB taxonomy): Bacteria > Bacteroidota > Bacteroidia > Bacteroidales > JBBRXJ01 > CAYMKE01. Next base: position 4,614 of record CAYMKE010000084.1, on the reverse strand, counting down.
TATTTCTTCTTCTATTTTGGCCAGGTTATTAAAAGCTTCTTTATTTTGTGCTTCAATGCTCCTATACATACTCCCCACCATATTCAGAACTTCTTTTTGTGCTTCTAAAAACCCCCTGGCAGCATCATAGCTTACAGATAATTTGTCAAAAAATATTTTTTCTGCTATTTTTTTCAGGAATGGTATCTTTTCAAGTTTATGCAATAATGAAGGGGTTTGCCAGAGTTTTTCAAGATCATCTCTTTCAGACAAAGGTTTCTTACCGCCGGAGTCCAGTATTTCATTAATGGCATCTGTGAGCGTTCGTACAGCACCCTCTCCTATCATCCCATCTTTAAATTGATGCCAGTAACTGCTTTTTTCTTTTTCCAGGATGCGTCTCCGAATTTCCGAAATAGTATTGGTTTCTGTATGTTCACTTTCTATTTGTTCCGGTACATCCGGATAATATTGTTCAACAATGTTCCAGTTAGCACGGTTTATATACCGGTCATTTTTCATTTTTACAGTCCAGTTTTCCACTGCCTGCCGCAGGTATTGCCTGGAATTATGGATCATAGCAGCTTTAGCAGGCGACAATTTGGTAATACCAAGTTTCTCAACCAACCAACCAATAGTGGTTGCATTGATCACTAAAGTCATGGTGACCACACCTGCTGTGAGAAACAAAAACTGATTCCGGATTGTTTCCGGAATGTATTGATTATCAACACCTGCAACAACAAGCGCTAAAGCCAAACCGATTGCTCCCCGCAAGGCTCCCCACCATAATACATAAGCTTCTTTTTTCTTTATGCCATATCCTACTTTTTTCATTGCAGGAAAAAAGATTGTGATTACAAAGGCTCTAATAACATGGATGCCAATATATATCAGTATTAAAATTAAAAAATCAGATTTACGGAATATGGTTTGCTGTGCTATTACCAATCCTACAATTAAAAAAATGAGGGTATTGGCAATAAATGCAGCCAGTTCCCAAAATTCATGCAGGAAATGTTCTACTCCGGGACTTATTTTTGTTCTTCCACTACCTGCCATAAGCAAACCGAAAGATACTACTCCCAATACTCCGGATACATGAAGAAAATATTCAGCTATGAAAAAAGTAAGGTATGCAGCAGCAATCATCACACTGATTTCGACCATTGCATCATTGAATACTTTTCCTACCCAGCTCATGGTTATATATCCTATGATAATACCTAACAATGCTCCGCCAACAGCTACTTTCAAAAATTCAACCACAGGCGAATTACCGGCTACCTGGCCTGTAATACCTGTGAGCAATACCATAAATATAACAATGGCGGTACCATCATTTAGCAATGATTCACCTTCAATGAGTGTTCCTAATTTTTTACTGGCACCAAGGTCCTTTAACAGGGCTACAACAGCCACAGGGTCTGTTGCACTAATCACTGTACCAAACAATAACGCGATTGGCCATCCCCAGCCAGAAAGGCCTATATTCCATGAATTTAGCAACATCACCAAGGCACCGGCTAAAACAAGAGCAATAATTATACCCGGTATGGCCATGATAGAAGCATTGGCAAACGATTTTTTAAATGTATGGACATCCATAGCAAAAGCAGCTTCAAAAATTAATGTAGGAAGAAAAACATACAAAATCAAATGCGGGTCAATGTTTCCTGCCCATTTTACCGCCTCGCACATGGATGTCAACGAATGGCCTAAAAATCCCATTCTTACTAATATACCAAGCAAAATACCAATAATCAATAACGAAACAGTATACGGGAGAAAGCTTTTTCTCAGCAAATAGCGTGTGCCTGCACCTATTATTAATGCAATAATAATAAATAACAAAGGCTCCATCCCGGGGCCATGGCCTTCATCATGTTCCTGTTCATGTTCATGTCCGGTATCATCTGTTATATGTTCTACTTCTTGTTTCTTGTGTGCATTATCTTTAGCATATACAAATGTAGAAATCCCCTGGTAAATCAAGGCGAACATGAGCAGGTATAAAAACATTTTCCTCATTGCTATTGTGTTTTAAAAAACATAAAAAAAAGGTTCAGGGTAAAAATATGATTTTATTTACTAATTTAAAAAATAAAATTTATCTTTGTTATTATTTATTCCCAATCATCTATAATATTTTTTGGTGTTTAACGTCTTATATAAAATCATTTACAACTAATCTATGAAATCCATCGGGTTGTATATTTCATTTTTCCTGGTAGCCTATTTTCAGTGTGTTACTGGCCAGATAAGTCATGACACCATTTTTGTTCTACGATGGGATCTTGTTACAAATCAATGGAATCAGGAACAATACACCGTTAATAAATATATTGGCAATCATTTATCTGAACATGCTTCATTTTATTATGATACCTTTTCAGGAAACTGGGTTGAAGATAAAACGATGTATTACACATATAATCCTCAACAAAATCTTCACTACAAACTACTTAAATATTGGGATGAAGATATGCTTTCAAGGGTGAATTATCAGAAAACAGAATATTTGTATACCAATAATTTAAAAACAAGTGAAATTGTATATCAATATGATATTGTAGACAGCAGTTGGATTAATTTACATAAAAGAGAATATACTTATAATTCAGAAAACCAGGTGAATGAAATTATATATTATGATGAATGGGATATTTATTTTAATCAATGGAGGCCGTATCATCTGGATTCATTTTATTATAAACAAGGTGAACTTGTGAAATGGAACCACTATATATATGATCCTGACCAGGGATGGACGCCTGAAAGATCATTCGTTTTTTCATATGAAAATGATCTACTGACACAACGAAGCCAATTGCAATGGAATGATAGTTCCGGCGCCTGGGTGAATCATTGGAAAAGTGAATTTATAAATGAAAACAACCAAAGAAAACAATGGGTTTTAAATAGTTGGAATAAAGAAGGTTCTAATTGGCAACGAAAACGAAAATTTGTATATGATTACACAGGCGATACTTTAAGAGGCTGGATTTCATATTTTTGGCAACCCGGTGTAAATAACTGGCAATACCAATGGAAAGCAGATTATATGTACCGTACCGATGGACAATTGGAAAACATCTTAAATCACAAATGGCAATATGATGGCACAATAGACAGCAGCAGATGGCATGAAGATGAAAAATTCGTTTATAATTATATAAATGATGAATTAGATAATATAATATATTATAATGACACCTCCGGTGAAGGGATGCTTGAAAAAAAGAAAAAATTTATATACGGAAACTATCAATTGACAATAGATAATTCAACAGCAGAATACAAGGTTAAAGTTTATCCGAATCCTGTTTTTAATGGAGATGTTTGGATTCAGTATTCGGATAATATATCCATTCAAAGAATAACATTATTTAATGGTTTAGGCAAACCACTAAGGATGATGAACGGCCCGTTCGAAAATCCTGTTTTTTTAAATATTCAAAATTTTCATTCCAAATTTATTATAATAAGAATTGAAACAGCAAAAGGAGAACATATCGTTAAAAAAATAATTAGTGTTTTGCCTTAACAACATCATCCATGAGCGGCCCTGGCAAATACTTCAAGTATTTTTGTTTTTTCACCCGGGTTTAAAATAATATCGTTGCAAACAGCAGGAATTAACATCGTCTCTCCTTTTTTAAGTTCTTCATTATCAGAAGAATCATTATCATAAAATATTTTACAACTGCCTTCCAGGCAAATATAAATAATAAAAGAATCAACGGGCAGGTAATCTTTTTTCACCGGTGTATCAAAACACAATATATTTGTAACAAAATAATCGCAATTGATAATATTGACCGTTTGATTCATTTGAAGATCAAACGTTGTTTTAGTATCAAACGTATCATTAAAATGAATAGCATCCAATGCTTCCTGTGTATGCAGTTCTCTTGTTTTTCCATTCGCATCTTTTCTGTTCCAGTCATAAATCCGGTAAGTGATATCAGAAGCTTGTTGTATTTCAGCTAACAAAATCCCCCCCCCGATCGAATGAATTCTTCCGGCAGGTAAAAAAAACACATCATCTTTATTTACATTAACATTCTTGACTATATCCGGCAGTGTATTATTCTTCACAGATTGGAGGTAACGTTCTTTATCCATATTTTTTTTAAACCCTGAAATTAATTTCGACCCCGGTTCTGAATCAATAATATACCAGGCTTCTGTTTTCCCTTTTTGCTGAAGCCTTTGCTGAGCCAGCTCATCATCAGGATGAACCTGGATAGATAATGGCTGTTTTGCATCTATGAATTTAATAAGCAAAGGAAAATCCAACTCAAAATGCTCAAAAATTTTTTCTCCAACCAATTCTCCCATATATATTTCTGTGAGTTCCCTGAGATTATTATCTTTTAAATAACCATTTATCACAACAGATTCATTATTTTCTATCCCCGATATTTCCCAGCTTTCACCACAATGATCTCCGGCTTCTTTTTTGTTTAATATTTTTTTAAGTTTATCTCCGCCCCAAAGTTTATCTTTTAAGATAGGTTTGAATTTTAAGGGGTATAAATTTTTCATATGTTTATATTTTAATTTTCAATGGTCATATGGAACCTCCTTTTAGCTGGAATACAGTGTTTTAGTTGTGTTCGCCCAAATAAT
>CAYMKE010000083.1:0-12088 GCA_964390955.1 uncultured Bacteroidales bacterium | reverse complement strand
GACTTTATAGACAAACACTAATTATATGTTCTAAGGTAGTTTTTTTGTTTTTATATAAAAGGATTTAATGGATTATACAACTTTTTCTTCATACGCATTACCGGGTGTTTTGTTTTTTATTATGTTCGGAATGGGTATGTCCCTGGAGAAAAAAGATTTTTCAAATATCTTTATTTATCCAAAACCTATTTTCACAGGGATTTTTGCTCAAATGGTCATACTCCCTCTGATTGCTTTTCTGTTGATAAGTTTTACAAATTTGTCCCCGGTGATTAAGGTGGGGTTTATATTAATTGCTGCATGTCCTGGCGGATCAGCATCTAACCTGGTTGCCCATCTGTTAAAAGGAAATGTTGCTTTGTGTATCTCACTTACAGCAATCAACAGCTTACTCATCCTTGTTACACTTCCATTTATTGTAAAGTTAGGATTGTGGCTTTATATGGGGACAGAACATGAAATACATCTTCCTTTATTAGACACGATAATAAAAATCTTTTTTACTACAATTATTCCTACCATTTTAGGCATGGCTGTCAGGAAACAAAACAAGCGGTTTGCCGACCGGATGGAACAACCATTTAAAATTATTATGTTAGTGGCGCTTTTTTCTGTCTTTGCTGCCATCTTAATTTATGAAGACGGAAGCGCTGAAGCGGGTATCATGAAACATATTGATATATTGCCCTGGGCATTACTATTGAATTTTCTTGCCATGGTTGCAGGGTTTTTCTTCGCCCGGGCAGTAAAATGCAAAAACGAAAATAATTTTACCATTAGTATTCAGGTGGGAATGCAAAATAGCGCCCTGGCCATTTATGTTGCTGCAAATCTTTTAAATAATAAACCCATGGCTGTTGTAGCTGTTGTGTACAGTTCTTTTACGTTTTTTTCAACCATGTTGTTCGGATACTTAGGAAAGAAATATGGAGAAGCTTTTTGATGAAATGAAACCTCCATGACAAAGCTTTTGACACATACGGATGATTATTTAGAAGGTACTCTTTTGTGTATAAGGTGTATAGGAAGAACGTTATATTCATCTCTCAAATCGAACATGTCTCAATCAACGTAATTAGAGCTTGTCTATAAAGTCATATAAAGTCGCGTAACCAAATTCCAAATATACAAGCACCAAATTCCAAATAAAACTCAAACTCCAAACATCAATAACCTAAACGACTTATAATTATTGACTTAGTTTTTTTGTTTAAAAATTTGGTCATTGAATATTGAGATTTATTTGTAATTTGTGATTTGGTGCTTTAATCGCAAAAAAGTGACATTATGGACAAACACTAATTATTCCTGGCCCCATCTGGAAAGGCTGCTTGGCAACCCCATCATATCCAATACACGGTCAACAACAGTATTTAATATTTGTTCTTTATCTTGTGGCTTATTGTAAAAAGAGGGGCAGGCAGGATAAATTGTACCTCCGGCATTGGCAACAGAAAGCATGTTCTGAAGATGTATAATATTGTAAGGTGCTTCACGGACAACAAGGATTAATTGTCCTTTTTCTTTTAACATTACGTCAGCACCACGGCATATCAGGTCATCCGAGGTGCCGTTTGCAATTCTACCCAATGTACCCATCGAGCAGGGGCATATAATCATTTTCCTGAAATCAGATGATCCGGAAGCAAAAGGGGCATTAAAATCGTCAGGTTCATAAACAGGAAATGGGATGTCGTTCCAACCAGTCTCTAATTCGTGGTGCCAGATTTTTTTGCCTTCTTCAGAAAATAAAACAGCAATGCGTTCAATTGATGTTTTATATAAATGATGTAATTTATCTATTAACAACCTGGCATATAATGAACCGCTTGCACCGGTTATGGCAATAACTATTTTTTCTTTACCATTAAAAGGTTTATTCATAATCTGTAAGCTGGTAATAGACTGCAAATGTGAGGAAATTATTGTAATCCCCATCTTTAATATTAAATAATTCCGGGATTAACCCCCGATAAAACCCGGTATTTCTTTCTCTTATAGCTAAGATAGAATAGGCGTACCGGACGGAAAAAGAGAATTGGCTATTAATGCGGTAATTGCCTCCTAATACCCAATTGATGTCACCTTTATTCAGGCCATAGTCTTGATTAACGAGCCCGTCATCATCAATAAATTTTACACCCATTAAATATCCGGCAGTCAACCCTGCGTCAAAAATAATGTCTTCTGTAAAATAAAAATTGAGGGTTAATGGAACTTCAACATAATGTAAGGTTAATTGATATATCCCCGGATTTTGAGGTGTGCCGTTTTCTGCAGCCCCTTTTTGTTTATAATTGATTTCAAATTGAGCGCCAAAATTTAATGAAAACTGTGTTTTGGTATAAACACCAAGCATAATGCCCAGTTTGTGAAATCCAAAATAAGTGTCCCCGTCAATCTGGCTGGCTGTCAGACCGCCGGCTACACCTCCGTCAAATCGTTGAGCCGAAAGATGTAAACAAAAAATGAAAATCATAAATGACCCCAAAATGTATCTCATTATAAAATATAATTAATTCATAAAGATTACAAAAATAATTATTTTAACTGATGCTAAGCATGATTTATTTTTGTAAATTCGGAAAATTAAAGATATAAATTATTTGCTAAAAGACAAAAAATAATATGATTGATAAGTCTACAATTGATAAAATATTTGATACTGCAGATGTGATTGAAGTGGTTCAGGATTTTGTGAATCTTAAGAAAAGAGGAGCTAACTATTTAGGTTTATGCCCCTTTCATAATGAAAAAACACCTTCTTTTTCTGTATCACCATCTAAAGGCATTTACAAATGTTTTGGGTGTGGGAAAGGGGGTAATGTAGTGAATTTTGTGATGGAGCACGAACAATTATCTTATTATGAGGCATTAAGATTTTTAGCCAAAAAATATAATATTGAAATTGTTGAAAAAGAATTAAGTGCAGAAGAAATAGAAGAAAAAAACGAAGTAGAAAGCCTTACCATTGTTACATCATTTGCTCAAAAATATTTCAGCAATAATTTAAAAAATACTGATGAAGGGAAAGCTATTGGATTAAGCTATTTGCAAGAGAGAGGGTTTAGAAGCCCTGTAATGGATAAATTTCAACTGGGATATAGCCTGGAAAAATGGGATGACTTTACAAAAACAGCAGAAAAAAATGGGTATAAAACAGATTATTTAGTCAAAACCGGGTTAACGATTGATAAAGGAGGCTCCAAATATGACCGGTTCAACGGACGTGTTATTTTTCCTATACATTCTCTTTCCGGCAAAGTGATTGGGTTTGGAGGCCGGATTTTAAAAAAGGATGCAAAAGCTGCTAAATACCTTAATTCTCCCGAATCTTCCATTTATCATAAAAGCAAGTCTCTTTATGGTATCTTTCTGGCCAAAAAAATTATTGTTCAACATGACAAATGTTATCTTGTAGAAGGGTATACAGATGTAATTTCAATGGCACAGGCAGGGATAGAAAATGTTGTAGCTTCTTCCGGGACAGCGTTAACGGAAGAACAGATAAGGATGATTAAACGGTTTACTCACAATATTACAGTAATATATGACGGTGATGAAGCAGGCCTGAAAGCCTCTATACGGGGAATTGATTTAATCCTGGAGCAGGGAATGAATGTAAAAATCCTTGTATTGCCCGATGGTGAAGACCCCGACTCTTATTCTAAGTCCGTAAGCAACACAGAATTAGTTAGTTATATAGAGGAAAGTGAGCAGGATTTCATCAGTTTTAAAACAAGCCTCTTATTAAAAGAAGCACAAAAAGACCCGATTAAAAAAGCATACCTGATAAATGATATCGTGAGTTCAATAGCTGTTATACCGGACAGTATCATCCGGTCGGTTTATATCAAGGAATGTAGCGACAAATTGAATGTTGATGAAAAGATATTATATGCAGAAATCAATAAAATAAGACGCGAAAAGCACGAAAACCGGCTAAAGAAAAGTGATAACACCAAAACGATAGAAAAGCAAAAAGGAGCAAAAAGCCCGTCTGAAAATGTTTATGGGAACCTGCATAAGAATAGCACGGAAATAATTGAAAAAGAAATAATCAGGATTCTTATAAAGTATGCAAATGATATATGTTTTTATGAAAATATTGAAGAACAAGATGGAATAATGGCCGAACGGCCGGTTACTGTTAAGGACTATATAATAAGAGAACTGATTGAAGAGGATGAAATAGAATTCGAACATCCGGGATGCAGGAAAATTTTTGAGTTATTTAAACAACTCAAAAATGAAGGCAATAACAACATTGAGCCCCGGGAGCTTATTAATCACCCTGACCAGGAAATCAACAAATTATCAGCGCAAATATTCACATCTGGATATACTCTTAGTAACATCTGGAGACGGCATGAAAATTATATCGAAACAGAAGATATGAAATTGGAAAAGATTGTATACGAATCTGTCTTAGCTTATAAAAACAGGAAAATCCTGGCTGCACTTGATAATATCCGGGATAAATTAAAAAAAGCCCAGGACGATAGACAGTTTGATAATATTCCTGAATTGCAACGACAATTCATCTTGCTTTCAGAAAAGAAAAAAGAATTATCCATAGCTCTCGGAAAACGTATTATTATTTAAAAAATATTTTTTACTCACAATTTAATGAATAATATAATGTGTTCGTGAGCTCACTCAGTTTAGTTGTTATTTGTATTTTGAGATTTGTTATTTGTTTGGATGGGGCTTGTCCACCTTAGGTTTTTGTATAAGTTTTTATTTATAAAGTCCGTAGCGAGGACGCTACGGACAACGACTGCTTGGCGTAGTTTGCAACTACAACGCTGATGTACCTTGTTATAATCATCAGCGTGTGTGTTAATTTTTTATTGTCATGGCTCGGTTCTTCGCATTATAAGTGTAACTTATCTTAATCCTGACAAAATAGTAAAAGATATACGAGAAATCAGAAGATAGAAATGAAAGACTTGTCTTGTCTTTCAAATGCTATACTTCTAACTTTTAAAAAACAAGATCAATTACTGAAGTTCAACATATAATTCGTTGATTTCATTGTCTTTAAATTTATCTGAAACAAACCCTTTTTCTATAATTGCTTTTGACTTTTCAGGAGATGAAAAATCCATGGCTTCTCCATTAAGTGAAACACGGCCTATTTTATATTCGTCCCATTCTTTATTCGATTTATTCACATAAGTAAGCTTAATGGCTTTCCCATGGAAATTACAATTGATCGTGGTGTTTCCCTGGTCACCAAATTGTTCTTTTACAATTTTTGGATTTAAACATAAATCCCCGGCTTCACCTCTGATACCATACATTTGAGTAACTAATGCGAGAATTAACCAGGTAGCAGAACCGGTTAAATAATAATAAGAAGCCCTTCCGTCTTTTTCAAAATATGAGGGGATTCCGGGAAACATCTTCGCTGTGGCCGAATCATTACAAAGTGTATATACATCTTTAAATACTTCATATCCTTCTTTTACAAAACCTCTTTTATACAAGCCATATATAAACATTGTATTTTGTTGCATCCAAATACCTCCGTGTTCTTTGTGTCCAAATATAAAACCTGTAAGGCGCCCGAAATACATTTTGTCTTCATGGAAGTTAGAACAAAGGTGTAATCCGCCTTTAGGGCTTTTTAAATAATGCATAACTGATTTATAAAGCTCAGGGATATGTTCATCTGTAGCGGTTTCAAAAATGGTAGGCAACACCTGTGATGTCAAATCAATCCTGACTCCTTTTGGATGATCGCCATGCACCCTGTTCTCATTATCGTCATAATGGCCATTGAAAAATTTATATCCTTCTTTTGTTTCCAACCATTCTTGTGAACGGATATGATTATATATCCAGTCTGATTTCATCCTTAAATCTTTTATAAGGTCATGCACATTAACTTCAGATTTAGAACCCTTTGTAGTATGTGATACATTACTATAATAGTTTAACAAATGTTCTTTTTTGGCAGTGGCTGAATTATAATCCACTTTTTTCTGGCCGGGCAATGTATCCAAAAGGCAAATCATTTCGTCCATTAAAGAAACTTTTGTAAGGCCTTTGTTTTCATTTAAATATTGAAGTACATCACCAATGGATTTTAGATTATGAGCATACCAGTTAAAGAAGCAAACAGATTCTCCGTTGTTTCTTGCCATGTCATAGGTGTCATTCCAGTCTGCTCCTTCAAGTAAAATATTATTGTGCTTTCCAACATTATAAAATGAACATAATTGTTGCAGTAATGTATGTTCAAGAATTGTCCCTTTATAAATCGTTCCATCAGTGGTTTTCTGCATCGTTCCCTGAGCTTCATCCCACTGATCATCAATTTTTTTACTTCTGTATATCAATTGATCTTTCCAATAATGGATTTCTTTGAATAGTGCATCAAAATCACCGGTTTGCTGCATATAAAAATTCAACACAAAAAATGGCCAGGAACCATGGTCGCACCAGGTCCTGGGAACATTGTTCCGGTCTGCCACAAATTCACCGGGCTTTTCCCCGACAATTGTTGCATTTGTCCCGTCAACACGTATTCCAAGAAAATTATTAATGATTTCGGTACGTGCACTTTCTGCGTCAATTAAAAAAATGGAAAGGAGGTCAGAAAATAAATCCCGCCATCCACGGCCGCCTCTGCCATATCCAAAATCAGGAAGATATGAATTACCATAAACCTGCCTGCATATTAGTTGAAAATTAACCCAACGGACCCAGTTATTAAATTCGTTATTATTTGTTTCAAAGCTCACTTCATTAATGATCTTTTGCCAGTATTCCCGGGTTTTTTCCTCATATTCTTCAACATTTTTTAATGAACCAAAGGTTTTTCCCCATTTATTTACATCATCACGGTTATTTGTAATGCCATTTACTATGATATATGTCTTTTTCTCTCCCGGTTTAAGCGTTGACTTTTTATATTTTAATGCTCCAATGGCTTCAAATCCATCAATTTGTTCGTAGTCAACAGCCGGTTCGGAAAGATTTTTAAATATCATTTCAGGGGCATCCAGACTGCCCCCCTCACCGGCAAATTCTTTTACTGTGCGGATGATATTAGCAGGCGCGCTACCATCATCTTCAAACCCCAAAACAGAATAATAAACATCATTGTTACTATGCCCGAATTCATTAAAATTAATCCGTGGTTTGATACTCACACCATGTTCTTCTTCATAATTCTGTATAAACATGGTTGTTACATTCCTGTGATCTCTTAAATTATCAGCGCTGCGTCCATAAATCGGAATAGCTGCTGTTGGGAAAAATTCAACAATATCATTTCCGGTATTTTCTATTTCTACTTTTATGATTTCTACAAAATCTTCTACATGCGGAACAAAAGCTGTGGTTTTTGCTTTTAATCCCATATCTTTATTCTCTCTTGTTAAATGAAACAAGCCTAATTCCCCTTCTACCTCAGAAGATTCGGTTTCATTGATCCATTTATCGGCCTTTGAAAAAGCACTAAAACCGGTAACAGACCACGGAATTTTTCCTTCTACATAAACCCAGAAATTCCGGCTGTTATTTACCCGGTGTAAATCTTCGGTTACAATAGGAATAGAGTGGTAATGAAGAAAATCAGAACAAATATCCCCTTTAAATTCAGGTGTTATGGAACATTTCATTCCATGCCTGTTGAGCAAAGGGAAATAGATCCTGGATACCATTTCTGCACTCGGTGCAACAAATGAACCATCATTTTTATCTGTAAACTCCCATAATTTTCCTTTGTTTATTCTCGCATGTAAACCACCAATTTCATTTTTCATTGTTATTACGTTTTTTTATAATGAATTATTTATGTGTTTATTTCAAAAAAATATAAATGTAATAAGAGAAACCAATAATAAATAAAAAGTTAAACATTTACAAATCTTTTCAATTTTTTTTGGCTTAAATTAAATAATATAATGTCTGTTAATGAAACTTGCCAGGCTCCAAAATTCAAGTTCCTGAATTCCTTTAATTATATTATAATACCATATATTTTAACAATTATTAATAATCACCGGAAATTGCTCAATGTCTAAAAAAACAATTATGGCGATGGTAGTAGACTGAAAATCAATACAAAGCAAATTGATAAAAAATTTGTACAGAAAAATAAATGATATGTACAAAAGCTGCATGGTTTTGTATAGTTTCTAACTGTCAATAAATCAATAAACTACAACATTAATGCAACATATGTTATAAAGAATACAACATATGTTAAATGCTACAATGAAACATAAAATTTATAAAAACGTATACTTTAAATATAATTGATTGATTATAAGTCAAGATATTAAACTGAATTAACATGAAAAAAAGAATATACATCATTGGTTTGTTGCTTGGATTTATTTTAGTCCAAAGCAATTTATATTCACAATGCCCGGATTTAACATTGCCTGTCAATGGGGAAAATATTTGTTTTGGCGATTATGGGATTTCAACCGTTCAAAACTCGGAATCAGGTGTTTATTATCAGGCGTATATTGGAGATACGGCTGTAAGTGAAATGAAAGAAGGTACAGGAAGTGACCTCGATTTACTCATACCTGCTATTCAATTGAGTGCCGGTGCAAATACAATAAGATTTAAAGCCTTTCCCAGTCCCTCTACACCTGGAAATGTAGCCATTTTTGAAACATCTACAGCTCCTACATTAGATGGAGTACCGGACGAATCAGCGTGGCATTTATTAGGCCCTTATCCAAATGAAAACTGGGGTGATCCGCCACCGGATACTACATACAATGCACAGTGGGGAGGATTATATGATAATACATATTTGTATTTGTCTGCACGTATTCAGGATGGGTCTACCCCCGCAGCACCTATTACAGACACCACAACATTGCATAGAAATGATGCAGTAGAATTTGTGATACAAGCCGGTACCGGTGTAGATCAAGATGGAGACGGTACAGATGAGGATGGGATAAAATTGATTGTGGACTGTGATGGCCAGGCCAGCCAACAAACTGTACCGTATGATGCTAATCATTATCCACCGTTTTATGACCATGCTTCCTATAAAGACACTATTAATAATGTATGGAGTGTAGAGATTCGTATTGCCTGGGCCGATTTGGGATATGCTGCAGTTCCTTCTTCAATGAAATTTGATGCATACCTTGATTTTGCCGAACCCGGAACACCAAGTGTAGGCCAGCGAAATTGGACAGATGGTGACTCATACCAGGAAATTGACAGTGCCGGAACCATTGAAATGGTGCCTGAAGATATATGTGATAATGACTTAATCAATACAGCCACCATCAATGTATATACAAATCCCACCCCTTCTGTTTCTCCGAACCCCGCAGAAATGTGTGGCGGCGACATATTATCTATGAACGGCAATCCTTCCGGAGGAAGTGGAACCTATTCAACACATGCCTGGACAGGTGATACAGGCCCTTTAACATCTACCGGAATTGTCAACCCCGATTTTACTACAACCACATCCGGAACATATAACCTGATTTATTCTGTTACCGATGACGCCGGCTGTCAGGGAAGCGATACAATAGATGTAACCGTTGGAGAATACATTGATTTGGTCATCACAGATCCAGAACCCGCATGCCCTTCTGTTGACCTTACAGATACATCCATTACTTCCGGTAGTACAGGAGGTGAAAGTTCCGGTTCTTCTTTATTTAAAGCGTATGCGTTTGGTGCAGATAGCTATACGACGAATTTATATAATGAAACCGAAAATTATATTAAAGTAGAACAGGGTGGTGCTAACTTCACTTATTCTGCGGCACAAGGACACGGATATACCGAAACTGACGATATTGATGGTTCTCCCAATAACAGGAATAGTTGCCCGTGTGGAGAAGAATTGTATGATCAAAATATTGGAGTTAAAAGCGGTCCTGGTGATATAATATTTAGAGTGGATGTACCAAATGGCGATTATAAATTTGTCGCCTCTATGGGAGATGCTCAGTATTCTCATAATCATACCTTAACTGTAAGAGATGGGTCAACAGGCACCTCTCATACTTTAATAGATAATGTTAATCTGGCTGCAGACGAATATGCTACTGTAACATTTGACACCAAACAAGTCACACCATGTGCCGGAGCAACATTTACTGCCCAACCCGAATCCCCAACATTAACAGTTACAAATGGATATATTGAGGTTATACAAGCCTCTAATAGTGACGGAGGTGAATTAAATTTTATTGAAATATGGAGTACTGATGCAGCAAATTATACCTATTGGGAAGATGCTTCTGCCACCACAGAACTCAGCAACCCCGACAGCGTAACCACATCCGGCACCTATTATATTAAACTTGGCAATGAACCATGCGCAGACATCGAACCTGTCAATGTGGATATCAACTGTGGATGTCCGGCCAACTTAATTGCAGATACGTCTTCAGGCTGGTATGAATATTCGGGGAACAAGTTTATAGATAATTTTAATGGGGCAAATCATAGCAAAACAGATGTGTTTCACTTGGAAACAGAAACCTGGAGCAACATAAACCTAACACAAAGTGACGGCATGCTTCACATTGAAAATGCTTGGAGACAATGGTCGAACGTAAACTTATTCTTTGACAGCACGCATATAGATGTCACATCCGCCCCCTTTGTTTATTTTGAAGCACGTGCCAGCCGTGATTTGACAGGAGGCATTCAATTCAGGGTAAGGGATACAGCCGGTAATTCTACCTGGTCACAATACAAACCCAGTTTCACCACCGAATGGCAATCTTATGAGTATGATCTGTCCAGTGCATGGAATATAGATATATCAATAATAGATCATCTTAACTGGGCAAGCCTTGTTGATACCATATCATGTGCTACAATTTATATCCGGCACATTTCCCTGGGAGATACTTCTTATAAACAGACAAAATATTCATACACAACCGATGTCACATGTCCCGGTGGAAGTGACGGTGCCATAGACATTGAAACAGAAAATGGCGATGAACCTTATACGTTTACCTGGACAACATCTGATGGCTCAGGATTGTCTCCTTCTGCGGAAGACCAGACCGGATTGACAGCAGGCACCTACAAGGTAGTTGTGGAAGACAATAATGAATGCCTTGATTCAACTTCCTTTACAATCAATGATGGCATTGGGCCGATAGCAAATGCAGGCCCTGATGAAAGTATTTGCTCGGGTGATACAACAGGATTGAAAGCCACAGGAGGTTGTAGTTACCTTTGGTCAACAGGAGACGTTACAGATTCTATAACTGTGAACCCTGCTGCAAACACAACCTATACCGTAACAGTCACAGATACAAAGGGATGTACGGATACGGATGATGCAAATGTTACAGTGAATCCATTGCCCACTGCTGCCATAACTCCAGACCCGGCTACATTATGTGTTAATGATACATTGAATTTGGATGGAAATCCTTCCGGAGGCTCCGGATCGTGGGTGACGCACGCCTGGACAGGCGACACGGGGCCATTGTCTGCAACGGATGTTCAAACTCCTCAGTTTATCCCCTCAGCGTCCGGCACATACAATTTAACGTATACTGTTACTGATGACAATGGATGTATTGGGTCTGATGCAATTACAATTACTGTATATGATAACCCGACGACATCAGTGACCCCGGATCCTGCCGTATTATGTGCTGGAGATACACTGAATTTGGATGGAAATCCTTCCGGAGGCTCCGGATCTTGGACAGCACATGCCTGGACAGGAGATAACGGGCCTTTATCAGCAATAGATATCCAAACACCTGAATTCACTACATTAAGTTCCGGAACATATAATTTAACTTACACTGTAACAGATAACAATGGTTGTTCAGGATCGGATGATATAACAGTAACAGTCAATCCGCTTCCTGTTGCTATCATAGTAAGTAGTCCCGGCACCGAACTCAATTGTGATACCACGAGCATCACCCTTGATGCCAGTAGCAGTATTGTTAGTGGAACAGCTAATTATGAATGGACAGGCGGCAGCACAGCGAGCACACTGAATGTCAACAGCCAGGGAACTTATTCAGTTACCATAACTGATTCTCCTAATGGCTGTAGTCATGATACCAGTATTACCATTACCGAAGATATTACTGAGCCG
>CAYMKE010000082.1:7383-12239 GCA_964390955.1 uncultured Bacteroidales bacterium | reverse complement strand
TGAGCAATTTTGGGGCAAGCGTAACGAAGTTAGCGGACATTATAGACAAACACTAATTATAGACAGGGGTGCCAATATAAGCGGCTGAGATCATACCCTTTGAACCTGATCCGGTTAATACCGGTGTAGGGAAAAAGCAGAATATATCTCATTCCCCGTTTTTTTATATTAAATTTTCACCAAAGATAATTATTGAATATGTCATCAACCCAAAAGATCGAAATCACAGGATCGCCTATTCCTGGTTCACAGAAAAGTTATATTCCGGGTGAATACTTTTCAATTCATGTTCCTTTTCGTAAAATTAACTTATCAGATACCATTGATGCAAATGGAAACCGGATACAAAACGAACCGGTATATGTATATGATACCACAGGAGTATATACAGACCCGGCAATAGATATTGATATAAGGAAAGGATTGCCGCGTATCAGGGAAGAGTGGATAAAAAAAAATAAAGATATTGAAACATTGGATTCATTATCATCTGAATATAGTAATACACGATTGCAGGATAAATCATTGGACGATTTTCGTTTTACCCATTATAATAAAACGCCTTTCCGGGCCAAAAAAGGGGCCTCAATAAGTCAATACCATTATGCAAAACAAGGCATTATAACACCAGAGATGGAATATGTTGCAATCCGTGAGAACCAGCAGCTTAGCAGGTATAAAGATCAGTCTGTTTTATCACAGCACCCGGGGGAATCATTTGGCGCTAACATTCCCCGTGAAATCACACCAGAATTTGTCCGGGAAGAAATAGCTTCCGGGCGTGCCATCATCCCTGCCAATATTAACCATCCCGAGGTGGAGCCAATGATCATCGGAAGGAATTTTTTGGTCAAAGTCAATGCCAATATTGGCAATTCGCCAACCACTTCAAGTATTGAAGAAGAGGTGGAAAAAGCGGTTTGGGCATTTCGATGGGGGGCTGATACCATTATGGACCTTTCTACCGGAGCACGTATTCACGAAACGCGGGAATGGATCATTCGGAATTCTCCTGTCCCGGTTGGAACCGTTCCATTATACCAGGCCCTTGAAAAAATTGGTGGGGATATTGAACAATTGAACTGGGAAATATATAAAGATACATTGATAGAACAGGCAGAACAAGGTGTTGATTATTTTACAATCCATGCCGGGCTGCTTTGGAGTTATATTCCTTATACTACAAACAGAATGACAGGTATTATTTCCAGGGGCGGGGCAATTATGGCTAAATGGTGTATGCTTAAACAAAAAGAAAATTTTTTATATACACATTTTAATGAAATATGTGATATTTTGGCTGCTTATGATGTTGGTATTTCATTAGGCGATGGGTTAAGGCCCGGGTCTATTGCTGATGCAAATGATAAAGCACAATTTGCCGAACTGGCAACACTTGGTGAATTGACTCAAATAGCCAGGTCTAAAAATGTACAGGCTATTATTGAAGGCCCTGGCCATGTTCCGGTACATTTGATCAAAGAAAATGTTGACCGTCAATTAAAAGAATGCATGGAAGCTCCTTTTTATACTCTGGGCCCTATCACAACAGACATTGCTCCTGGTTATGATCATATTACTTCAGCTATTGGTGCCACAATGATCGGCTGGTATGGCGCTGCAATGTTATGTTATGTTACCCCTAAAGAACATTTAGGATTACCAAATAAAGAAGATGTTAAGAATGGCGTAATAGCATATAAATTAGCTGCTCATGCAGCAGACCTCGCGAAAGGACATCCGGGTGCACAAATTAGGGATAATGCCATGAGTAAAGCACGCTTTGAATTCAGATGGAAAGACCAGTTTCATTTATCATTTGATCCGGAAACCGCACTGCAATATCATGACGAGACATTACCGGACGAAGGCAGTAAGAGAGCACATTTTTGCTCAATGTGCGGTGCTAATTTCTGTGCAATGAAATCATCTCATGATGTAAAAGAACTGAAAAATCACTCTGAAAAATTTAAAAAAATGGGTGGAGATATTTATATAAACAGGTAAAACATGAATCTAAACACCCCTTATATAATCAGCATTGCAGGATTTGATCCAAGTGGCGGAGCCGGATTGCTTGCAGATATGAAAACAATAGAAAACATTGGAGGGTATGGATTAGGCATTTGCAGTGCCATTACATTTCAGAATGAAAGTGAATTTGCAGGATTAAAATGGATTACTCCAAAAGACATACTCTCACAACTCACACTTTTACAGAAAAAATACCCTGTTGAATATGTGAAGATAGGACTTATACAGGATGAAAATGTTTTATATATGTTGATACGGCATTTGAAAAAAACAAACAATGACGTAAATATTATTTGGGATCCTGTGATCAAAGCAAGCGCCGGTTACATATTTCATGAACAGTGGAATAAAGATACATTATTGCAAATTCTTAAAGAGATTACATTAATCACTCCCAATACTGATGAAATAGATTTTATACTTGAATTATTGGGAATTTCTACAATACAATTGAATGATTTTATTAAAAAACATAATACATGCGATTTTTTAGTTAAAGCAATGATCGTTGAAGATGATCAGATTCAGGATGTTTTTTTTGATCAACAAAATAAAATTACCTTTAAAGGTAAGATATACCCGGGATATGAAAAGCATGGGTCAGGTTGTGTGTTTTCATCTTCTGTTACAACATTCCTTGCAAAGGGGCATTCAATTCCCCAGGCATGCAAAATGGCTAAAAAATATGTGGAGTATTTTTTGTTGAGCAGTAAAACGAAATTGGGCTTACATCATTTGTTGAATAATAATTAAACTATGTCTAAAGATTTACCACGCTTACATTTTATTACACAGGATGTTTATGGCATTGACCACCCTAAACTGGCACGTGAAGCATGCAAAGGATATATTGATCTCATACAGCTAAGAATTAAAAATAAAGGAATTCGCGAAATCAAAACATTGGCCGAAAAAACATTTGAAATAGCAGATATGTATAATGTCAAATTAATCATTAATGATCACGTAGATTTAGCAGCAGAGATCGGCGCTCATGGAGTTCATCTTGGAAAACATGATATGCATCCGTTAAAAGCCCGGGAAATATTAGGAGACGAAGTCATTATAGGAGGTACTGCTGATTCTTTTGAAATGATAAAAGAGTTATATGGTATTGTAGATTATATTGGCCTTGGGCCATACCGTTTCACCCATACAAAGTCCGGTTTAAGTCCTGTATTAGGATTACAAGGATATAAAACAATAATTCAAAAATGCAGGAACGAAAAAATTGACATTCCAATTATTGGGGTAGGGGGAATTAATATCAATGATATTGAACCCATAATGCAAACCGGCCTGTACGGTGTAGCAGTATCATCAGCTTTAGCACAATCTGATTTTATTGCATTTCTTGCCGAAGATTTTACAAATGAAGTAAACAGGGTAGCTCAGAAAATTTATCATTAAAAATGAACAAAATGACATTAAATATTTAGTGTCCATAAAAAAGTCGAGTGATTAATTTTTTATTTTTACTTTTTTTTTTGGATGTAACCGGATTTTTTTAATAATTTTATTTCATGAATATTTTTCGTTTAAGCTGTTAAATAATAAAGCTTGAAAAAAATCAGACTATTTTTTCGTATATATAAATTTATAAACAATGAAGAAAAAAGTGCTTGTAGCAGAAGACGATCCACAGAGCAGAAAGCTTATGGAACTTATTCTTGAAGAAAGTGGGTATGATTTTTTGTTAACCCGTGATGGCAAGGAAGCTGTTGAAAAATTCAGTGATTATAAACCGGATATTGTATTGACAGATTTATTTATGCCCAATATGAACGGGATACAGACTTTTTTGGCCATCAGACAAATAGATGCGAATGTTCCGGTATTGGCATTTACGGGTGCATGTTCGGATGAAGATATGGAAGAAGCAAAACAACTCGGGTTCGATGAATTTATCCCGAAACCTATTGAACAGGACAAACTATTAGAAATATTTAAAAAATATTTAACGTAAATATATCCTTGTGAAGCAATATTTAGATTTATTATCATATGTATTAGAAGAAGGCGTTGAAAAAACAGACCGTACAGGAACAGGAACAAAGACTATATTCGGATACCAGATGCATTTTGACCTGCAAAAAGGGTTTCCGTTGCTTACCACAAAAAAATTGCATTTACGATCAATCATTCATGAATTATTATGGTTTATAAAGGGGGAAACCAATATTAAATATTTACATGATCATAATGTTCATATTTGGGATGAATGGGCAGATGAATATGGAGATCTTGGCCATATTTATGGTTATCAATGGAGGTCTTGGCCAACACCGGATGGAAAGCATATTGACCAGTTATCAAAGGTTATCAATAATATAAAAAACGATCCACATTCAAGAAGGCATATTGTAAATGCATGGAATGTTGGGGAATTGGATAAAATGGCGCTCCCGCCTTGTCACGTGTTATTTCAATTTTATGTTTCGGAAGGACATTTATCCTGCCAGCTTTATCAACGCAGTGCAGACTTATTTTTAGGCGTACCATTTAATATTGCTTCATATTCAATGCTTTTGCTTATGATGTGCCAGACAACAGGCTATAAGCCTGGTAAATTTGTCCATACCTTTGGTGATGCACATATTTATAAAAATCATTTAAAGCAAGTTCAATTACAATTAACACGCTCACCCAGGAGCTTACCGATGATGAAGCTAAATCCTGCTAAAAAAAACCTTTTTGATTTTACATTTGATGATTTCCGGTTAGTACATTATAATCCGCATCCACATATTAAAGGAGAGATATCTGTATAGTTAAATGTAAAAATGAAAAAAACCTCCAAACCTCTAAACTTAGTAACTTAG
>CAYMKE010000082.1:0-7283 GCA_964390955.1 uncultured Bacteroidales bacterium | reverse complement strand
ATAGTTAAATGTAAAAATGAAAAAAACCTCCAAACCTCTAAACTTAGTAACTTAGAAACTTAGTAACTTAGAAACCTAGAAACTTAGAAACTTAGTAATGAACATATCCATTATAGCTGCTATTACAGAAAATTTTGCATTGGGAAAAGACAATGATTTACTTTTTCGAATACCGGAAGATTTAAAACGATTTAAAAGAATCACCACCGGACATTGTATCGTAATGGGCAAAAAAACATATTATTCATTGCCCGGGGCACCTCTTCCCGGACGTAAAAATATAGTTATCACTCATGATGCTAAACAAAATTTTCCTGGTTGTACCGTTGTCCATTCTGTTGAAGAGGCTATTGATCAAATGGATAAAGAGAACGAGAATTTTATAATAGGAGGGGCCACTGTCTATAAAGAATTTATAAACCTTTCTAATACAATGTATATTACCTGGATACATGTAAATACAGAAGATGCGGATACCTTTTTCCCAAAAATTGAATTTGACGAATGGGAAGAAATTGAACGGCAGAGACCTGATTCCTCAAATCAGAAACCAGTTATCTCATTTGTTATATACAAGAGAAAAAACGGTTAACTAAGGTAATCCTGAAAGTTTAATCACGTGAAAGATTGTTTTTTTATCGAACCTGACGAGGTTAGCGGACATGATGTCCCAAGCACTATTTACTGATGAATTTATCATCCAGTACTTTAAGTAACTGTCTCGGGCTTATATTTGTATGTATTTTACCTGCTTCGGCGATTGATATCTCGCCACGTTCTTCAGAAATTACAATGACAAATGCATCTGTGCTTTCGGTAATTCCAATCGCTGCTCTGTGACGCATCCCAAAATAAGGAGGAAGATTTACATTTGCAGATACCGGCAAAATACAACGTGCTGCATATATTCTGTCACCAATTATGATTACAGCCCCATCGTGCATTGGACTTTTATAAGCAAAGATACTCTCAAGCAGCCGGTTAGAAGTTTCTGCATTAATGATATCACCTGTTTCGGCATACATTTTTAACTGGGATTTTCGTGCTATTACAATCAATGCACCAACATAATTATTGGACATGTTAATGCAGCCTTTGACAATTTCTTTGGATTTAATATCTGTTGTTGAACGTATGTTAAAGGATACCAGTTTTTGAAGAGAGTATCTTCTGTTTGTGAAATATTGATTGCCAACCATTAATAAAAAACGCCGGATTTCTTGCTGAAATACGATAATCAGGGCAATTACCCCGACACCAATGACGTTCCCTAATATTGAACTTAATAATTCCATATTCAGGGTTTTCACGACAAGCCAAAAAAGATATATTGAAAATATGCCAATGAAAATATTTATGGCAACCGTTCCTTCAATCAATGTATATATCCTGTACATCAGATAAGCGACTAATATTATGTCAATAATATCAAGTATCCTGATACTGATGAAACCCGGAATCATACAAAACTGGTGTGCTGTTATTTCTGCTATCATAAATACAAATTTAGGAAAAGTTTATAAAAGAGCAGTGAGTTATTAAGTATTTGCAAGGAATTTATTCATTAATATAACTGTTTCTCTCGCTTGTTTCACATCATGTACCCTTAGGATATTCACATTTTTGAGCAATGCCAGGGTATGTAAAACCGTTGTCCCGTTTAGTGCATTTCCTGGATCAGAATGCAGGGTTTTGTATATCATGGATTTTCTGGATAATCCAACCAGTACAGGAAGTTCAAAAAAGTTGAACACGTCAAGATTTCTGAGCAATGTAAAATTTTGATCTATATTTTTGCCAAAACCAAATCCCGGGTCAATGATAATGTCTTTTACACCAGATAATTTCAGCATTCTTATTTTTTCAGAAAAAAAGTAAATAATTTCTTTTAGCATATTGTCATAGTGTGCCATATTGTGCATGTTTTGCGGAACCCCTTTCATATGCATCATAATATAAGGAATGTTTAAATTTGCGATGGTCTTAAACATATTATCATCCATGTTCCCTGCGGATATATCATTGATGATATCGATATTATAATCATTTACCATATCTTTCGCAATAGAAGCCCTGAATGTATCAAGTGAAATAACAATACCGGGAAAATGCTTTTTGATAACTTCAATAGCCGGGATAATCCTGGAACGCTCTTCTTTTTCTGAAATATTTTGTGCTCCCGGCCTTGAGGAGTATCCGCCAATATCAAGAATATCGGCCCCATCATCTATATGTGTCCGGGCTTGTTGAAGGATTTGTTCTTTACGTTCAGTTTTCCCCCCGTCATAGAATGAATCAGGTGTAATATTGATGATCCCCATGATTTTAGGAGTAGATAAATCATATATTTTCTTCTTTATATTTATACTTTGTTTTTTTGAAAAAAATGTATCTTTACTTCGTTGCATAGGATGTATAAGATTAGATTCCAAAAATAATAAAAAAGACAAAGCGGTTTTTATGACCACATGAAAGAAGATCAGTGAATGAGTTTAAAATTAGAAATAAATTATCATGAGTTTATTAGTAGTAGAAGGATTGGATGGATCCGGTAAATCAACACAGGTCAAATTATTAAAAGAGTTTTTTGATTCGCAGGATATACCATTCCGGTACATTCATTTTCCTCGTACAGAAGAAGGTGTTTTTGGTGAAATGGTTGCACGTTTCCTGCGGGGCGAATTTGGCGATTTGGGACAGGTAAACCCATATATTATTGCGTTACTTTATGCAGGAGACAGGTGGGATTTTAAAGATAAATTGAACCAGTGGATTGAACGAGATATTCTGGTGCTGGCAGACAGGTATGTTGTTTCGAACATTGCTTTTCAGTGTGCGAAATTAAATAATGAAGAAGACAGAAAAAAACTTAAACAATGGATAGAATATCTTGAATATGAATATTACCGAATTCCCCAACCCACGTTAAATTTATTTTTAGATGCCCCGATTGCATTTGTAAGAGAAAAACTCAATAATAACAGGCAAGGCGACAACAGAGAATATTTAAAAGGAAAAGAAGACATACATGAATCGGATATTTCATTTCAGGAAAAAGTGAAACAAATGTATCTGTGGCAGTGCGAAACAAATAAAAAGACGCTCAAAATCCGGTGCAATCATGATGAATATACTATGTTGCATCCAAATGACATTTTTGAAAAAATATGCCAGGCATTAAAGGAAAATAATATTATTTAGTCTTTTCTAAAATTACAAAATAAGAAATTGATTTTTAGGTTATCTTAAAGGGGACTTCTATAAAGACGAATTTTTAAATAGCATGAAAAAGTTTATTGTTTTTATCATATTATTTTGTTTCAATATAATGAACGTGTATCTCTCAAAACCAAAAACACCCGTTGTTCACGCGATTACAGTAGACCCGGTGACAGGGGACATGAGTTTTGACTGGGAGCCAAGTGTTTCTCCTGATGTTGAAAAGTATTTAATATCATATGGCTCAGAAGGAGGAGGACCATCATACCATATAAATGAGGATGACCCGATTTTG
The DNA here is from genome assembly GCA_964390955.1 of uncultured Bacteroidales bacterium. Taxonomy (GTDB): domain Bacteria; phylum Bacteroidota; class Bacteroidia; order Bacteroidales; family JBBRXJ01; genus CAYMKE01. Next base: position 3,769 of record CAYMKE010000082.1, on the reverse strand, counting down.
GGATATGATACCACGTATACATTTAATGTGAACCAAAATATACAAAGGGGATATGCATTGGTAGCGGTTGATTCTTCGGATAATTACAGCAACACTTCGACGCATCATACACCAATGGTTCCTTCAATGCAATATGATACCTGTCGTTCTGCATTAAAAATATTCTGGAATCCATATAATGGATGGGAAAATGGTGTGGCAGAATACCAAATATATGATTTTTATAGTGATACCTGCATAGATGTAACAGCCGATACGGTTTATAATTATTTAAATGCCTCGATCAATACAAATTATGCTTTTTATATAAAAGCTATAAGTAATGATTTATATGAATCAACATCCTATAAAACAGAACAATATATCCGTATGCCCAGGGTGCCGGATACAATATTCAGCAGTGTTTCTGTAGTAGATGAAGCGGCCAGGCTGGAATTCACCATTGATTCCAATGCTGAAATCAGTAAATACCATTTATTGAGGTCAAATTTATATGCTGACGGGTTTGAGAAAATAAAAGAATTTACCAATGTCCAGAATCATTTTACGTACACGGACAATACAATTGATGTAACATCCGGTGTATTTTATTTTAAACTTGCCGCGGTTAATATATGTGGGAAAGAAGTAAAATATTCGGCTCCGGCAAATAATATTTTATTAACTGCTGTAAATAATAATTATACAAATTTACTGGACTGGAATCAATATAAACCGGCTATTCAACCGGAAAAAAAATACACTATTATAAGAACTTCGGGGCAGGATATGCAGGAACTGGAAAACAGTTATTCGAATACCTCATACACTGATGATTTTGAATACCTGATATATAATAATAAACAGGATGAATTTTGTTATTATATAACCACCACTGACTCCAATCATCTTGGAACAACAAGTGTAACTTCAAATCGGGCCTGTACTCCTGTCATGCCTAAAATACACATACCTGATGCAATGACTCCAAATGGAGACGGCAAAAACGAGACATTTAAAGTATATTTTGACTTTATTCCTAAAACATATTTATTGGTTATATATAACAGGAAAGGAGTGAAGTTGTTTGAAACAGAAGACCCCCTTGATACATGGGATGGGACTTTCAATGGAGACAGGGTGGAAGAAGGGGTGTATGCGTATTCCATTCATATTGTTACTTCTGGTGACGAGATTATCGAAAAATCAGGTCATATTACAGTATTTTATCCATGATCATTAATTTCTTAAGTATAACTTCATCATTCTTGCTCAAATTATAATTGAATTTGAGCTTTTGGGATAAAAAAATACTTAAATGATGATTTAAGTCGTGTAATAAAAAAGTAACTTTGATAAAAAGTTTTTTTTATTTGTTTATTTCTTCATGAAAATTTTTTTATATTTAAATAAATATTTATATAGATATATAATTTTAATACTTTTTTTTTATTTTGTGAATTTTATAACAATATTAGATTGATGCTCGCAATACCAGAAATAAAAGAAGCCATTGTACAGGAATATTATAAAGAGTTTGCTGAAGATTGCGATCAATACTTTAATCAGCAAGACAAGGAATTGGTGCATCAAGCCTTCATATTTGCATACAATGCTCACCAGGGTGTCAAAAGAAAATCAGGTGAACCATATATTATTCACCCGATAAAAGTTGCCCAGATTGCCATCAGGGAAATTGGACTGGATGCGAAAGCCATTTCTGCCGCCCTGCTTCATGATGTAGTTGAAGACACATCGTATACCATAGAAGATATAAAAAATGATTTTGGAGAAAGGATTGCAGTGCTTGTTAACGGACTTACAAAAATATCAGAAGTATTTAATACCCAACATTCATTGCAGGCTGAGAATTTCAGGCATCTGATTCATACATTGTCAGATGATGTTTATGTAATCCTTATTAAACTGGCAGACCGGTTACATAATATGCGGACCCTTGATTCATTGCCAAAACACAAACAATTAAAAATTGCCGGGGAAAGTATATATTTGTTTGCGCCTATAGCATACAGACTTGGATTTTTTTCAATCAAAAGAGAACTTGAGGATTTAAGCATTAAGTACAGGTATCCTGAAGTATATGATGAGATCAAATCCAAAATTGAACAAAGGGAAAAGACCAGGAAATATTATATAGATAATTTTGTAAGCCCGTTAAAAAGCAGGTTTGAAGAGGAAAATTATTCGTACTGCATCAACCGGGAGCCCCGCTCAATATATACGATATGGCAAAATATGCAGGATTTGGGAATGTCGTTTGATGAGATATATGACCTTATTATCATTACCATTGTTTTTAAATCCAGGCCCGATATTCCCGAAAAAGCACAATGCTGGAATATCTACTCTATAATTTCTGATTTTTATATGCCCAAACCCGATAAAATATATGATTATGTTACCAAACCCAGGGCCAATGGATACGAATCGCTTCATGCAACATTTATGGGACCGGATGGAAAATGGGTGGAAATAAGGATACGTTCTGAGAGAATGCAGGAAATAGCCAAAAGAGGGCTGGCAGCTTCATTGAAATACAAAAGCGAAAGCGAAGAAAGTGAATTGATTAAATGGGTAACTAAAGTAAAAGAATTATTTGAAAGCTCTGCCGATGACCCTTCTGAATTTATGGATGAATTTAAAATGAATTTATTTTCTGACGAAATAGTTGTTTTTACACCTAAAGGACATATTATAACACTCCCACAGGATTCAATAGTTCTTGACTTTGCTTATGAAATCCACACAGATATTGGTGATAAAGCCATTGCTGCAAAAATTAACCACCAGCTTGTACCGTTAAATTATAAACTAAAAAATGGCGACCAGGTAGAGATATTAACATCCAGCAATAAAAGTTCGTTAAATGAAGAATGGTTAGATAATGTTGTAACTGCAAAAGCCAAGACAAAGATCAAAAAGAATATCAATAATGAAAATAAGAAAAAGAATAAGTTAGGTAAAACACATCTTAATAAAAAATTGGAAGAATTGGATATACCGATTGATAATAATCTTTATCGCAAGCTATTATATGTGTATAATGTAAAATCCAAAAAAGAACTCTTCTCAGAAATAGGAGAGGGGAGAATTCAATTGGATAATTTAAAAAAAGAATTGAAAAAGAAACGTCGAAACAAATGGATCCGTTACTGGGAATTACAAATTTCAAGGTCAAAAAACAAACGCAAAGTGTTAAAGATCAACAATACAACGAAAGGAACAATTCAAAATCAAAATCAAATCATTATTGATAATGAAACAGATCATCAAAAGATATCTTATAATATAGCCAATTGTTGCAAACCGATCCCCGGGGATGAGGTAATTGGTTACCTTTCTTCTCCCAACCATGTGGTGATTCATAAAAGGAATTGTTCAAAAGCCGTACGCCTGATGTCTCAAAAAGGAAACCAGATCATTGAAGTAAAATGGAAAACCAGTAAAATGCTTTCTTTCCTGGTCCGTATTAACATTAAAGGAATTAACAAAACCGATATTTACAGCAACATTACCGCATTATTATCCAAACAACTCTCAATCAATATACGGTCAATCAATTTTGACAGTTTTGATGGATTATTTGAAGGTAATATTGATATATATGTACACAATACAAAAGATATTAATAATTTGATTGGTGATATTTTAGAGGTTGAAGGAGTGGAATCCGTCAACAGAGTTGAATTGGAAGAATAAGCTTTATAATTCGCACTAAATAGTGTCCGTCTATAAAGTCAAGTGTTTGGATCATAATGTTCGATAACGA